>NZ_JBEZLW010000018.1:0-136093 GCF_040652395.1 Streptomyces sp. NPDC048269
TGCGACGGTCGCGGCCGACCGCTCGGCTTCGTCCTCACCGGCGGCAACGCCGCCGACTGCACCCACTTCGAGGAGGTCATGGACACCATCAAGGTCGGCCGGGCCGGGCGCGGTCGACCTCGGACCCGCCCCGACCATGTCCTGGGAGACAAGGGCTACAGCTCCCGCAAGATACGTGCCTACCTGCGTAAACGCGGGATCGGCCACACCATCCCCGAACGCCGCGACCAGCGCGCCAACCGAATCCGCCGAGGCGGTGCCGGAGGCAGACCGTGCACCTTCGACAAACTCCTCTACAAGAAGCGCAACGTCGTCGAACGCTGCTTCAACCGTCTGAAACAGTTCCGCGCGATCGCCACTCGCTACGACAAAACCCGCGAGTCCTACCAGGCAGCCGTCACCATCGCATCCCTGTTCCTCTGGCTAAAGCCCCTTTGAAGACACTGCCTAGTGGCTGGTCCGGCCCGGGGCGGTCACTTCCCCGGGCCCCTCTATTCCCAGAGAGGGCCCGTAGTATGCATGGCAGCAAGTGCCAAGGCTGTCTCTCACTGCCCTTGAGTCCGCCCCGGCCCGGAGCTTCGGCGCGGGGGCCCGGAGTCGGGCAGCGGCTTGCCCAGCACCGACCGGCCGTCGGGCCGAGGACCGACCAGCAGTAGGGACACAGCAGTGACAGTCAGTACCGCGGGCCCGGTGACCGGGCTGCCCTCGGGCGGACCGGCCGCGCCCGCCCGCCCGATACCGGCGGTCCCCGGCTCGCTGCGCTCCCGCGGCACCCTCCTGCTCCTCGAAGCCGTCGTCGCCTTCGCCGCGGCGCTCGTCCTGCCGGTGCTGGCCCGCGGCTTCAAGCTCAACCCGCTCGACAGGATCGCCCAGGTCAGCGGCCTCGCCGCGATCCAGTTGCGGTTCGCCCTGGTCGGCCTGCTGTTCATCGCCGCCGTCGCGCTCGCGATGCGGCTGCGCCGGGGCCACCACTTCGACCTCGCCGCCCGGATCGCCGCCGCCGCCATCGCGGGTCTGGCCAGCGGCTTCGTCGCGGCCGGCGCGGTGGTCGCCCTCCACGGCACGCCGTGGCCGATGTTCGGCCTCAACGGTGACAGCGGCCGCATCGTCGAGTGGGCCCACGCGGTGGCCAACGGCCGGCCCTCGGGCTCGCCGGTCTACCCGCCGGCGCCCCTCTACACCCTCGGCCACTACGCCGAGTGGTTCCGCGGCGGCAACACCGCGTACGCCTTCAAGGACCTCCAGATCCTCGGCGCCGCCGCCTTCGGGCCGCTGGTCTACCTCTGCTGGCGCATGCTGCTGAGCCCGGTCCGCGCGCTCGCCTTCGGCGTGGCGCCGGCCTTCGCGCTCATCGACGCGTACAAGCCGTACAGCCAGACGGTCCTCGTCCTGCTGGTTCCCGTACTCGTGGCGATGGTGGTGTCGCTGCGCCGCAGCGGGACCGACGGCTGGCGGCCGCTGCTGCTCAAGGGGGCCGGCTTCGGCGTACTGCTCGGCCTGCTCTTCCTCACCTACTCGGGCTGGTTCCTGTGGAGCGCGGCGGGAGTGCTGTTCGCCGCGCTGCTGTACTTCCCGTGGCGGTCCGGCCGCCTCAAGGGCGCGGCCTTCCTGGGCGCCACCCTGGCGTCCTTCCTCGTGGTCGCCGGGCGCTACCTGATGGTGATGCTGACCGAGGGGCAGACCACCAAGGACTACAACTTCCGCTTCGACAACTTCACCGACCCGGCCTACTACCTGATGTGGCGCACCGACATGCCCGGCAAGGTGGGCGACTGGCCGCCGCCCGGCGAGTACGGCGGGGTCGGGCTCTTCGCCCTGGTCACCTTCGTCTGCCTCGGTGCCGCGATCTGGCTGGGCATCCGCAGGCCCATGGTGGTCACCATCGCGGCCATGTTCATCAGCGCGTGGGTGATGCGGATGTACATCGCCTCGCACATGTACGAGACACAGACCGTCCAGCTGTACACGCGGACCAACAACCAGCTGCTCTACTGCGGGCTGCTGCTGTGCGCGCTGGTCGCCCATCTGGTCTCGCAGCGGATGGCCGCCGCGCGCCGCGAGGCCGGCGCCGACGGCACGCCCCGTGCCGGCTTCCCCGGCCGCGAGGGGGCGGTGATCGGCGCCCTGTGCGCCCTGCTGCTGGTCCTCGGCACCGTCTCCTCCTCGATGGCCGACCGCTACATGCCGGCCAAGGAAGGCACCTACCGGATCCTGCCCTGGGTGTCGCACACCATCACGGAGAAGGACGGGAGCTGCCCGAAGTTCGCCCCGGGCGGTACCTGCTCCAAGGACGGCGACCAGAGCTGGCTGAGCTTCATCCGATGACTCGAGGAAACCGATGATCTCCGCACTGACGCGGCTGGCCGACCGGTCGGCCAGGACTCCGAAGCGGCTGTGGCTGGTCGCCTTCGCGCTGTTCTTCACGCTCGCGGGCTCCTGGTCCGCCGCCAGCCCGCTCGCGAGCTCTCCCGATGAGCACGCGCACTTCATCCGCGCGGCGGCCGCCGCCAGGGGCCAGATCAGCGGACCCGAGGTGATGGTTCCGCACGTGGTGGCGGGCATCGAGGGGCAGTTCGCCGAGACCGGGGTGCAACTCCCGGAGTGGTACCGGAACCTCCCCAAGATGCACGAGTGCTACGCGTGGCACGAGAAGAAGCCCGCGTCCTGCGCGCCCTCGCTCGGGAACTCCGGGAAGACCGTGCAGGTCACCACCGCGGCCGGCCGCTACCACCCGGCCTATTACCTGGCGACCGGCTGGCCGAGCCTGCTGGTCGACGGCCCCAAGGGGCTGTACCTCATGCGCTTCGCGTCGGCGCTGCTCTGCTCCGCCCTGCTGGCCAGCGCGCTGGTCACGGCCGCCGAGTGGCGGCGGCGCTCGCTGGCCGTGCTGGGCGTGCTGGCCGCGGCCACGCCGATGACGCTGTACATGGGCGGCATGGTCAACCCCAGCGGCGGCGAGATCGCCGCCGGGATCCTGGTGTGGACGGCCCTGCTGTCGATCGTGCTGTCCCCCGACCCCCGGCTGCTGAACCGCCGGCTGGCCAGGCTGGGCGTCGGCGGTCTGGTGCTCATCAACATCCGGCCGCTCGGACTGATCTGGTTCGCCGGAGCCGTGGTCTTCTGCCTGCTGCTGGCACAGCGGCGCGGAGTGCTGGGGCAGGTGCTGCGCCGCAAGGCCCTGTGGGCTTGGACGGCGCTGCTGGGCATCGCGACGGCAGGTGCGATGCTCTGGGCGTCGAAGCACCCGGACAACTCGTTGATCAACACGCCGGACAGCCTCACCGCCGCCACGGCTGCGAAGAAGACGCTCGGCAACTCCTACACCTACGTCAAGCAGATGCTCGGGTACTTCGGCTGGCTGGACACGCCGGCCCCCGCCTTCACCTGGCTGGTCTGGCTGGGTGTGCTGGCGACGCTCGCGGCACTGGCGCTGGCCTACGGCCGCGCGCGGGAGTCGGTCGCGGTGCTCGGCATGCTGGCGGCCATCGTGATGGTGCCGGTGGTCGCCCAGGCCTCGGAGGCGGAGCGGGTCGGCATGGTGTGGCAGGGCCGCTACCTGCTGCCCTTCGCCGTCGGCCTGCCGCTCATGGCCGTGTTGATCTGTGCGGACCGGGCACCCGAGCGGGGCTTCCCCTGGCGCAGGCTGGTCGGGTTCGCCGCCGTCGGCCTCGCGCTGGCCGACGTGGCTTCGTTCTACTGGACGCTGCGCCGCTTCGCGGTCGGGACCTCGGGCTCGTGGGTGCCGACCCATGCCCATTGGGCCCCGCCCGGCGGCTGGGTCGTGTGGGTCGGCGTGTACACGGTGGCGGCCCTGCTGCTCGTGGTGCCTGCCCTGCTGTCGGACCGGAAGCCCGCCGCGCCGCAGCCCCCGGACCGGGACGCCCCGCGTCCCGGGCGCCACTCGAGGGTGCCGGAGCCCGCCTGACGGCGGGGGCCGTCAGACCCCGGCCACCCCGGCCGCGCCGACGTCGGCGGTCACCACGGACGGCGTACGGTCGTCCGCCTCGGCCAGCAGCGCGCCGCCCGGGGCCCATACGGCCGCCCCGCCGCAGCCGGTCCACGGGCCCGCCGGGCCGACGTGGTTGGCGAGGACGACGTACAGGCCGTGCTCCTTCGCGATCCCCGGGTGGACGGTGGCGCGCTCGTGGACCCCGTCGCCCGTCCCGTAGAGGGAGCTCGCGAGGTGGACCTGGCAGCCGTCGGCCGCGCCCCGGCCGGCCGGCCCGGGGAAGTGGTTGTCGTAGCAGACGCCCAACGAGAAGCGGATGCCGCCGAGTTCGAAACGCCCGTCCTGCCCGCCGGGCCGGAAGACGTCCTGCTCGTGCCGGTAGAGGTGCTGCTTGGCGTACGTGGTCACGTGCGCGCCGTCCGCGTCGTGGACCAGCGTCGCGATGGCGGGACGGCCGCCGCCGGCCGGAAGCGCGACATTGATCGCCGTGGCGATGCCGGCGGAACGCACCGGGTCCAGCCGGGGATCGTCGGCGTCCGTCCAGAGCCCGGGGTCGGTGGCCAGCGCCGCCAACTCGTACCCGGTCAGCGTGAACTCGGGGAACACCACCAGTTCGGCCCCCTCCTCACGCGCCCGGCCGGCGAGCACGGCGGCCGCCGTGGCGTTGGCCCGCACGTCGGCGGGTACACAGGTCATCTGCGCTGCGGCGATCTTCATGGGCTCAGGATGCCAGTCCGCCGGCGGCCTTCCGGCATCTCCCCCGAGTGCGGCTGCGCGGGACGTGCTCCCGGCCGGCTTCCCTCGGGCGATCACTCCGCTGCGGGCCCCCGCAGCAGGGTCAGGAAGGACCGGAACGCAGCCGGCATGTCCACCGATCCGGGGGCGAGGAGCCACTGGTACTGGAGGCCGTCCATGACCGCCGTCAGCAGCGGGGCCGCCTGTTCGGGGGTGAGGCCCGAGGGGAGCCGGTCGCCGAACTCGGCACGCAGCACCGCCGCCATCTCGCCGCGGACCTGGGCGTAGCGCTCGGTGAAGAACTCCCGGGCCGGGTGCCCGTCGGTGACGCTCTCGCCCAGCAGCGCCGAGAAGGTCTGCACGATGCCGGGGCGCATCGCGTTGTACTCCACCAGCGAGGCCAGCAGGTCCAGTCGCCAGGCGCCCGCAGAGGCCCGCGAGCCGCCGCCCGTGTCCCAGCGGTCGCGCTCCTCCAGCACCGCGACCAGCAGCGCCTCCTTGGTCGGGAAGTAGTGCAGCAGCCCCTGCTGGGTCAGGCCCACGCGCTCGGCGACCGAGCCCAGGGACGCGCCCCGGTAACCGCGCTCCGCGATCACCTCGACGGCCGCGCGGACGATCTCCCCGCGCCGCTCCTCGCTCTTCGCTCTGGCCATTGCCCCGGCACCCTTCTCGTTCCGACCCGCCAGCAGGACCGTACGGCATCTGGATATCACGAAAAGATTACAAGCCCTACCGCTCTACAGGTAGCGGGTCCACGATGGGGGCACCCGCACGCAGCACGCACCGCACCCACCGCACTCACCGAGGAGGCACGGCCGTGACCGATGCCGATCAGGCCCGCGAAAACGCCGTCGAGGCGTCGCTGGGCAAGCTGGATCTCGACACCAAGGCCCGCCTGCTGGCCGGCCAGGACATGTGGTCCCTGCCCGCCCTCCCCGAGATCGGGCTCCAGTCCCTGGTCATGTCCGACGGCCCCATCGGGGTGCGCGGCGTGCGCTGGACCGCCGACGACCCGTCCATCGCCCTGCCCTCACCGACCGCGCTCGCCGCCGCCTGGGACCCCGCGCTCGCCCGCCGCGCCGGCCGGCTCCTCGCCCAGGAGGCCCGCCGCAAGGGCGTCCACGTCCTCCTCGCGCCCACCGTCAACCTGCACCGTTCCCCGCTCGGCGGCCGCCACTTCGAGTGCTACTCCGAGGACCCCTACCTCACCGGCGCCATCGGCACCGGCTACGTGAACGGCGTCCAGGACGGCGGGGTCGGCACCACCGTCAAGCACTTCGTCGGCAACGACGCCGAGACCGAGCGGTTCACCGTCGACAGCGTCATCGAGCCGCGCCCGCTGCGCGAGCTGTACCTGGCCCCCTTCGAGGCCGTCGTCGCCAATGCCCACCCCTGGGGCATCATGACCGCCTACAACCAGGTCAACGGCACCACGATGACCGAGCACCGCTACCTGGTGAACGAAGTCCTGCGCGGCGAATGGGGCTTCGACGGATACAACGTCTCCGACTGGATGGCCGCCCGCTCCACCACCGGCGATATCGAAGGCGGCCTGGACGTGGCCATGCCCGGCCCGCAGACCGTCTACGGACCCGCCCTCGCCGAGGCCGTCCGCGCCGGCGAGGTCCCCGAATCCGCCGTCGACACGGCCGTGCGCAACGTGCTGCGCCTCGCCGCCCGCGTCGGCCTCCTGGAGGGCGCCCCCGCAGTCGTCACCGAGGCTCCGGCCCCGGTCGACGGCCAGGCACTGGCCCGTGAACTCGCCGCCCGCGGCTTCGTCCTCGTCCGCAACGAGAACGGGACCCTGCCGCTCGACGCCGCCGCCGGCCGCACCGTCGCCCTGATCGGCGCCGCCGCCCGCGATGCCCGCGTCCTCGGCGGCGGCTCCGCCACCGTCTTCCCCGAGCGGGTCGTCTCCCCGCTCGACGGCCTCACCGCCGCGCTTGCGGACGGGACCCTGACCTTCGCCGTCGGCGCCGACCCCTCCGACGAACTCGCCCCCGCCGACAAGGGCTTCGAGCTCCGCGCCGTCTGCCGCGACGCCTCCGGCGCCGTCCTCGGCGAGGGCAGCCTCCCCTCCGGCCAGGTCCAGTGGATCGGCGAGGACCTGCCCGCGGGCGCCACGTACGAGACGATGGCGACCATCGAGGTCACCGGGACGTTCCTGCCGCGCGAGAGCGGCGAGCACGCCTTCGGCACCCGGGGGCTCGGCGCCTTCACCCTTGCCGTCGGCGGGGAGACCCTGTGGGGCGGCGTCCAGGAGATGGGCAACGAGGCCGACCCCTTCGAGGCCTTCTTCGGCGCCCCCAGCGAGCGTGCCCGGCTCACCCTCACCGAGGGGGAGCCGGTGGAGGTGTCACTGACCTACCAGGTCCCCGACGTGACCGCGCTGCCGCTCAAGGCGATCATGTTCTCGCTGCTCCACCTCGGCCCGCGGCGCGACCCGGAGGAACTGATCGCCGAGGCGGTGGCGGCCGCCCGCGCCGCAGACACCGCCGTCGTGGTCGTCGCCACCACCGAGCGCGTGGAGTCCGAGGGCTTCGACCGCCGCGACCTCACCCTGCCGGGCCGTCAGGACGACCTGGTCCGCGCCGTCGCCGCCGCCAACCCGAACACCGTGGTGGTCGTCAACGCCGGCTCCCCGGTCGAGCTCCCGTGGCGCGAGGAGGTGGCCGCCGTGCTGCTGACCTGGTTCCCCGGGCAGGAGGGCGGGGCCGCGCTGGCCGACGTACTCCTCGGGGACGCGGAGCCGGGCGGGCGGCTGCCCACGACCTGGCCGGCCCGGTTCGCCGACGCGCCCGTTACCGAAGTCGTCCCCACCGAGGGGCGCCTGGAGTACCACGAGGGGCTCTGCATCGGCTACCGGGCGTACGAGGCCAGGTCCGTGGTCCCCGCCTTCCCCTTCGGGCACGGCCTCGGCTACACCGACTGGGCGTACGAGTCACTGGAGGTCACCGCCACCACGGCCCGGGTGCGCGTCACCAACACCGGCCCCCGGCCCGGCCGCGAGGTCGTCCAGATATACCTGGCCCCGGTCGAAGACCCGGTGGAGCGTCCGGCGAGCTGGCTGGCGGCCTTCGCGGGCGTCGAGGCGGGCCCCGGCGAGAGCGTCGAGACCGAGATCGAACTGCCCGCCCGGGCCTTCGAGATCTGGGACGAGAGCACCCGCGGCTGGCAGCGGATCGGCGGCAGCTACGAGGTCCGCGCGAGCCACTCGCACGGCGACACGCGGCTGACCGCCACGCTCGACACCCCGTAACGCGGCGTAACAACAGGAATGGCCGGAAAGCACCCCCGCCGGGCCCCATAAAAAGACCGGGCAGGGGGCGGGTCCTGACCCCCGCCCCCTGCCCACCGGCGTCAACGCGGCGGCTCGGCCGCCGTCACCTGGCGGTGCGCCAGTTCCGCCAGCCGCGCCTGCCCCTCCTTGCCCGGATGGAACCAGTCCCAGCGGCTCAACTGGTCCGCCCCGAAGGGGTACTGGAAGACCGCGCCGCCGTCGTAACGGCACAGCGCGTCCTTCGCGCAGACCTCGCGGAGCACTTCGTTGTACTCGACCACCCGCGCCCGCACCTGCTCGCGCCGGGCCGTCGACCCCGAGGCCGCCGACAGCGGATCGGCGAGCATCGACTGGCAGATGCCCAGGCTCCAGATCTTCCGCACCATCGGGTCGTCCTTGCCCTGCTCCCACAATCGCTGGAGGTCCGGCACGCTGGAGACGTACACCTGGGTGGTGGGGGACGCGGCCCGCAGCCCCGCGAGGGCCCGCTCGAAACCGGCCCGGAACTCCGCCACCGGCGTCATCGACGAAGCCGTGGGCCGACAGGCGTCGTTCGAGCCCACCATGACCGTGACCAGGTCGGGCTTGTGCCCGGCCGCCTCCGCCAGCTGCCCCGGCAGGTCCGCCATCCGCGAGCCCGTCACCGCGTGGTTCCAGCTGCGGACGGGCACCCCCGCCTCGCCGAGCAGCCGCGCGGCCAGCGAGTGGACTTCGGGGTCGTTGCCCGTGACCCACGAGACCTCCGGGCAGTCGGCGAGGACCGAACAGGCGTCGAATCCACGGGTGATGGAGTCGCCCACCGCCGCGATCGACGCGGGCGCCGTGTTCCAGCGCGGCGCGGCCTGCGCCCCGCGCACGCCGTCGTCGCCCGAGCCGCCCGGCCCGCACCCCGTCACCGCTCCGGCCAGCAGGACGGCCGCCGCTCCCGCGCCCGCGAGTGTCCGGCGCGCGCGGCGGCGCGGAGCGGTGGTGCGCATGGGATGGTCTCCTCCTCGACGCCCCGCATCGTTCGGGGGGTCCTGCTGAGTGAAAGCTCTGTGTTTACCGGCCTCGGAGCGACCGTACGTCACACCATGACCTCTGACGCACGGTAGCTTTTTCCCGTGGCGTTTCGGCCGCAGGTCCCGTAGCGCAATGTCAAATAATTTCCGTTACATTGCATCACGTCACATACTGTCCGTTTTCTGGAGTTTATTCCCGACCTCGTCCCACACTGGAGGTCCCGGTGACGACACGTGGAGTTCTGTACGTGCATTCCGCACCGCGCGCGCTCTGCCCGCACGTGGAATGGGCTGTGGCGGGCGTGCTCGGGGTGCGGGTGAACCTCGACTGGATCAGGCAGCCCGCCTCGCCGGGCACCTGGAGAGCCGAGTTCTCCTGGCAGGCCGAAGCGGGCACCGCCTCGAAACTCGCCTCAGCGCTGCGCGGCTGGCACCTGCTGCGCTTCGAGGTGACCGCGGAACCCTGCCCGACCGCCGAGGGGGAGCGCTACAGCTCCACCCCGGAGCTCGGCATCTTCCACGCCGTGACGGGCATGCACGGCGACATCCTCATCCCGGAGGACCGGCTGCGCGCCGCCCTCGCCCGGTCCGCACGCGGCGAGACCGACCTGGAGGCGGAGATCGCCAAACTGCTCGGCAAACCCTGGGACGACGAACTGGAGCCCTTCCGCTACGCGGGCGAGGGCGCCCCGGTCCGCTGGCTCCACCAGGTGGTCTGAGCCCGTACCACCCGGCCCCGTACACGAGAAGGGCCCCGCCCGGCAGATGCCGACGGGGCCCTTCGTACGTGTGGGTCAGACGGTACGGAACGCGAGCGTCACGTTGTGTCCGCCGAAACCGAACGAGTTGTTGATCGCGGAGATCGGGCCGTCGGCCGGCAGCTTGCGCGGCTCGCCGCGCACGATGTCCGCGTCGATGTCGTCGTCGATGTCGTCGAGGTTGATCGTCGGCGGGGCCAGCCGGTTGTGCAGCGCCAGCACGGTCGCGACGGTCTCGATACCGCCCGCGCCGCCCAGCAGGTGTCCGGTCATCGACTTGGTCGCGGAGATCGCGATGTGGTCGAGGTCGTCGCCCAGCACCTTGCGCAGGGCCTTCAGCTCGGCCGTGTCACCCTGCGGGGTGGACGTGGCGTGCGCGTTCAGGTGGACCAGCTCGGCGGGGTCGAGACCCGTGTTGTCGAGCAGGTTCTGCACCGCGGCCGCGACACCGCGGCCGGTCGGCTCCGGCTGCGCGATGTGGTGGCTGTCCGCGGACAGGCCCTGGCCCAGCACTTCGCAGTACACCCGGGCACCGCGCGCGGCGGCGTGCTCGGCGGACTCCAGGACGACGACGCCCGCGCCCTCGCCCAGGACGAAGCCGTCACGGCCCTTGTCGTAAGGGCGGGAAGCCAGCTCGGGGTTCTCGTTGTTCTTGGACATCGCCATCATGTTGGCGAACGCGGCGATCGGCAGCGGATGGATCGCCGCCTCGGTGCCGCCGGCGACGACCACGTCGGCACGGCCGCTGCGGATCATCTCGACGGCGTAGCCGATGGCCTCGGCGCCGGAGGCGCAGGCGCTGACCGGAGTGTGCACGCCCGCCTGGGCGTTGACCTCCAGGCCCACGTTGGCCGACGGGCCGTTCGGCATGAGCATCGGGACGGTGTGCGGGGAGACCCGGCGCACACCCTTCTCCTTCAGCACGTCGTACTGGTCGAGCAGGGTCGTCACGCCGCCGATGCCGGAGGCGATGACGGTGCCGAGGCGCTCGGGCGCGATGGCGGCGTCCTCGCCCGCGGGGGCGGTGTAGCCGGCGTCGGCCCACGCCTCGCGGGCCGCGATGAGGGCGAACTGCGCCGAGCGGTCGAGCTTGCGGGCCAGCGGCCGGGGCAGGACCTCGCTCGGGTCCACGGCGGCCGGTGCGGCGATACGGACCGGGAGTTCGGCGAACCGCTCGCCCTCCAGGGGCTTTACGCCGGAACGGCCGGCGAGCAGACCTTCCCAGGTCGAAGCGCTGTCGCCACCCAGCGGAGTGGTTGCGCCGATACCGGTGACGACCACGGTGCGATTGGTCGGGCTCACAGGAATTCTTTCTCCACGTCTCAGGGGGTGCTGAATTGTCACGGCGCCACCGCCAGGTGGCGACAAACGCTCGTCAGGCTCAGGCCTGGTGCTTCAGGATGTAGCTGGCGGCGTCGCCGACCGTCTTGAGGTTCTTGACGTCCTCGTCCGGGATCTTGACGTCGAAGCGCTCTTCGGCGGCGACGACGACCTCGACCATGGAGAGGGAGTCGACGTCCAGGTCGTCGGTGAAGGACTTCTCGATCTGAACGTCCTCGGTCGGGATACCGGCGATCTCGTTGACGATCTCCGCGAGACCCTCGACGATCTCTTCCTGCGTGGCGGCCATGTGGCGCTCCTTCTATAGCTAACTGGTGATTCGGGCCGGGCAGTGAAACCCGGGCCCTAGGGGAGGGTAACGACCGTCGCGGCGTAGACGAGTCCCGCCCCGAAGCCGATGACGAGCGCGGTGTCGCCGCTCTTCGCCGCTCCGGTCGCCAGGAGCCGCTCCATAGCGAGCGGGATCGAGGCGGCCGAGGTGTTGCCGGTAGTCTCCACGTCACGGGCGACCGTGACGTGGTCCGGCAGCTTCAGAGTCTTCACCATCGAGTCGATGATCCGCATGTTTGCCTGGTGCGGAATGAAGACGTCCAGGTCGTCGGCGGTGATTCCGGCGGCGTCGAGCGCCTGCTGGGCCACCTTGGCCATCTCGAAGACGGCCCAGCGGAAGACCGCCTGACCCTCCTGCGTGATGGCCGGGAACTTCTCGGCGCTGTCCTTGCTGCGGTACTCGTCCCACGGCACGGTCTGCTTGATGGTCTCGGACTTGTCGCCCTCCGAACCCCACACCGTGGGGCCGATGGCCGGCTCGTCCGAGGGGCCGACGACCACGGCACCGGCGCCGTCACCGAACAGGAAGGCCGTCGCGCGGTCCTCCAGATCGGTGAGGTCCGAGAGCCGCTCCACGCCGATGACGAGTACGTACTGCGCCGAACCCTCCACCACCATGCCCTTGGCCAGGGTCAGGCCGTAGCCGAAACCGGCACAGCCCGCGGAGATGTCGAAGGCGGCGGGCTTGACCGCGCCGATCCGGTGCGCGATCTCGGTCGCGACGGCCGGCGTCTGCTTGAAGTGCGAGACCGTCGAGACGATCACGGCACCGATCTGCTCGGGGGAGACACCGGCGTCGGCCAGCGCCTTCCCCGAGGCCTCCACCGACATCGCGGCGACGGTCTCCTGGGGCGAGGCCCAGTGCCGCGTCGCGATGCCCGAACGGGAGCGGATCCACTCGTCGGACGAGTCGATCGTCTCGAGGATGACCTCGTTGGGCACCACACGGGTCGGGCGGTAGCCGCCGACACCGAGGATGCGGGCGTACGGGGAGCCCTTGGCCGGCTTGATCTTGGACATGCTGTGTGGGCTCCTTCTCTCAGGCCGTCTGCTCGGCGACGAGCGCCGCGGCCTTGTCGAGATCGTCCGGGGTCTTCAGGGCCACGCTCGGCACGCCCTTCAGTGCGCGCTTGGCCAGACCCGTCAGGGTGCCGCCGGGGCACAGCTCGATGATCCCCGTGACACCGAGCTCCGAGAACGTCTCCATGCACAGGTCCCAGCGGACCGGGTTCGCGACCTGGCCGACCAGACGGGCGACGACGTCGGCGCCCGTGGTGACGACGAGGCCGTCCTTGTTCGAGACGTACTTCAGCGCCGGGTCCGCCGGGGAGAGGGCCTGCGCGGCCTCCGCCAGCTTGTCGACGGCGGGGACCATGTGGTGCGTGTGGAAGGCGCCCGCGACCTTGAGGGCGACGACCTTCATGGAGCCTTCGGGCTTGTCGGCCTCCAGGGCAGCGATCTGCTCCATGGTGCCGGCGGCCACGATCTGCCCCGCGCCGTTGATGTTGGCGGGGGTCAGACCCAGCTTCTCCAGGTGTGCGACGACCACGTCACGGTCGCCGCCGAGGACCGCGGCCATGCCGGTC
The DNA here is from genome assembly GCF_040652395.1 of Streptomyces sp. NPDC048269. Taxonomy (NCBI): domain Bacteria; kingdom Bacillati; phylum Actinomycetota; class Actinomycetes; order Kitasatosporales; family Streptomycetaceae; genus Streptomyces; species Streptomyces sp. NPDC048269. Next base: position 12,981 of record NZ_JBEZLW010000018.1, read on the forward strand.
TCGGTGACAGCGGCGGCCTCGGCCATGCCCAGACCCCGCGTACGGACGAAGGACAGCGCGTCGGCGTCGGTCAGGACACCGGCGTAAGCGGCGGCGGTGATCTCACCGACGCTGTGGCCCGCAACGGCACCGAAGGTCGAACGGCCGTGCCCATGGGACGTGGCCAGGGCCTCGGCGGACAGCAGACCGGCGGCGACCAGCAGCGGCTGGGCCACGGCCGTGTCGCGGATCTCGTCCGCGTCGGCCTTCGTGCCGTAGTGGGCAAGGTCGAGCCCGATGGCGTCCGACCAGGCGGCGACGCGGTCAGCGGCACCGGGAAGGTCGAGCCAGGGAGTCAGGAAGCCGGGCGTCTGAGCGCCTTGGCCGGGAGCGACGAGTACGAGCACCCTCACACTCTCTCTTGTGGATGGTCCCTGCCGCCCGTGGGGACAGGGACCAAGAACCGTCGGGGTAATTGTTGATGTCCGACAAAAGTCTAGGACTGAGGATCGCCGTCGGCCAGACGCCCGAGAATCAGGGCGATCCGCAGCGTGAACGCTGAACGGACATCAGAAGGTGACCAGCCGGTGACGTCGGTCACACGTCGCAGCCGGTAGCGCACCGTGTTGGGGTGCACGAACAGCATCCGGGCAGCCCCTTCGAGGCTGCTCGCCTGCTCCAGATACACGCTCAGCGTCTCGAGCAAAGCTGAGCCCGCTTCTTCAAGCGGTCTGTAGATCTCCTCCACCAACTGCTCCCTTGCAGCGGGATCCGAGGCGATCGCCCGCTCCGGCAGGAGATCGTCCGCCAGGACCGGGCGCGGCGCGTCCTGCCACGCCGTGCACGCCTTCAGCCCGGCCGCCGCGGCCTGCGCCGACTTCGTCGCGTTCAGCAGGTCGGGCACCACCGGGCCGGCCACCACCGGGCCGGCCGCGAACGGTCCGATCAGGGACTTCGCGACCTGCATCGGGTTGTCGCTGCCGCCCGCGATGACCACCAGACGGTCCCCGAGCACACCGGTGAGGACCTGGAGTTTGTGGTGGCGGGCCGCGCGCCGGATCGCCTCGACCGTCAGCTCGCTGTCCCCTTCCGGCGCGGTGCCCAGCACCACGCACACGTGCTCCGGGGAGTTCCAGCCCAGCGCCGCCGCCCGCGACAGCGCGCCCTCGTCGGCCTCGCCGGACAGCACCGCGTTGACGACCAGCGACTCCAGCCGCGCGTCCCACGCCCCGCGGGCCTCGGCGGCCTGCGCGTACACCTGGGCCGTCGCGAAGGCGATCTCCCGGGCGTACACCAGCAGCGCCTCGCGCAGGATCTGTTCGTCACCCGGGGCCGCCACCTCGTCGATCGCGGCCTCCATGACCTCGATCGTGGTGCGGACCATCTCGACGGTCTGGCGCAGGGTGATCGCCCGGGTCAGCTCGCGCGGAGCCGTACCGAACACGTCGGTGGAGATCGCCTGCGGGGTCTCCGGGTGCCGGAACCACTCCGTGAACGCGGCGATGCCGGCCTGTGCGACCAGGCCGATCCAGGACCGGTTCTCCGGGGGCATCGCCCGGTACCACGGCAGGGTCTCGTCCATCCGCGCGATGGCGTTGGCGGCGAGCCGGCCGGAGGACTTCTCCAGTCGGCGCAGCGTCGCGGTGTGCGGATGGGCGGGCACGGGATGCGCGGCGTGTGTCGCGGGGGAATGCTCACGTTCGGGTTGGGGCACGGGACAAGACTGCCTTATCGGGAAGGCCGTGCGGAGTCCGGTCCCGTGTCCGGGCCACGCCCCGTGCCACGGCTGGGTCTACGGTGGCCCCCATGATTGATGTACGCCGCGGCGCCGACCGGTACGAGGGCGGGGACCCGGTCACCGGGATCACGACCCGGCACGCCTTCTCCTTCGGGTCCTTCTACGACCCGGACAACCTGCGCTTCGGCCCGGTCCTGGCCTGCAACGAGGAGACCCTCGCCCCGGGCGCCGGCTTCGACGAGCACCCGCACAGCCACACCGAGATCGTCACCTGGGTGGTCGAGGGCGAGCTGACCCACCAGGACAGCACCGGCGAGAAGAGCCTCGTCCGGCCCGGCGACATACAGCGGCTCAGCGCCGGATCCGGGGCGCGGCACGTGGAGCGCAACGACGGCACCGAGCGGCTGCGCTTCGTGCAGATGTGGCTCGCGCCGCTCACCGCGGGCGGCGAGCCCTCGTACGAGGTGATCCGCGGCATCGCCGAGGACGCGCCCTACGCGGTCCCCGCGGCCGGCGCCGTGCTGTACGTGCGGCGGCCGGGCGCGGGCGAGCGGGTGCCCGTACCGGCGGCGGAGCGGGTGTACCTGCACGTCGTGCGCGGAGACCTGCGCCTGGACGGCGAGGAACTCGGCCCCGGGGACTCGGTCCGGATCACCGGCGAGCGCGACCTGGAGATCGTCGCCGGGTCCCCGGGCGAGCTGCTCATCTGGGAACTTCCTGCCTAGGTCCGGCGCCCCTTCTGGGAACTTCCTGCCTAGGCCCGGCCCCTGAGCTCCGCCAGGACCGCGTCGGTGAACGGGGGCCAGGCCTCCACGGCCCACGGGCCGAAGGCGCGGTCCGCCAGCGCCACGCACGCGGCGCGCGCGTCCGGGTCCACCCACAGGAAGGTGCCGGCCTGACCGAAGTGGCCGAAGGTGCGCGGCGAGGACGAGCCGCCCGTCCAGTGCGGGGACTTGCCGTCGCGGATCTCCACGCCGAGCCCCCAGTCGTTGGGCGACTGGTGCCCGTAGCCCGGCAGGACGCCCTTGAGACCGGGGTGGACGACGGAGGTGGCCGCGGCGACCGTGCGGACGTCGAGCAGCCGGGGCGCCTGCAGTTCGGCGGCGAACCGCACGAGGTCGGAGACGGTGGAGACGCCGTCCTTGGCGGGCGAGCCCTCCAGGGTGGTCGCCGTCATGCCCAGCGGCTCGCACACCGCCTGGTGCACGTACTCGGCGAACGGGATCCCGGTGGCCTTGGTGATGTGGTCGCCGAGCACCTCGAAACCGGCGTTCGAGTACAGCCGGCGCTCCCCGGGCGGGGCGGTCACCCGGTGCTCGTCGAAGGCCAGGCCGCTGGTGTGCGCGAGAAGGTGACGGACCGTCGAACCCTCGGGCCCGGCCGGCTCGTCCAGCTCGATCGCGCCCTCCTCGTACGCGACGAGGGCCGCGTACGCGGCGAGCGGCTTGGTGACCGAGGCCAGCGCGAAGCGGTGGTCGACGGGCCCGTGGGAGCCGGCCAGGCTCCCGTCGGCGCGTACGACGGCCGCCGCGGCGGTCGGCACCGGCCAGTTCTCGATGATCCGCAGGCTTTCCATGCCGTTGACGGCCTCCATGCTGTGCATGCGGCCGAGCCTACTTGCTTGGAGTGCACTCAAGGGTTTTAGCGTGGGGGCCATGAGCCAGAGCCTGACGCAGACGCGGTACACGATCAGCGAGGTCGAGGCCCGGACCGGTCTGACCCAGCACACGCTGCGCTGGTACGAGCGGATCGGCCTGATGCCGCACGTGGACCGCTCGCACTCGGGACAGCGGCGCTTCAGCGACGCGGACCTCCACTGGCTGGCCTTCGTCGGCAAGCTGCGCGCCACCGGGATGTCGGTGGCGGACATGGTCCGGTACGCCGAACTGGTCCGCGAGGGCGAGCACACGGTCGACGAGCGCCGCGAGCTGCTGGAGCGGACGCGGCGCGACGTGCGGGCGCGGCTGTCGGAGCTGACGGACGCGCTCGCCGTACTGGACTACAAGATCGATCTTTATACGACGAAAGAAATCGCGGGGAGCGCACAGTCATGACGGAGTACGACGGCACCACGTTCGACGGCACCACCCTCGCGCAGGTCGAACTCGGCAAGGGCGGCCCGCTGGTCGGCGTCCAGGGCCTCGGCTGCATGGGCATGAGCGAGTTCTACGGGGACACCGACGAGGCGGCGGCCCGCGAGACCCTCGACGCCGCGCTGGCCGCCGGAGTCACCCTCTTCGACACCGCGGACACTTACGGGCGGGGGCGGAACGAGGAATTCCTCGCCCCGTTCGTGGCAGCGCACCGGGACGAGATCACCCTGGCGACGAAGTTCGCCATAGAGCGGGGCGACGACCCGCACTACCGGGGCGTCCGTAACGACCGCCCCTACATCCGGCGGGCGGTGGAGGACAGTCTGCGCCGGCTCGGCGTGGACGTCATCGACCTGTACTACATGCACCGGCGCGACCCGGCGGTGCCGTTCGCCGAGTCGGTGGGCGCCATGGCGGAACTGGTGGCGGAGGGGAAGGTGCGCCACCTCGGGCTCAGCGAGGTCACCGGCGCGGAGCTGCGCGAGGCGCACGCCGTGCACCCGATCGCGGCGCTGCAGTCGGAGTGGTCGCTCTTCAGCCGGGACGTGGAGCGCAGCGCGGTGGGGGCGGCGGCGGAGCTGGGGGTTGCCTTCGTGCCGTACTCCCCGCTGGGCCGCGGCTTCCTCACGGGTTCCTTCGCGGACGCGGCGGCGGACCTCTCGGAGGAGGACTTCCGGCGCCACCAGCCGCGGTTCACCGGCGACAACGCGAAGGCCAACGCGGCGCTGCTGGCGCCGGTGCGGGAGATCGCCGAGGCGCACGGGGCGAGTCCGGCGCAGGTCGCGCTGGCCTGGGTGCAGCAGCGGGCGGCGGTGCACGGGCTGAACGTGGTCCCGATCCCGGGCACCCGCAAGGCGGTCCGCCTCCGCGAGAACGCCGCGGCGACGCGGATCACCCTGTCGGAGGCGGAACTGGCCTCGCTGGAGCCGATCGCCGCCCGGGTGGCGGGCGACCGCTATCCGGACATGACCTTCACGTCGGCAGCCCGCGAAGCCTGACCCTTCCGTCTGCGGCGGCGCCGCCGGGGCTCCGCCCCGGACCCCGCGCCTCAAGCGCCGGCGGGCTGGTTTGCGCGGAGCGCAAATCCAGCCCCGCCCGGCGATTGAGGGCGTACCTGCGCCGAAGGCGCCGGGTCCCGGCGGAGCCACATCCAGCCCCGTCGGGCGGGAGGTGCCATTCCACGCCCGCCAGGCGGACGGCATCAGCCACATCCAGCCCCGCCGGCGTTTGAGGCGCGGGGGTCCGGGGGCGGCGCCCCTGGGAGGGCGGAGTGGGGCCGGGGTGCGGCCTCGGCCCCCACGGGCCACCGCTACAGCGGATCCGCGGTGAAGCGCTCACGCAGGGCCGTGTACTCCGCGTCCGTCAGCAGGCCCGCCGTGTGCAGTTCGTTCAGGTGCTGCAGGCGCTCGTCGCCGGAGCGCGCCCGGGGGACCGCGGGCACGGCGGCACGGTCGCGCAAGCCGGCGAGGACCGCCGCGGCGAACGGCAGCGACTCGTGCGCCGCGCCGTACCCCACGCCGAAGACGGCGGCCGCCAGGTCGTGGTCCGGGCGGGGATCGGCGGCGGCGTCCCGCACGAGCAGCCGCAGGTGCCCGCCGGGCCCGCCCGGGGACCTCCACTCCACGCCGGTCAGGGCCGAGAGCGGGTAACGCTGGTCGCCCGCCTTCCACTTGGCGGAGGTGGCGCCCGTACGGGACCAGTGGAAGACGACCCCCGAGCCGTCGAAGCCCACCCGCGCGTCATACGCCTTCAGGTGCAGCGGCGGCCGCGGTACGTCGACCAGGAAGCGATCGGCCGGCTCGGCGGCATCCGGCCCGAGCCGGACGCGCAGCGCCTCGGCGAAGGCAGCGGCGTGCGGGGCCCGTTCGCCCGGGAGCACCAGCCGGTACGGGTCGCAGGACTCCTTCAGCTGCCCCGCCGCGGCCTCCATCAGCGGATCCGCGCCCGGCCGCGGACGGACGCGCAGCACCACCGTGTCCCGCTTCCCCGCGGTCACGGTCACCCCGGACACCGCTTCCAGGGGGATCCGGCGTGAGCCGAGCGCGTGAAAGAGTCTTGGCGTCCTCGGCGTTCTTATCCCCCGTGCGAAGCGGATGAGCACCGAGTCCGAGTCGAACTCCCAGACGGCATGGTTTCCGGCCAGTACGTCACCCATGCGGCACATGGTAGAGGGAGGGGCCCCCGCACGTCCCCCCTCGGTGCGAGGCCCCTTTTCCGCGTCTCTACGCGCGTCAGTCCTGGTCTGCGCCGGAAGTTCCACGGCGGCATGCGTCGTCGCCGCTCGCGCAGACCACGGAACCGAACGCGCCGGTTCCGATTTTGGCGAAGTTGTCCACCGAGTCGGTCCCTGGCGCGAAATAGCCGGTGTGACTCTTGGCCGTCACCGAGGAGAGCAGTCGGGCGCCGAACTCCGGGGACACCGGATCGGCCCCGTGGCCCAGCCCGCCGACCTCCAGGTGCGGTACGTCCGCGATCCAGTCGCCCTGGTCCCGCGTGGCCCAGACCCGGGCCGAGGTGTGCAGCCCGGCGACGTTCTCCGCGCGCATCCCGGGGCTGCCCGCCACCACGACGTCCGTCACCCGGGCCGGCAGCTCGTGCGCGGCCACCCCGCACACCACCGATCCGTAGCTGTGGCAGAACAGCGCCACGCTGGAGTCCCCGGGCAGGGCCACGGTCAGCGCTCTGAGCAGGACGGCGCCGTCCATGGCCATCCGGCCGGTGGCGGCGTCCATGCCCACTCCGGTCGGCGCGGTGTAGCCGGCCCACGCGATGACCGCCGTCCGGCTGTCCGGCGTGGCCGCGCGCTGGGCCTCGTACAGGGACTCGGCCATGCCGACCGGGGCGGTGAAGCGGCGCTGGGTGCGCTCGAAGGTGAGCACGTCGGTGTCGACGCCGGGGACGATCACCGAGATCCGGCGGGCCTCGTCGAGGTCGCCGAAGACCTCGGCGACGCGGCCGCCACCGGTGGGGTCGAAGGCGAAGATCTGCCGGCCCGGTTCGGCGAGCGAGGCGAAGCGGTGCAAGCGGCGGACGGCCGCGGAGCGGTCGGCGGGGGTCAGGGCGACATCGCGGCTGCGGGCGTCCTCGACCTGGCCGGCCCGCTCCAGGCCGAGCCGGTTGGCCCGGTAGCGGGTGGCGGCGGGGACTCCGTCGAGGTTGCCCACGACGAGCGGGTAGCCGTCGGCGAGCCGGGCCCGCTGGGCGCCGTCGAGCCCTCGGAAGAAGCGGGCCACCGTCCGGGCGGGGGCATCCGCGGACGGCACCGGGCGGCCGTCGATCCGAGCCGAGGCCCAGGCGGCGAGGGCCGCGGCACGCATCGGAGTGCCGTTCTCGGGGCGGTGCACGGCCGTCCAGCCGGTGGTCGCCAGCATGACGAACACCACCGCGAGCGCGAGCAGGGTGCGCAGGGCGGCGGGGCGCGGGTCGGCGTCGGGGGCGGTGGGGTGGGCAAGGCCTGACAGTTTCACTGCGACCAGCGTAAAAGACGCCTTCCGGCCGCGGCGCGCCGGGTGACGGGACTCACGGCCGACCGGGTAGCTCCGCAACTCCGGTCGCCGTCCTGCCCGGCAGGCCCCGGTCCACCGGTCAGTTCCGGTCCGTGGCGGGCGTACGGCGCCAATCCGCCGCCAGCGCCGGGCCGATGTGGTCCAGGTACATCTCGGTCATCCGCCGGATCGCGGCCACGCTGGTGTCCTCGCCCTGCCCCCACAGCCGCCCCGTGACGCGCATCACGCCCGAGAACGCGGCGACGGCCACCCGTGGCCGTGGGTCGATGTCCACGTCCAGGCCCTCACGGGCGGCGATCAGCCGGGCGATCCGCTCCTCCAGCTCGGTGGAGCGGCGCAGGTGTACGGCGAGCAGGGCCGGGGTGGACTCGATCAGCCGGTAGCTGCGCATGTAGAGGTCGAGGGGGACCACTTCGGAGAGGGCTTCCTCGAGAGTGTCCCAGGCGGCGAGCACCGCGCCGCGCATCGCCGCGAAGGGGCCCTCGGCGGGCGGCCGGGCCTGCAGTTCGGCGAAGAAGTGCGACTCGACCAGGTCCTGGACGGCGAAGGCGACCTCTTCCTTGTTCGCGAAGTAGCGGAAGAAGGTCCGCTGGGACACGTCCACGGCGTCGGTGATCTCATCGACGGTGGTGCGCTCGTACCCCTGGGAGATGAAGAGCTGCAGGGCGGCGCGCAGCAGCGCGTCCCGGGTGCGCCGCTTCTTGCGCTCGCGCAGTCCCGCCACCACCGGTGCGGCCGGCGCCGGCCGCTCGTCGATCATCACCGTGGGGCTCCTTTCCGCTGTTCTTCTGCTCTTCTGACGCCGAGTGAGCGGTCAGGTTACCTGTGACCCGCGCCACAGCGGCGGTACCGCTAAGCCGTTTGTGAAGTGTCAGTCGCTGTCATCTGGTGCCGAGGATGCCCGGGGCCTGCCGAACCGCGCATGTATCAGGACGTCAAGGCGAGGTTGCCGGTGCCTCAGCGGGCGGGGATGCCCCGCTTCAAGGGGAAGGAAGCGCCGTCCTGGGCGCCGTCATGGCCAGTACGGTCGGCAACTCGTTCGGGGACGACTGGCGCACGGCCGAGCTGCCTCCGCTCGCCCTCGCCTGCTTCACCGAGCGGGGCGAGAACGCCACCGTGGGGGCGGGCGCCGCACACGCCTGAGGGCCAGGGGCCGGCGCCCGCGGATGCGTCAACTCCGTACGTACGACAGCCCCGCAGGATGGTTCCGGCGGGGCTGTCGCCTATCAGGGTGGACCCGCCCGACGCCTCTTCCGCTCGGCCATCGGCCCAGGTCAGCGTGGTGTCGGCGGAGCTTTCGGAAACGGTCCGGGGCACGTCCGTCCACAAGGAGTTGACCCGTCATGCGTACGTGGAGCACCACTCTCGCCGTAGTCGGCCTGACCCTCAGCGCCCTCGTCCCGAGCACGTCCGGCGCGGCGCACGCCGCCGGCCCGGCCACGCTCGGGGCCTGCGCGACCGGGCAGCTGTGCCTGTGGGCGAAGCCCGAGTTCAAGGGCACCCGGCAGACCCACGAGCTGAGCACCCTGGACATCAACAGCTGCACCGCCCTGCCCGCGGGGACCAGCGCCCAGTCCCTCAGCAATCGGACCGGCCGCCCGGTGACGACGTACCAGTCGGCGGTGTGCGCGGAGACAGGCGAGTTCCAGACCTACCCGGGCGACGGGGTCTGGCTGCCCCAGTCGCCGTACCAGGTAAGGGCGTTCAAGGTGTGGGAGACGTAGCCCCGCGCGGCGGCGGGGCGGCGGTCCGGTCGACGGGCTCGACCGGCCCTGCCGCCCCGCCGCCCAGCGCTGCGACCTCGGCGCGCAGCGCCCGTACCTCCGTCTGGAGTTCCCGGATGGCCGCCAGCTGGAGCCGCTCCACCTGGTCGTCCCGCTCGAAGCGGGCGATGAACCAGGCGGCGATGTTGGCGGTCACCACACCCAGCAGGGCGATCCCCGACAGCATCAGCCCCACGGCCAGCACCCGGCCGAGGCCGGTGGTGGGGGAGTGGTCGCCGTACCCGACCGTCGTCATGGTGGTGAAGGACCACCACACCGCGTCGCCCAGGTTCTTGATGTTCCCGTCGGGGGCGTCCCGCTCCACGCTCAGCACCGCGAGCGAGCCGAACATCAGCAGCCCCACCACGGCCCCGGCCACATAAGTCGTCAGCCGGATCTGCGGAGCCATCCGGGCCCGGCGCCCCACCAGCATCAGGGTGGCGACCAGCCGCAGCAGCCGCAGCGGCTGGACCAGCGGCAGCACCACCGCGGCCAGGTCCAGCCAGTGCGTCCGTACGAAGACCCTGCGGTCACCGGCGAGCAGCAGCCGCACCAGGTAGTCGACCGCGAACGCCCCCCACACCACCCACTCCGCGTGCGTGCACGCCCGGTGGACCGCCGGATCCGCGTCGGGCGCCACGATGGGCACGGCGTAGGCGACGGCGAACGCCACGGCGAGCACCAGGAGCGGCGCCTGTGTACGGCGCACCCAGCGCGCCTGGCGGGAGGGTTCCTTCATGCCAGCATCGTAAAGAACGCGTAAGGGGCGCCGGGACAGGTGTCCCGGCGCCCCCACGGAAGGGTGACGGCTACGCGTCGCCGCCCGCCGGGCCCGGGTCCGCCGCCGCGACGTCCAGCAGCTGGTAGCGGTCGACGGCCTGCTTCAGCACCGAACGGTCGATCCGGCCGGCCTTGGCGAGTTCGGTGAGCGTCGCCAGGACCACCGACTGGGCATCGATGTGGAAGAACCGCCGGGCCGCACCGCGGGTGTCGGCGAAGCCGAAACCGTCCGCGCCCAGCGAGGTGTACGGACCGGGCACCCAGCGCGAGATCTGGTCCGGCACCGACCGCATCCAGTCGGAGACCGCCACGAACGGACCCTCCGCACCTGACAGCTTCCGCGTCACGTACGGAACGCGCTGCTCCTCCTCCGGGTGGAGCAGGTTGTGCTCCTCCACCTCGACGGCCTCGCGGCGCAGCTCGTTCCAGGAGGTCGCCGACCAGACGTCCGCCCGGACGTTCCAGTCGGCGGCCAGGATCCGCTGCGCCTCCAGCGCCCACGGCACCGCCACGCCCGAGGCCATGATCTGCGCCCCGATGGTGCCCGCCGTGCCCTGCGACACCCGGTGGATGCCCTTGAGGATCCCGTCCACGTCGACGTCCGCCGGCTCGGCCGGGTGCTGGATCGGCTCGTTGTAGACGGTCAGGTAGTAGAAGACGTCCTCCGACTCCGGCCCGTACATGCGCCGCAGACCGTCCTTGACGATGTGCGCGATCTCGTAGCCGTAGGCCGGGTCGTACGCGACACAGCCCGGGTTCGTCGAGGCCAGCAGCTGGGAGTGACCGTCGGCGTGCTGGAGGCCCTCACCCGTCAGGGTGGTCCGGCCGGCGGTCGCTCCGAGGACGAAACCGCGCGCCAGCTGGTCGGCCATCTGCCAGAACTGGTCACCCGTGCGCTGGAAACCGAACATCGAGTAGAAGACGTACACCGGGATCAGCGGTTCGCCGTGCGTCGCGTACGCCGAACCCGCGGCGATCAGCGAGGCCGTGCAGCCCGCCTCCGAGATGCCGTCGTGCAGCATCTGGCCGGTCGGGGACTCCTTGTACGCGAGCAGCAGGTCGCGGTCGACCGCCTCGTACTGCTGGCCCAGCGGGTTGTAGATCTTGGCGCTCGGGAAGAAGGCGTCCATACCGAAGGTGCGGTACTCGTCGGGCGCGATCAGCACGAAGCGCTTGCCGATCTCCTTGTCCCGCATCAGGTCCTTCAGGATGCGGACGAAGGCCATCGTGGTGGCGATCGACTGGTGGCCCGAGCCCTTCTTGGCGGCCGCGTACGCCGCGTCATCCGGCAGCTGCAGCGGCTTGGCGCGCACCACGCGGGTCGGCACGTAGCCGCCGAGCGAGCTGCGCTGGTCGTGCATGTACTGGATCTCGGGCGAGCCCGGGCCCGGGTGGTAGTACGGCGGCGCGCCGCTCTCCAGCTGGGCGTCCGTGATCGGGATGTGCAGGCGGTCGCGGAAGCGCTTGAGGTCGTCGACCGTCAGCTTCTTCATCTGGTGCGTCGCGTTGCGGCCCTCGAAGTTCGGGCCTAGCGTCCAGCCCTTGACCGTCTGCGCCAGGATCACCGTCGGCTGGCCCTTGTGGGCCTTGGCCGCCGCGTACGCCGCGTAGACCTTCTTGTGGTCGTGTCCGCCGCGGCCCAGGTGCTGGATCTGCTGGTCGCTCATGTTCTCGACCATCGCGCGCAGCCGCTGGTCGTCCCCGAAGAAGTGCTCGCGGATGTACGCGCCGGACTCGGTGGCATACGTCTGGAACTGCCCGTCGGGGGTGGTGTTCATCTTGTTGACCAGGATGCCGTCGCGGTCCTGGGCCAGCAGCGGGTCCCAGGAGCGGTCCCAGATCAGCTTGATGACGTTCCAGCCGGCGCCCCGGAAGATCGACTCCAGCTCCTGGATGATCTTGCCGTTGCCGCGCACCGGGCCGTCGAGGCGCTGCAGGTTGCAGTTGACGACGAAGGTCAGGTTGTCCAGGCCCTCGCGCGCGGCGATGGACAGCTGGCCGAGCGACTCCGGCTCGTCCATCTCGCCGTCACCGAGGTACGCCCATACGTGGGACTTGGAGGTGTCCGCGATCCCGCGCGCCTCCATGTACCGGTTCATCCGGGCCTGGTAGATCGCACCGAGCGGGCCGAGGCCCATCGAGACGGTCGGGAACTCCCAGAAGTCCGGCATCAGCCGCGGGTGCGGGTAGCTGGAAAGGCCGTACGGGGCCTTCGACTTCTCCTGCCGGAACGCGTCGAGCTGCTGCTCGGTGAGCCGGTCCAGGAGGTAGGCGCGGGCGTAGATGCCGGGGGACGCGTGGCCCTGGAAGAAGATCTGGTCGCCGCCGTCGCCCTCGTCCTTGCCCCGGAAGAAGTGGTTGAAGCCCACGTCGTAGAGGGAGGCGGAGGAGGCGAACGTCGCGATGTGGCCTCCGACCCCGATGCCCGGGCGCTGGGCGCGCGAGACCATCACGGCCGCGTTCCAGCGGGTGGCGTTGAGGACCTTGCGCTCGATCTCCTCGTTGCCGGGGAAGAACGGCTCGTCCTTGGTGGCGATCGTGTTGACGTAGTCCGTGCTGCGCATCTCGGGCACGGCCACGCGCTTCTCGCGGGCCCGCTCGATCAGCCGCAGCATCAGGTAGCGGGCGCGTTCACGGCCCCGCTCGTCGACCGCTGCGTCCAGGGAGTCGAGCCACTCCTGCGTCTCCTCCGGATCGAAGTCCGGGACCTGACTGGGCAGGCCGCCAATGATGATCGGATTGCGATCGGATGCGGAAGCCACGCTGTTCCTTCGCTGTCGGGGGAGTCGTGCCTTGGGTTCGCCGCCTCCCATGGTCTTACGCTCGGCCGAAATCGTCATCTCTACCACTGGGTAATCCCTGGAGACGGCAGGGAGCCACGGGAAGGGGGTCGGGGGCAGATGCGGCCACATCGCAACCTTACGCCCAAGCCGGTCACCTCCTTCGGAAGGCCGTTCGTCCCTCAAACAGGTAGGAAAGTCCTGAAGCGATGACGAATGAACCGGAATGGTGTGGGATGAATCACCCGAGGTGTATACGGAGGGGCTGAAAGTTGCGGCGAGACGGCCGCAATCGTCACCGTTTCGACGGTCTCGGCGGCCGGGTACTTGCGCGATCCGCCGCGCCCGTGTGGACTACGTCCAATGCTGCGCGTACGCGCGCCGCCAGAAGACATTCACCGAACATGAGCAGGAGGCACCCCGTGAGCGCGACCGCGGACCACGCGGAGAACCTGGCCGCCCGGCTGGGTTTCCAGTCCGAACAGGTGGTCCAGGAGATCGGCTACGACGACGACGTCGATCAGGAATTCCGTGATGTCGTTGATGGGCTCGTCGGCGAACTCGTCGACGAGGACTACGACGACGTCGCCGACGCCGTGTTGCTGTGGTTCCGGGAGGACGACGGCGACCTGGCGGACGTTCTGGTCGATGCCACCGAGCTGATCGAGGACGGCGCACTGATCCTGCTGCTGACCCCCAAGACGGGCCGCCCCGGCTACGTCGAGGCCAGCGACATCAAGGAAGCCGCGGAGACCGCCGGCCTCTCGCTGGCCAAGGGTCTCCCCGTGGGCAAGGAGTGGGGCGCCACCAAGCTGGTGACGCCCAAGACCGCCGTCAAGTCCAAGCGCTGAGCCGCGCCCCGCAGCCGAGCGGACACTTTGTCACCCCGTCGACCCCGGTCGGCGGGGTGTGTGCGTTCCCGGCGCCCGGCGTGCATAGGCTTTGCCTCACCCGAACAGCCCAACGCAGGTATGCAGGAAACGAAGGGACGCGAGAGATGGCGATCCAGGTCGGCGACAAGGCCCCGGACTTCGAGCTCAAGGACAACCACGGCGCCACCGTGCGGCTCTCCGACTTCCGGGGGGAGAAGGCCGTGGTGCTGCTCTTCTACCCCTTCGCCTTCACGGGCGTCTGCACCGGCGAGCTGTGCGAGCTGCGCGACCAGCTGCCGCGCTTCCAGAACGACGAGGTCCAGCTCCTCGCGGTTTCCAACGACTCCGTGCCGACCCTCCGGGTCTTCGGCGAGCAGGAGAACCTGGACTACCCGCTGCTGTCGGACTTCTGGCCGCACGGGGAGACCTCCCGCGCGTACGGCGTCTTCGACGAGGAGAAGGGGTGCGCGGTCCGCGGCACCTTCATCATCGACAAGGACGGCGTCGTGCGCTGGACTGTCGTCAACGGACTGCCCGACGCGCGTGACCTGAACGAGTACATCAAGGCCCTCGACAGCCTCTGAGGCCCGTCGTCGGGCGTGGGCGGCTCGTGGTCGGCTCGTCGGCCGCAGTTCCCTGCGAAAACCGCGTCCAGGCGGGAACCCGTCACTAGGATCGAAACGTTGATCCGGTAGCAACCGCACGACGGGGCCCCGCCCCACACATGAACCCAATGGAGGACCCGTGGGAGTCAGCCTCAGCAAGGGCGGCAACGTCTCGCTGACCAAGGCCGCGCCTAACCTGACGGCGGTCATCGTCGGTCTGGGCTGGGATGCTCGCACCACCACCGGTGTCGACTTCGACCTCGACGCCAGCGCGATCCTGACCAACGACCAGGGCAAGGTCGCCAGCGACGCGAACTTCGTCTTCTTCAACAACCTGAAGAGCCCCGACGGCTCGGTCGAGCACACCGGTGACAACACCACCGGTGAGGGCGAGGGCGACGACGAGGCCATCAAGGTCAACCTCGCCGGTGTCCCGGGCGATGTCGCCAAGATCGTCTTCCCGGTCTCGATCTACGAGGCCGAGAGCCGCCAGCAGAGCTTCGGTCAGGTCCGCAACGCGTACATCCGCGTGGTGAACCAGGCCGACAACACCGAGCTCGCCCGCTACGACCTCTCCGAGGACGCCTCGACCGAGACCGCCATGGTCTTCGGCGAGCTGTACCGCAACGGCGCGGAGTGGAAGTTCCGCGCCATCGGCCAGGGCTACGCCTCGGGCCTGCGCGGCATCGCGCAGGACTTCGGCGTCAACGTCTGAGCCTGAGAGCAATCACCCGTCCGGCGCCGTGCACTGTGTGTACGGCGCCGGACCGGCTTTACGGCCCGCGCGGGCCACATGGCTCGCACGGACCGCGCACGGACGCGCACGGCATAACCTGCCACACCTGCCACACCTGCCACACCGCCAGACCGCCACACCGTCGTCCGGGGAGGACCACAACATGGGCGTCACACTCGCCAAGGGGGGCAATGTCTCCCTCTCCAAGGCCGCACCGAACCTCACCCGGGTCCTGATCGGCCTCGGATGGGACGCGCGCTCGACCACGGGCGCGGACTTCGACCTCGACGCCAGCGCGCTGCTGTGCAACAGCGGCCGGGTGCTGGGGGACGAGTACTTCGTCTTCTACAACAACCTGAAGAGCCCCGAGGGCTCCGTCGAACACACGGGCGACAATCTCACCGGCGAGGGTGAGGGTGACGACGAGTCGATCATCATCGACCTCACCAAGGTGCCGGACCGTGTGGACAAGATCGTCTTCCCGGTCTCGATCCACGAGGCGGATTCGCGCCGGCAGAGCTTCGGCCAGGTCAGCAACGCTTTCATCCGCGTCGTGAACCAGGCGGACGGGCAGGAACTGGCCCGCTACGACCTCTCCGAGGACGCCTCCAGCGAGACCGCGATGATCTTCGGCGAGGTCTACCGGTACGGGGGTGAGTGGAAGTTCCGTGCGGTGGGGCAGGGGTACGCGTCGGGCCTGAGGGGCATCGCTCTAGACTTCGGGGTCAACGTTTCGTAAAGCCGTACAAGACGATGGGGTGCCAGTGGTTCTCAAAACCTTCGGCTGGTCGTTCGCAATCACTGCGCTCGGTCTGGTCGCAGCGGTGTTCTACGGGGGGTGGCAGGCTTTCGGGATCGTCGCGATCCTGTCGGTCCTTGAGATCTCGCTGTCGTTCGACAACGCGGTGGTCAACGCCGGAATCCTGAAGAAGATGAATGCCTTCTGGCAGAAGATCTTCCTCACTGTCGGTGTGCTCATCGCGGTCTTCGGCATGCGACTGGTCTTCCCCGTCGTGATCGTCGCGATCAGCGCCAAGATCGGGCCCATCGAGGCCGTCGATCTGGCCATGACCGACAAGGAAATGTACGAGCAGCTCGTCACGGACGCTCACCCGTCCATCGCCGCCTTCGGCGGCATGTTCCTCCTGATGATCTTCCTCGACTTCATCTTCGAGGACCGCGACATCAAATGGCTCGCCTGGCTGGAGCGCCCGCTCGCCAAGCTCGGCAAGGTCGACATGCTGTCCGCGTGCATCGCGCTGATCGTCCTGGTCGTCACCTCGATGACCTTCGCCACCCACGCCCACCAGCACGGCGGCGTTCACGTGGACAAGGCGCAGACCGTCCTCGTCTCCGGCGTTCTCGGCCTGATCACCTACATGATCGTCGGCGGCCTCTCCGGCTACTTCGAGAACAAGCTGGAGGAAGAGGAGGAGGCCGAGCACGAGGCCGAGGAAGAGGCGAAGAAGTCCGGCAAGCCGGTGACTGCCGTCGCCATGGCCGGCAAGGCCGCGTTCTTCATGTTCCTGTACCTCGAAGTCCTCGACGCCTCCTTCTCCTTCGACGGGGTCATCGGCGCCTTCGCCATCACCAACGACATCGTGCTCATGGCCCTCGGCCTCGGCATCGGTGCCATGTACGTCCGGTCGCTGACGGTCTACCTGGTCCGCCAGGGCACCCTCGACGACTACGTCTACCTGGAGCACGGCGCGCACTACGCCATCGGCGCCCTCGCCGTGCTCCTTCTCGTCACCATCCAGTACGAGATCAACGAGGTCATCACCGGCCTCGTCGGTGTCCTGCTGATCGCATGGTCCTTCTGGTCCTCGGTGCGTCGGAACAAGCGCCTGGAACTGGAGGGTGCCGCCGCCGAGGCATGACCGCGGCTGTAATGCGGAACGCTCAATTGCGGGGCGGCCGGGCGGGTCCACGGACCCGGCGGGCCGCCCCGCTTCCGTAGGGATCAGGGGTCCAGGGGTTCGGCGGACCAGGGGACCAAGGGATCAAGGGATCAAGGGATCAAGGGGGGTAGGGGATGGGCTTCTTCGACGGCATCATGGGCAGCCGCGCCGTGCAGTTCCAGTCGGGCAGCGCCTCGTCGAACGCGATCGAGCTGACCAAACGACATTCGACGGTCTCGCTCACCAAACAGGGGGCGGTCCACGGCAATCTGCGCGTCAACCTGTCCTGGCGCATGCGCACCTCGGACATCGGCGGCAGCTCCGGGCAGAGCGGCCAGCTCTTCCGGCACCCGTTCAAGCTGTTCAAGCCCGACATGGTGCAGGCGCACACCCAGGGCATGGTCAACGTCGACCTCGACATGGGCTGCCTCTACGAGCTCACCGACGGCACCCGCGGCGTCGTCCAGCCGCTGGGCAACCTGCTCGGCGACATCAACGACCCGCCGTACGTGAAGCTCAGCGGGGACGACAGGTTCGGCTCGGCGTCCGGCGAGACGCTCTACGTCAACCTCGACCACGCCGACGAGATCAAGCGGCTGCTGGTCTTCGTCTACATCTACGACCAGACCCCGGCCTTCGACCGGACGCACGCCCTGGTCACCCTGTTCCCGGTCACCGGGCCGCGGATCGAGATCCCCCTGGAGGAGCGGCAGCCGCAGGCCCGCTCCTGTGCGGTGGTCTCCCTGGAGCGGGTCAAGGGCGAGCTCGTGGTGCGGCGCGAGGTGAAGTTCGTGTACGGGTTCCAGGCCGAGCTGGACCGGCTGTACGGCTGGGGGCTCCAGTGGGGGCGGGGCTACAAGAGCACCAAGGCCTGACCGGGGCCCGGGGCCGGACCGCAGGCCGGGCCTGACCGGAGCCCCCGGCCTGACCCGAGGCCGGGCCTGACACGTGCCCCGGGCCGACCGGAGTCCCGGGCGGGGCTGGGGGCCCGGTGCGCGCCACCGGCCTCGCGGCCTCGGCGGTGCCGGCGATCAGCGGCCTCGCCGGCCTCGCGGCGCCTGCCCCGGAGCCGGCGGCGTCAGCGGCGGATGAACTGCGGGCCCTGCACCGGCAGCCGGAACGACGGGTCCGCGGCCGGACCCGGCACCGGGGCCGGGGACACCGGCTGCGGGTACCCGTAGGCGGGCTGGACCGGCGGCGGCGCCTGCGTGGGCGGGGCCATCGCGGCCGTCTGCTCGGAGGTGGGTCCTCCGGCGGGTCCGGCGCCGGACCCGGCCTCCGGGCTCGTGGCGGGCTCGGCGGCGTTCTCGTCGACCGAGATCCCGTGATCGGTCGCCAGCCCCACCAGCCCGTCGGAATAGCCCTCGCCCAGGGCCCGGAACTTCCACCCCTCGCCCCGGCGGTACAGCTCGCCGCAGATCAGCGCCGTCTCGGCGCCGGTCTCGGGCCGCACGTCGAAGTAGGCCAGCGGCTCGGCGCCACCGGCCGCGGTGGCGTCGTAGAGCAGGATCCGCAGGTCGCGGACCCGCTGGAAGGGGACGTCCTCGGCGGAGGCGACCACCAGGATCCGGTCCACCGCCGGGGTCACCGTCCGCAGGTCCGCCTGGACGGCGTCGGTGACCGCGTCGCCGAGCTGCTTCTTGCCGAGTCGCCACACGGCCCCCGACGGGTGCCGGGGCTGGTTGTAGAAGACGAAGTCCTCGTCCGAACGCACCCGGCCGTCAGCGCCCACCAGCAGGGCGGAGGCGTCCACGTCCGGCACCTCGGGGCCGGCCGTCCAGCGGAGCACCGCCCGGACCGCCACGGCGGCCACCGGGATGTTCGAGCCCTTCTGCATCGCGTGCGTCATGCCCGTCATCCTGCCCTCCCGGGGTGGACCGGGACAATGCGGCCCCCCGTAGGGCCTTGTCCCGAACGCGAGAGCTGGGCATGGTGCAAGAGGGTTACCTGAACTTCATGTGCTTGAGGAACTCTTGACTCACGTTCGTACGTACTATTACCGGCCACGCCAGATGGGCCGCCGAGGCAGTACGGGGGAAGCACATGCGTCACTTCGGGCACATATCGCCCACTGTCCGTAAGGACCTCTTCCACCAGGAACCGGCGGAATTCACCGGAGCCTCGCCCGCGCGTGTCCTCGCCGCGGCTCTGGGTGCCACGCTGTACAGCCCCGCCACCCGCCCCCAGCTCGCCCGGGACATCCGCAAGCAGGCCGGCCGGGGAGTCGTCTCCATGGTCCTCTGCCTGGAGGATTCCATCAGCGACGGCGACGTCGTCGCGGCGGAGGAGAACCTCGTCCGGCAGTTCGCCGAGCTCGACGCGGACACCGCCGAGCTCCCGCTGCTGTTCATCCGCGTCCGCACGCCCGAGCAGATACCCGACCTGGTGCGCCGCCTGGGCGGCTCCGCCCGGCGACTGGCCGGATTCGTACTCCCGAAGTTCGACGAGAGCAGCGGCAGCGCCTTCCTCGACGCCGTGGCCCAGGCCGAGGCCGCCTACGGCCGGGCCCGCCTGTACGCGATGCCCGTCCTGGAGACCCCGGACCTCCTGCACCTCGAAACCCGCGTCGAAACCCTCGCCGGCATCTCCCGCACGGTCAACGGCCACCGCGAGCGGGTCCTGGCCCTGCGGCTCGGCGTCACCGACTTCTGCTCCGCCTACGGCCTGCGCCGCACCCCCGACATGACCGCCTACGACGTCCAGATCGTGGCCGGCGTGATCGCGGACGTGGTCAACGTCCTCAGCCGCGCCGACGGCACCGGCTTCACCGTCACCGGACCGGTGTGGGAGTACTTCCGCAGCCAGCAGCGTCTCTTCAAGCCACAACTGCGCCGCAGCCCCTTCCTGGCGGAAGGCGTGGAGGAACTGCGCACCGCCCTGATCGAACACGACCTGGACGGCCTGCTGCGCGAGATCGAACTCGACCGGGCCAACGGACTGCTCGGCAAGACCTGCATCCACCCCGCCCACGTCACGCCCGTCCACGCACTGTCGGTGGTCTCCCACGAGGAGTTCAGCGACGCCCAGGACATCCTGCGCCCCGAGCGCGGTGGCGGCGGAGTGATGCGTTCCGTCTACACGAACAAAATGAACGAGGTGAAGCCCCACCGGGCCTGGGCCGAGCGCACCATGCTGCGCGCCGAGGTGTTCGGTGTGGCGAAGGAGGAGGTCGGCTTCGTCGACCTGCTCACGGCCGGGCTCCAGGTGTGAGCGGGCCGGTGACGACGAGGGAAGGCAAGACGATCGACACGGTGTGGTCGGGAACATGGGTCGCGGACCGGCTGGGCATCAGCCTGGAGGGCTCCGGAGGAGGGCCGCGGCTGACAGAGCTGCTCGGCCTGGCCCTGCGGCGCAACCCCAAGCGGGCCCACCTGCTGGTCTCACAGGTGCTGGGCAAGCACGTTCCGCAGTCCCCGGCGGCCGTGTACGCCGCCGGGTTCGGGCTCGGCGAGCGGGTCCGGGCCCTGCTCGGCGCGGACGGCGCCGCCTCGGCGGTGGTCCTCGGCTATGCCGAGACGGCCACCGGGCTCGGCCACTGCGTCGCGGACGGCCTGGGCCCGGTCCCCTACCTGCACTCCACCCGCCGGCCCGTGCGGGGAGTGGAGCCCGCCGGGGGCTTCGAGGAGGCCCACTCGCACGCCACCTCGCACCTGCTGTTGCCCGAGGACCCCGAGCTGCTGGCCGGCAGCGGGCCGCTGGTCCTCGTCGACGACGAATTTTCCACCGGCAACACGGTCCTGAACACCATCCGCGACCTCCACGCCCGCCATCCCCGCCCGCACTACGTGGTCGTCGCCCTCGTCGACATGCGCTCCCCGGCCGACCGCGCCCGTCTCACCGTCTTCGCCGCCGAGCTGGGTGCCCGCGTGGACCTCATATCCCTGGCCTCGGGCACGGTCACCCTCCCGGACGGCGTCCTGACCAAGGGCCAGGCGTTGGTGGAGGAGTACGAAGCCCGAACTGCTGCCCTCGCCGAGGCTCGGGGCGGGCAAATCCAGCCCCGCCCCGGTGTACCTCCCAGCGGTAGCCGGGGGAGTTCGGGGCGTGGGGTCCGGGGCGGAGCCCCCGGCCCGCAGCCGATCACGCGCATCGACCTGAACTGGCCCGCCGGAGTCCCCGACGGCGGCCGTCACGGCTTCACACCCGTCCACCGCGAAGCACTGAACGCGGCCCTGCCCGACCTGACCGCCGAGCTCACAGCCGCGCTGGGCGACCGGCCCGGCCGCATCCTCGTACTCGGCAACGAAGAGCTGATGTACGCCCCGCTGCGCCTGGCGAAGGCCCTGGAGGAGGCGGGTGCGGCCCGCGAGGTCCGCTTCTCCACCACCACCCGCTCGCCCGTGCTCGCCGTGGACGATCCCGGCTACGCCATCCGCACCCGGCTGGTCTTCCCCGCCCACGACGCCCCGGCCGACGGCCCCGGAGACCGCTACGCGTACAACGTCGCGGGCGCCGGCTTCGACGCCGTCATCGCCGTCGTCGACTCGGCCGGGGACACCCCCGAGCTGCGGTCGGGACTGCTCGCGAGCCTGGCTCCGCACACCGGCCGCGTCCTGCTGGCCGCCGTACCTTCCTACGTACCCGACCGGCAGGAGCAAAAGCCGATCATGACCGAGCCGATCACGCACGAGCCCTTGCGCGGGCCCGCGTTCTCCTCGTACGCCGCCGAGGACGTCGGCTGGCTGCTCCAGGACTTCTCCCGCGTCGAGCTGGAGGCCCCGACCGAGGAGCGCGAGGAAGCGATACAGGCGGGTGGCGCGCACTACGCCGAATCGCTGCCCGTCGAGTACCAGCCCAGCCCGCAGTACCAGGAGCTCTACCAGAGCGCCCTGACCGCCTCGGCGGCCCGCATCGCCCGCGCGGTCGGCACCGTCACCGAGACCGTCCTCGCCGAACGCTCCCCCTCCCCGGTCCTGGTCTCCCTGGCCCGGGCGGGCACTCCCGTCGGCGTGCTGATGCGCCGCTGGGCCCGGGCGCGGCACGGCCTGGACCTTCCGCACTACGCCGTCTCCATCGTGCGCGGCCGCGGCATCGACGCCAACGCCCTGCGCTGGCTGGCCGCCCACCACGACCCGGCCGACGTCGTCTTCGTCGACGGCTGGACCGGCAAGGGCGCCATCACGCGCGAGCTGACCGCCGCCCTCGCCGCCCATCAGGAAAAGGAAGGGGGCCCGGGCTTCAACCCGGAGATCGTGGTCCTCGCCGACCCCGGTTCGTGCGTGCAGACCTACGGCACCCGCGAGGACTTCCTGATCCCGTCAGCCTGCCTCAACTCCACCGTCTCCGGCCTCGTCTCGCGTACGGTGCTGAGGTCCGACCTGGTCGGGCCCGCCGACTTCCACGGCGCCAAGTTCTACCGCGAGCTCTCCGGGGCCGACGTGTCCGTCGACTTCGTCGACACGGTCGCCGCCCGCTTCGACGAGGTGGCCGACGCCGTCGGCGCCGAGGTCAAGGAGCTGCTCGCGGCCGACCGTACGCCGACCTGGGAGGGCTGGGCGGCGGTCGAGCGGATCAGCGAGGAGTACGGCATCCACGACGTGAACCTGGTCAAGCCCGGGGTCGGCGAGACCACCCGCGTGCTGCTGCGCCGAGTGCCGTGGAAGATCCTCGCGCAGCGCGGCGCGGGCGCCGACCTGGACCACGTACGGCTGCTCGCCGAGCAGCGCGGGGTCCCCGTGGAGGAGGTCGACGGGCTTCCCTACACCTGCGTCGGACTCATCCACCCCCGATTCACGCGCGGCGCCACCGGCGCCGACGGAAAGGCTGTGGCCTCGAAGTGACTGTCCTGGTAGCCAGTGATCTCGACCGTACGCTCATCTACTCGACGGCGGCCCTCGGCCTGACCATGCCCGACCCGGTGGCCCCGCGGCTGCTGTGCGTCGAGGTCCACGAGAGCAAGCCGCTGTCCTACATGACGGAGACGGCGGCGGGACTGCTGGCGGAGCTGACGGCCGACCCGTCGGTCGTCTTCGTACCGACGACGACGCGGACCCGCAAGCAGTACCAGCGGATCCGCTTCCCCGGCCGCCCGGCGCAGTACGCGATCTGTGCGAACGGCGGCCAGCTGCTGGTCGACGGGGTCCCGGACCGCGACTGGCGGCGGCAGGTCGCGGCGCGCCTGGCGGAGGAGTGTGCCCCTCTGGAGGACGTGCACGCCCACCTGCTGGCGACGGCGGACCCGGCATGGCTGCGCAAGGCACGGGTGGCGGAGGACCTGTTCGCGTACCTGGTCGTCGAGCGGGCCCTGGTGCCCGACGAATGGCTCAAGTCCCTGGCCGAGTGGTCGCAGGCGCGCGGCTGGACGGTCTCCCTCCAGGGCCGCAAGATCTACGCCGTGCCGCGCCCGCTGACCAAGAGCGCGGCGATGCACGAGGTGGCCCGCCGGACGGGCGCCACGACCACCCTCGCCGCCGGCGACTCGCTCCTGGACGCCGACCTGCTGCTGGCGGCGGACGCGGCCTGGCGCCCGGGCCACGGCGAGCTGGCGGACGCGGCCTGGACGGCGCCGTCGGTGACCGCGCTGGCCGCGGCCGGCGTCCTGGCCGGTGAGGAAATCGTCCGCGAATTCGGCCGGACGGTTGCGACACTGACCGCATGACCAAGGGCAACAGCACCAAGATCACTGACGAGCTCTACCGGTACATGCTCGACCACAACCCCCCGCTGGACCAGTACCAGCGGGGGCTGGTGGAGACGACGTACGCCCAGTTCCCGGACGTCGCCGGGATGCAGTCGGCGGAGGAACAGGGGCCGCTGCTGGCCTTCCTCGTCCGGCTGACGGGCGCCCGCCACATCGTGGAGGTGGGCACCTTCACCGGCTTCTCGGCCCTGTCGATGGCGCAGGCGCTGCCCGCGGACGGCCGCCTCGTCACCTGCGACGTCTCCGAGGAGTGGACGGCCTACGGCAAGTCGGCCTGGGCGGCGGCGGGCGTCGCGGACCGCATCGAGCTGCGCATCGCCCCGGCGCTGGACACGCTCCGTGCGATGCCCGCGGAACCGCACGTCGACATGGCCTACGTGGACGCGGACAAGGAGAGCCAGATCGCCTACTGGGAGGAGCTCGTGCCGAGGCTGCGTCCGGGCGGCCTGATCGTCACGGACAACACCCTGTTCCACGGCACGGTCCTCGACGAGTCGGCCACCGGCTCGGCGGCCGGTGTCCGCGCCTTCAACGAACACGTCGCGGCGGACTCCCGCATGGAGTCCGTCATGCTGGCGATCTCGGACGGCCTGACCCTCTCGCGCAAGCGCTAGGCGGCGTCGCCCGGCTGCGTCTAGCCGCAGCCACCGCCACCGCAGCAGCCCCCGCCGCCTGCCGCCCGGGCGGGCGCGGGGGCACTGCTGGTGCCGCCCACGGCGACGGCGGAGAGCAGCTTGACGGTGTCGGCGTGCCCGGCGGGGCAGTCGGCGGGCGCGGAGGACTCGGCCATCGGCCGGCTGACCTCAAAGGTGTCGTCGCAGGTCCGGCAGCGGAATTCGTATCGAGGCATGCGGCCAGGTTAACGGCGGCGGGACGATTTATGGCAGGGTGCGGCCGGGCGGAGGTCGCGGGGCGCGGGCCGGAGGGGGGAGGGCGCGGGCCGGAGGGGGGAGGGTGCGGGCCGGAGGGGGCGGGGCGCGGAGTCCTAGAGGCGTCTCCCGCTCCCACTCCCGCTTCCGCTCCGTGTCGCCACCCGCTGCTCCCGGGCCGCCGCCTCGGGGTGGCGGGCCTGCCAGTACGGATTGTCGTGCGGCAGCGCGCTGCCCACCCGCCCGTACATCCCGAACCACATCAGCATCACGCCGACGACGAAACTGAACAGCACGTTCGGGATCTTGAAGGCCAGGAAGTTGAAACTGCTGTCCAGCAGGGCGAGATTGGCGAATCCGCTCAGGATGAACGCCACCCCGAGCACGATGTTCAGGGTGGAGGCGAAGGTCTTGCCGATCAATGTCCCGATGAACAGCACCCCGCCGATGCAGATCGACAGGACACTCAGCGCGCCGTTGGTGTTCAGGGCGAGCACCGTGTCTCCACCGGTGTCGAAGAACCCGATCCGGTGGATGAGCCCCAGGATGCCGAAGGCGACCAGCAGCAGACCGGTCAGGCCGGCCCCGCTCCGGTAGACCTTGCTGAGCTTGTGATCGGTGGGCAGATGCTCGTCGAGCCGGGCATTGACGGGATGCAGAAGGCGTCGCAGTCTCCCGTGGGGGACCTGGGGTGCGTGGGACGCGTAGGGCTCATGGGCTACGTACGGCGCATAGTGCTCGTGGGGTTCATGGCACCCGTAGAGGGCGTGAGGCGCGTACGACTCATGCGGCACAGGAGGTGCCTGGGGTACGCGGTGCGCACGAGGCCTGTGGAAAGTGTGGGCAGCCATACCACCCTCCTCTGCTCCGTTCCCGGCACCTCCAGCATCCGCCGATGCCCACCCCGGGACAAGTCCGGCCTCACCCGACGGCTCGGTCGCCCCGGATGTCCGCCACCACCCGGCCCACCGCCACCCGGACCTCCTCCATCTCCTGGAGGAAATGCCAGTAGTCCGGGTGCCGTCCCTCCAGCTCCGCCAGCGCCCGGTCCACCCGGGCCACCGACTCGTCCAGCGGCCGCGCGTGCCGCGGATCCGGCACGCTGCGGCCCGCCATCGCCAGCCGCTGCGCATCCCGGATCGCGAACCGGGTCCGGTCCACCTCGTCCCGCGGGTTCCGCGCCACCGCCTCCAGCCGCGTCAGCCGGTCCTGCGCCGCCGACACCGCCTCGTCCGTCGCCTCCAGCGAAGCCCGTACCCCGTCGATCAGCACCCCCACGTCGGCCCAGCGCTGCTCGTCGCGCGCCCGGGACGCCTCCTTGAGACGGTCCTCCGCCTGCGCGACATCCCGTACCGCCTGGTCGGGGACGTGCTGCAGGTCCTGCCAGCACGCCGCGCTGAACCGCCGGCGCAGCTCGCTCAGGACCGGATCCACCCGGTCCGCCCGGTTGCGCAGCGCCTGGGCCCGCGTCCGCAGGCTCACCAGCCGCCGGTCGATCTCCGCGGCCCGCTCCGGCAGCCGCGCCGCCTCCGCCCGCACGCCCTCGGCGTCCCGCAGGATCCGGTCGGCGCGCTGCACGGTCTCCTGCACCCCGTGCTGGGCCGCACCCTGGTTCAGCTTGGTCAGCTCCGGCCCCAGCGCGGCCAGCCGCGCCGCCAGGTCATCGGCTCGCATCCCCTTGGCCCGTACTGCATCCAGCGCGTCACTGGCCGCCAGCAGCGCCGCCTTCGCCCGCTCCCGGGCCGGCGCGACCCGCGCGAGCTGCGTCTCGGCCTTGTCCAGCAGCGGCTGCAGACCCTGCGCGAACCGGTCCAGCTCCGCCTTGGCCCGCACCAGCTCGTCACGCGCCCGGGTCAACTGCTCCCGGGCCTGCGTGGCGACGGAGGCCTCCAGATCCACCCGGTCCAGGTCGTGCGCGTCGACGGCCTGGATGTACACATGGCTGACCTGGTCGATCCGCTGCCCCAGCGCGGCGAACCCCTCGCTCGCCTGCCGCGCGGCGGGCGACCCGTCCGCCGCCGCGATGGTCTCGATCGAGATCCGCAGATCCCGCTGCGCGGTGTCCAGCTCGTAGAACGCGGCGGCGGCGGCATCCTTCGCCGCCTGCGCATCCGCCCGCCGACTC
Organism: Streptomyces sp. NPDC048269; assembly: GCF_040652395.1. Taxonomy (NCBI): domain Bacteria; kingdom Bacillati; phylum Actinomycetota; class Actinomycetes; order Kitasatosporales; family Streptomycetaceae; genus Streptomyces; species Streptomyces sp. NPDC048269. The sequence continues at coordinate 39,368 of NZ_JBEZLW010000018.1, forward strand.
TCGTCCCGCCCACCAAACCAACGCCGGGATGCCGTTGTCACAATCCCTCTCCCGTACCGCGTCCGCCATGCCCCGGACCATTCTCCCCCACGGGAACGGGTTTGCGTGGGGGGTGTGCCCGCCATGTAGGCTGTCCACTCATCCACGGGTGCGTAGCTCAGGGGTAGAGCGCTGCTCTTACAAAGCAGATGTCGGCGGTTCGAAACCGTCCGCGCCCACCAGCACAAAGGCCCCCCGCCGATCTTGGCGGGGGGTCTTTTGCATCCGGATCTGACGTCAGCGGAGACGGTCACGGACGGACGGACGGGCCGTCGGCGCAGCAGCCGGTCCGTGCGCCCGAGCGCCTGGCGCTCCGTGTCCTGTCCTCCTGTGGCAGCGAGCGAACGTCCGGCGAAACCCGGGCAGTTCAGTCGCTCCACGCCCGCAGAGGTGTCCGAGCGGATGCCCGAGGTCTGCGCGAATCGGCTGCTGGATGTCCTGGACGGGGACGGGCCTCGCGTCTGGAGCCGGGACGTGCGCCAGTCCCCGGCCGCGGTCTTGACTGCGCTCGGGACGCCGCTGGTTGGGGTGGGGACGGTCGTGGCGGCTTTCCGTTGCCCAGCGACGAGCGCCCTCCCCGGGTGGGCCATGGTGGGCGGGTGGGAAGGCCCTCAGAGGTGACCAGCGTGCGGTTGTTGTGAGTTGTGGCTGACCTGGGGACCGCAGACTAGGCGGGGCGCGGGTCAGCCGGCGGAAGGAGCGGCTCGTGATGGTGCCAGATGAGGCGGCGATCCCCGTGCAGTAGTTCTGCCGAGCCCCACTCGACCCTTATGACGCCCTGCTCCAACGAGCAGGCGTACGCCACGATGATCAGCTGCAGCTCCGGCGGGAGGAGAGCCACGTCCGGATGTAAATGCTCCTCGTCGAGCTCTTCCAGGTCGAGGTCGAGTGTCAGCTGCAACGGCTTCGGGCCGTGGCGTCGGATCAGGTCGGCCCGGAGGCCATAAGCCTTCCGGAGCCGCGCTGCAGTAACCGGGACGTCCCTCTGCGCATAGCGGATCGGCAGGATGACATTGCTGCCGACGACCATCACCGTCCGGCCCTGGAGCCGTCGGGAAGCCGCCCCGTCGATCGGTTCCAGACCAGCGGCGAGCGTCTCGTACTGCGCCGCGTGGAGGCCGTGGCCATACGCTTCCTGTGTACGAGTACGGACCTCTTCATGGGCGTGACGCGCCCTGGCGTGGGCTTCCACGAGGCAGGCGGGGATCGACTCGGCCAGCCGGCCCGCCACGGCCCCGAACGTCTCAATGGCCCAGAGTGATACTGAACTCACTATGCGTTGCCCTCCCCCGTGCGTCGTCGGAACGCTGAGCTGCACCTGACCACGGTGTGTGCGTCGGGCAGGGCGTGCAAGAGTGCACGGGGGTGCAGGCAGCGCACAGTTGCGATGGCTGACCTCGCGATGTCATCAACGAGGGCGACCGCCCGTGACTCCGGGCGACCTCACAGGGGTGTCCTACGCGGGGCCGAGCGTCCCGTCGTGGGAGGCGGCACTTGGCTTCCGTGACCGGGGATGAACTGTTGAGTAAGGGCATGCCTCACATATGTGACAGGGGGCGCCTGCTGTGCTGAGCCGGTGGATGCATCCCTGGCCGCCTTGCTGGTCGGTTTCGCGGGTGTCGGCGGCACCCTGGCGTCGGGTTACCTGGCCCAACGCGCCGCCGGCGAAGTGAGGCGCTGGGAGGGTGAGCGCCAGCACCACGACAACCTTCGTGACTGCTACGTAGGCGTCAACAGCCGAGCCGTAACTGCCGTTATGCGCTGGCCGACTACCTCCAGGCGATGACCACAGACGCCTTGACGGATGAGATCCGGCAGAGAGCAGACGCTGCTTATGAACGCGCACCGGGTCCAGTACGACGAAGCGCAAATGCTGGTCTCGGACAGCGTGCTCGAGAAGGCCCGCATCGTGAACGAGGAGATCAGCATCCTCTATGCCTTGTTGCCGCGCCTCGATTCCGGCGTCCCTCAGCCGGACGACAGCATGGAGCGGGCCAGGCGACTGCTGAAGGACCTGTGGCCCCCGCTGAAAGCCATGCGGCAGACCATGCGGCTCGATCTCGGTGTCGATGGGGCACACCGGCGCCCGCCGTTGACGCAGAGGGCACGACCGTCCTGGTCGGCGGCCGGGCTCAGACGTCGCCGGCCGAGCCTGCGGACGTCGAGATCCACTGCGCGAGGACGGAAGTCGCAGCGCTGGGGTTACCAGGGCTTGGGCGGGCAGGCCGTCCCGCTGCGCGACGACCGGCGGGCCGCCGAGACGGTCCAGCAGGCCATCGGGCTGCTGGACGACGTCGCGGGCCCGGGGCTCGGGAGCCGGCTCCAGGCCGGATTGATCATGAAATTGTCCGGGCCGAGCTGCCTCGACAGCGGGATAGTAGGAGTATGTGCCGCTCGATCAAGACCCTGCGCCCGCCGTCGATCCCCGAGAAGGCCACCGAGGAGGAGATCCGCGCCGCCGCGCTGCAGTACGTGCGCAAGGTGTCCGGCTTCAGGGCGCCCGCCGCGCACAACCGCGAGGTGTTCGAGGCGTCCGTGGACGCCGTCGCCGAGGCCACCCGGCTGCTCCTCGACGGGCTGCAGGTCCGCGGTCAGGCCGCCACCGCCTGACCCGGGCCTACGGCCTCCCGCGGGTCGGGAGGTCAGGCGGACGCGCGGCGTCGCAGCACCCATACCCCGGCGCCGAGCGCGCCCGCGACGAGGACGCCGCCCACGGCGATCTGACCCGTGCTCACGGAGGCGATGCTGCCGCCCGTACCGCCGCGCGCGCCGCCCGGGGCGACGTTCAGCGCGACCGTGACGCGCTCACCACCCGGGCCGCCGCACTCGAAGGTGACGCGGTGCGTCCCCTGGACGGCGTTGCGGTAGACGGTGGCGTTGCCGAAGAGGTTGGTGGCCCCCGCATTGCCGGGGGTCAGGCTCACCTCCCCGAAGGCACTGGAAGAGGCCCGGCCGGTCCTGGTTCCGCAGCCCGCGACGTTGAGGGAGACACGGCCGCCCGGGGCGACCGTGCTGGGGGAGACGGTGGCGGTGGGGGCGGCGTAGGCCAGTGCGGCGGGAGTGGCGGCGGCAATGGCGAGTGAGGCGGCCGCGACGGCCAGCAGGCGGTGCGGTGCGGCGGACCGCTGGGCCCACCGCGGGGCCGGCCGGCGGCCGGGCGGCCGGGCGGGCGGCTGGGCGAGAGGTGAGTCGGGGAGGGCGACGGGCGGCGTGACAGGCGGCTTGGCGGGCATGGAGAGAACTCCTCGGGCTCCTCGAAACGGCGCGGCCAGGGCACGGGTGTGACGCGGATTCGGTTGCGCACCGTGCTGTGGACGCTAGGAGCCCGGCCCGCGCGCGGCGATCGGGGCCGGGTGAACGGGTGAGTCACTGCTCCATCAGAGGGAGTACGTCCCCACAGGGCCGTGCTTACGCGACCTGCGCCGCCGCGGACGAGGCCGGACGGCCGACGAGGAAGGCCGCCAGCGCGCCCGCCGCGAACAGGGCGACGACGGAAACGGCCGTCCCCAGCCACTGGGTACCGAGCCACTGAGTGCCGAAATAGCCCAGCGCCACGCTGTACCCCGCCCAGGCCATGCCCGCCAGAACCGACCAGGGAAGGAACTCCGTCACCTTGCGGTGCGTCTTGCCCGCGCCCAGCGACACCACCGAGCGGCCGGCCGGAGCGAAGCGGGCGATGACCACCAGGGTGCCGCCGCCGCGGGCCAGAGCCGTACCGAGCCGCTCATGGGCCCGGGTCAGCCGACGGGAGCGGGCGATGGCCCGGTCCAGCCGGGCACCACCGCGCCGGGCCAGCCGGAACGCAGCCATGTCCCCCAGCACCGAGGCGGTCGTGGCGATCACGAGCAGAGCCAGGATGTCCGGCACCTGCTCGGGCACGGCCACCGGCCCCGCCGCTCCCGCGGCCGCCGCGGCCGCCGCAGCGGTGATCACGAGAACCCCGCTCGGCAGTACCGGAAGGAAAACGTCGAGCACGACGGACACCGCCACCACGGCGTAGATCCATGGGCTCGCGGTCAGCGACCCCAGAGTCTCAAACAAGGCGGGACTCCCCAGTCCGGTTGACGTGCAGCGGCATGAAGCGCCGCGACGTCGCGGGGGAGCGGCAGGAGCGGCTTGACAGCCATACAGCGTACGCCCGCCGTTCGCACTCCGGATGCCCGGGGCGGCCCCTACTCCGCCCCCGTGAGTTCCCGGTCGAACACAGTCACCAGCCGGGCACCCGCACGGCCCTTGCGGGCCTGATCCAGCCGCAGCCGAGCCGTTCGCCCCGCCAGGGCCAGCGTCATCAGCTGGTTCCCGAACCACGGCCCGCCCGTACGCCGCCAGCTCAACGGCGGCCGCCCCGTACGCCCGTGCCGCGAGAAGCCCCGACCCAGCCATCGCCCCATACGCGACCAGCCCAGCCGGAAGCCCAGCTTCACCGCCGTATGGATGGAGTTGTGCACCGGTGAGCACGTCAGCTGGAACACCCGTGCCGTGCTGGGTATGTGCGGCTCCGCCACATACGCGTGGTGCACGTCCCCCGACAGCACGCACACCGTCGACGGCGCCCGCGGCCCCGTCCCGACCTCCTCGATCAGATCGGTCAGCGCCGCGAACGAGGCCGGAAAAGCCGCCCAGTGCTCCAAATCGCTGCGCCGGCGCAGATCCTCGCCTATTCGCGCCCACCCCGGCCCCCGCTCCCCGCGGCACAGCGCGGCGTTCCACGTCTCCGCGTCGTGGATGAGCGGCGGCAACAGCCACGGCAGGGAGGACCCGATCAGCAGATGGTCGTAACCCCCGTGTCCCGCGAGCGCGTTCTCCCGGAGCCAGCCCTGCTCCGCCGGGTCCAGCATCGCCCGCCCGTCCTCGGCCAGCACCCGTGCGCCCCGGGTGTCCACCATCAGCAGCCGGGTCCGGCCGAAGTCGCGCCGGTAGCTCCAGCGCACCGAAGCCGGGTCGGTATCCGCCGCGGACGCGAAGGAGCGCAGCAGATCCGTGCCGTCAGGGGTTTGCCGTATCGCCCCGTACAGCCCGTCGGCCGCCAGTTCCGCGGGCGAGAGATTACCCAGGTGCTGGTACACCCAGTACGACATCAGCCCGCTGAGCACCCGCTCCTGCCACCACGGCGTCGACCGCATTTCCGCCAGCCAGGCCGCGCTCGTGTTCCAGTCGTCGATGACGTCGTGGTCGTCGAATATGTGCAGGCTCGGAACGGTCGACAGCAGCCAGCGGATCTCCGGATCGAGCCAGGACTCGTAGTAGAGCCGGGTGTACTCCTCGTAGTCCGCCACCTGGGCGCCGGGCGCTTCCCGCAGGTCCCGCCGGGCCGCGAGCCACTGCCGGGTCTCCCGGGACAGCGCGTCGGCATACACCTGGTCGCCGAGCAGCAGCAGGACGTCCGGCCGCACCGCCTCCGGATCGGCGGCCAGCCGCGCCGCGAGGGTGTCGAGCGCGTCCGGGCCGTGCGGGCCGTGCCGTCCGGCGGGCGGCGCGGCCTGCCGGCAGGAACCGAAGGTGACGCGCAGCCCGTCGGCCGCCGGACGGCCGGAGCCCGCCACGGCCGGGGCGGCGATCGTGCTCGGGGGGAAGCCGCTGCCGGGCAGCGGCCACACCCGCACGCCGTCGAGCAGCACCTCGTACTCCGTCGCCCTCCCCGGAGTCAGGCCCGTCACCGGCACCAGCGCGTAGTGGTGCCCGGCGATCTGGAAGCTGCGAACACTGCCGCCCGCCCCGTCGGCGCACCGCACCTCCGCCTCGCACGGGCGGTCCGCCTCGACCCATATGGTGGCGGACCCGCCCGTGTCCCAGTCGACGTAGCGCAGCAGCGGCCCCAGACGCAGTCCGGCCATGGAACTCCCCCTCCTCCGTAGCGCCTTCGATCACGGTACGACGGCGAGGGGGAGCGCCGCCTCCCCCTGGCGGGGGAGATCATCGGCCGGCGGCCGTCAGCGGAGTATCGGCGGCCGTCAGCAGAGTGTCGGCGGGCGCCAGGAACGAGTTGGCGGGCGCCAGGAGCGAGTTGGCGGCCGCCAGGAGCGAGCCGGCGGCGCCAGGAGCGCGTCGGTGCCGGCCTCAGCAGCCGTTGAGGCTGTTGACCAGTGCCGTCTTCTCGCCGGAGTCCATGCTCAGGCCCCAGTACTGCTTCACGTGGACCCACATGCGCGCGTACGTACAGCGGTAGGCGGTCCGCGGCGGCATCCACTTGCCGGGGTCGAGGTCGCCCTTGGCCTGGTTGACGTTGTCGGTGACCGCGATGAGCTGCGGGCGGGTGAGGTCGTTGGCGAACTGCTGGCGCTTGGACGTGGTCCAGGAGTTGGCGCCGGAGCGCCAGGCCTCGGCGAGCGGGACCACGTGGTCGATGTCGAGGTCGGAGGCGGCGGTCCAGGTGGCGCCGTCGTACTCGGAGTACCAGCTTCCGCTCACGGCGGCGCACGCGGAGTCCTGGACGACGCTGACGCCGTCCCGCTTGAGGACGGTCTCGCGGGTGTTGCACGCGCCGGAGATGGTGCTCCAGTGCGGGAAGAGGTCGCGGCTGTAGCCGGAGGTGGACCCTTCGGCCCGCGGCGTCACGGTCGCCAGGTACGAGCGGGCTGCCGCGGCGCTGATGGGGGTGGGCGGGGCGGCCTGGGCGGTCGGGGCGTTGACGAGGGAGGTGAGGGAAGCGAGGGCGACCGCTGACGCGAACACGCCAATTCGACGCGCGTAGACGGTGGGTATGAGTGCCATGAGGGGCTCCCTGGATGCGGGGGGACGTGGGCCGTGCGGCCCCGGAGGGGCGCGGCCATGGTTGCGGCGCCAGGTTTCGCGGGGGTGGGCGCCAGGTGACAGCGTGGCGACATGGGCACGTCACATCAAGTGGCGCAACAAGGCCCACTCAAACGGAAGTTGAGATTCCGTGGCGGGGGGTGGGGGGCGTTGGGTGGGGGTGGGGGCGGGGGGATGGCGGTGTCGGTGCGGGGTAGTGGGGATTGGCGGCGAGCAGGGGAGCCCGGCAAGTGCGGGACCAAGGGCCTATTCCGGACACCCGCGAGCGTCGCGTACCCTGATGGAGCAGAAGGGGAGTAGCTCTTCGCCGGACCGTCGACATACTGCTGGGTCACCCCAGCCGGCGCCCGGAGGCAGGCCGCGCACAGCGGTTCGGCCAGCGAGACCTTCGGCCGCAGTGTCCTGTCCATGCATAGGCGCGTTCGTTCGTATTCACGTACGCGCACGCGCAAGCCCAGGGCGCCGCCGAGCCGAAGCGACCCCTGACACACCCCAGGTCTCTCGGTCCCGATGGCGTCCTGCCCGACCGATTGAGGTTTCACCGCAGTGTTCAGCTTCAGCGTCACGGCGATCGCCTTCGGCGTCGTCTTCCTCGCCGAACTCCCCGACAAGACGGCCCTCGCCGGCCTGATGCTCGGCACCCGCTACCGCGCCTCCTATGTCTTCGCCGGCGTAGCCGCCGCCTTCGCCGTGCATGTGGCCCTCGCCATCGCGGCGGGAAGTGTGCTCACGCTGCTCCCGCACCGGCTCGTCCAGGCCGTCGTCGGCGTCCTCTTCCTCGCGGGCGCGGCCATGCTGCTCCTGAAGAAGGACGACGGCGAGGAGGCGGTCAAGCCGCCCGCCGACCAGTCCTTCTGGAAGGTCTCCGGCGCCGGATTCATGCTGATCCTCGTGGCGGAGTTCGGTGACCTGACCCAGATCATGACCGCCAACCTCGCCGCGCGGTACGACAACGCGGTCTCGGTCGGCGTCGGCGCGGTCCTCGCCCTGTGGGCGGTCGCGGGCATCGGCATCCTGGGTGGGCGCACCCTGATGAAGTACGTGCCGCTGCGCCTGATCACCAAGGTCGCGGCGGCAGTGATGGCGGCGCTGGCCGCGTTCTCGCTGTACGAGGCGATCGCGGGGTGAGCGGGCCCCGACTGTCGGGTGCCTGCGGGACTTGAGGCCGAGGCTGGAACTCGTGGGGGGCTTGGCGGGGGGCCTGGGTCGGCGGGGCGGTCTTGGGGTGGGGGTGTTGGTGATGGTGGGGGTGGGGACGTTGGTGGTGGCGGCGGGTGCGGTGGGTCGACGGGCTTCGGATGGTGCTCGTCTGATCGAGGAATACACCCCGCCACGATGGCCACGCGGACTTCCTGCGCGAGCGGATCGACGGTGGGGGCGGGCGGGGCGGGGCTTCGGGTGCCGGGACGTCGGCTGGGCGGTGGCAGGGAAGTGGGGCGGGGGCTTCGGGGGGTGGGGGCCACTTGCTCGGCGTCGGGGGAGTGGGGCGGAACTTCGGAGGGCAAGTCCCCGGCGAGGCGGTGGCAGGGAAGTGGGGCGGGGGCTACGGGCAGCAGGACCCCAGCGAGGCGGCGGGAGGGAAGTGGGGCGGGGCTTCGGAGGGGCGGGAGCCGCTTACTCCGGATCAGGGTGGGGCTGGGGGTTTCCCGTCCGTCCCATCGTCTTCCGGGTCGGGCCGGTCCCTCAAGGGCGCTCCTTCGTCGCGTCGCTTCGCGATGGCCTTCGGCCACCCTTGACCGACCGACCCGACCCGGAACATTCGAGGACAGACGGGAAGCCCCCAAAAGAACGGTCACCGGTGTTCAGAGTCAGGGGCGGCCACATCAGGGATGCGGGGGCACGGTTCCCCGCAGGGCCAGCCGAGCCACCTCACCGCCCCCGGTCAGCGGTGGGGGCGCGGGCACGGGCAGACACCCACACGGCCCCGCATGGAAGAGATTCCGGGTCGGGCGGGCCCAGCCCGCACCCGGCAGCGACCAGAGAGCCCTCGGGATCAGCCAGGCGGGCAGACGCGTCAGATCGCTACGCGCTTCTCGCCACCAAGCGTCCGGCAGCCGTCTGGGGCTGGACATAAGCCGCCCACGATCACAGCAGACGTCTCCCGGCACGCGGCAGCGGGCAGACGCATCAGATCGCTACGCGCTTCTCGCCACCAAGCGTCCGGCGCCCGCCTGGGGCTGGACAAAATCCGCCCACGATCACTGCAGACGTCCCCCCGGACGCGGCTGCGGGCAGACGCGTCAGATCGCTATGCGCTTCTCACGGCCAAGCGTCCGGCGCCCGTCTGGGGCTGGACAAAATCCGCCCACGATCACTGCAGACGTCCCCCCGGACGCGGCTGCGGGCAGACGCGTCAGATCGCTACGCGCTTCTCCCGGCCAGGCGTCCGGCGCCCGTCTGGGGCTGGACCAAAGCCGCCCACGATCACTGCAGACGTCCCAGGGACGCGACAGCGGGCACTTTGCCCCCATTTGGATGCGAGTTGAGAGTGAGTGGATCACTTCCCGGAGCGGGAGACCGAGAAATCCGGCACCACACTCCCCCAGCCGTCCTTTTGTGCCCCCGCACTACCCGCACGGCGCCCGCCAGCGTGCCCGCAAGGCGCCCCCCGCCAGCGCGCCCGCCCGGCACCCGCCCGGCGCCCACCACCGGCCTCTTCTGCTCTTTTGTGGTGCCGGCAGACGTCGTCCGCGCCCCCAACTACCTACAGGCGCCTGACGGGAGTGCTCAGGTGAGGGGTCGGGCGGCTTATGACCAGCCACATGCCGGGGTGGTCGCCGCCGGGTCACCTCAGCTGTGTAGCGATTGGTGGCGGCCTGTTCCCAGCCCCAGACGGGCGCCGGACGCCGAGACGTGAGGAGCGCGTAGCGATTTGCCGCGCCCCCGCTCCCGATCGGCTGCTGGTCGCTGTCTGGGGTGGGTGGGGCTGGTGCCCGCGCCCCCACCGCTGACCGGGGGCGGTGATGGGATTTGGCCGGCGCCCGGGGAACCGGGCACCCGCATCCCTGATGTGCCCGCCCCTGACTCTGAACACTGGTGACCGTTCTTTTGGGGGCTTCCCGTCTGTCCTCGAATGTTCCGGGTCGGGCCGGTCGGTCAAGGGTGGCCGAAGGCCATCGCGAAGCGACGCGACGAAGGAGCGCCCTTGAGGGACCGGCCCGACCCGGAAGACGATGGGACGGACGGGAAACCCCCAGCCCCACCCTGATCCGGAGTGAGTGGCTCCCGCACCACCGAAGCCCCGCCCCACTTCCCTGCCGCCGCCTCGCTGGGGTCCTGCTGCCCGTAGCCTCGCCGCGCGACGGGATTCCGTCCGTCCGGTGGCCCTGCTCCCTGAGCTGCCCGGCGCCTCCGCAGCTCCCGCACCTCCCGCAGCCCCGGTGCCGTCCGGCGCTCCCGCAGCTCCCGGCGCCTCCGGACCCGCCCGGAGCCCCGGCGTCCCCGCCCCTACCTCCCCGATGTGACGGTGAGCTGGATCGAGCCGTCGGGGGTGGTCGTGATGTGGAGTGGGGTCAGGTCCGGGACGTGGGTCGTGGGGGTGTGGGCTGCCGCGCGGGGGCCTACGCCGATCACGCGCATGCCCGCCGCCCGGCCGGCGGCGATGCCTGCGGCCGAGTCCTCGAACACGATGCAGTCGGCCGGGTCCACGCCCAGTGCGGCGGCGCCCTTGAGGAAGCCCTCGGGGTCGGGCTTGCTGGCCTGGACGGACTCGGCCGTGACGCGTATGCCGGGCATCGGCAGGCCGGCGGCGGACATCCGGGCCGTGGCCAGGGCGGCGTCGGCGGATGTGACCAGGGCGTGCGGCAGGCCGTCGATCGCGGCCATGAACTCCGGGGCGCCCGCGACCGGGACCACGCCGTCGGTGTCGGCGGTCTCGCGGGCCAGCATCACGGCGTTCTCCGCGTGGTTGACCTCCATCGGACGGTCCGGCAGCAGGACGGCCATGGTGGCGTACCCCTGGCGGCCGTGGACCACCTTGAGGGCCTCGTGCGGGTCCAGCCCGTGGGACACCGCCCAGTCGCGCCAGCAGCGCTCGACCACCGCGTCGGAATTGACGATGGTGCCGTCCATGTCCAGGAGCAGGGCCTTGGCGGTGAGGACGACGGGCGCGGTGGTGGTGCTGGCCGACATCGGCGGTGCTCCAGACGGGGCGGGAGAAGAGAACAAGTGGTTCCGCCCACCGGTCAGGGAGTGAAGGCGGAACCACTTTGTTCCTCCACGATACAAAAGAGGAGCGGTCCGCGCCAACCTGGCGTCGTGTGAGCCGTGTCCCTAACCCTCCAGTGCCTTCCGGGTCGCAGGGCCGTAGACGCCCCACTCGTCCTCGTCGATGTTGTTGTCGTACTGGAACGTCGACACGGCGTTTTCCACTCGCCAGTCGAACTTCCCGTTGATCTTGTACGTGAACAGGCCTCTTGCCGCCAGCAGCCGCTGCAGCTTCTCCACCTCCGAGCCCGAGTCCCCGTACCGGAGGGTCGGTGCCTGCGGAGGCGGCGGCGTGGGGCTGGGGGCGCGGGGCGGGGTCGGAGACGGGCTCGGGGAAGGGGGCGTCGACGAACGGGACGCGCTCGGTGAGGGGGACGGCGACGTCGACTTCGAGGCGCTCGGCGACGGTGAGGGCGAGACCGACGGGGACGGGCCGGTCGTCCCGGGGGCGGGCGTCCGGGACGGCTCGGCCGGGACCGGGCTCGTCACGGGCGCCGACGCCTGTGCGTCCAGCAGGGCCGTGTCGCTCCCGGCGGAGCTCGGCAGCGCCCACAGCGCCACGGCGGTACCACCGAGGGCGACCACCGCGATGGCGGCGATCAGGAGCGGCAGCAGCCGCCGGAAGCCCGGGCCGGTCCGCTTCTCCGGGCCCCCGCCCCCGCCCCCACCCCCGCCCCCGCCCTCTCGTTCACCCTCTCGGACGCTCGCTCCTCCGCCCTCTGCGCCGCCGGGGCTGGAGCCGGGCTCCGGGAGAGGGTGGAGCCGTGCCGTTTCGGCCGCGAGCGGCGCGGGCGCCGGGCCGTCCGGCCAGGGCTGCCCCGGGGCCACGGGTATCCCGTACGCCGGGGTGTCGTCCCGCGGCGGCGGAACCACCACGCGCGCCACCGGCGGCGCGGGCGCGTCGTCGTCAGGCTCGCCCGGGTCGGGCAACGTCACGTACGGGCGGATGCGCAAGGGGTTGAAACCCGCACCCGGCGCACACCGGCAGGCGGCGCCCCGGGCACCGCAATCTGGACAGTGCTCACCGTTCACTGGAATCCCTCCCTGGGCACTGCCAGCGATTATGCAGACCCGCCGGGCGGCTTCCCACCCCCTCCGAGAGGCCATAACCGGACACACCACGCAGGATGGAGATGTTGATCCGGCCTGAGGAGGTATCGATGGCTCAGGATGTGACCAAGGACGAAGCGGCTCCGGGGCCCGGCCCGCGGAGCTCCGGGCCCGCTGGCGAACACGCCTCCCGCGAGGTGCTCGTCTCCATCGGCGCCCTGCTCCTGGGCCTGCTGATCGCCGCACTCGACCAGACCATCGTGTCGACCGCCCTGCCGACCATCGTCAGCGACCTCGGCGGCATGGCTCATCTGTCCTGGGTCGTCACCGCCTACATGCTCGCCTCCACCGCCGCCACCCCCCTGTGGGGGAAGCTCGGCGACCAGTACGGGCGTAAGAAGCTCTACCAGTACGCCATCGTCCTCTTCCTCATCGGCTCCGCCCTCTGCGGCCTCGCCCAGGACATGCCCCAACTCATCGGCTTCCGCGCCCTGCAGGGCCTCGGCGGCGGCGGACTCATCGTGCTGTCCATGGCGATCGTCGGCGACATCGTCCCGCCCCGCGAACGCGGCAAGTACCAGGGCCTCTTCGGCGGCGTCTTCGGCGCGACCAGCGTGCTCGGCCCGCTGCTGGGCGGCCTGTTCGTGGACCACCTGTCCTGGCGCTGGGTCTTCTACATCAACCTCCCGATCGGTCTCGTCGCACTCGCCGTCATCGCCGCCGCGCTGCACATCCCGGTGCGCTCCTCGAAGCACACGATCGACTACCTCGGCACCCTCCTCATCGCCTCCGTCGCCACCTGCCTCGTGCTGGTGGCCTCACTCGGTGGCACCACCTGGGCCTGGGGCTCGGCCCAGATCATCGGCCTCGCCGTCCTCGGCCTGGTGCTCCTCGTCGCATTCGTCCTCGTGGAGCGCAAGGCCGCCGAACCCGTCCTGCCGCTGAAACTGTTCCGCATCCGCACCTTCACCCTCTGCTCGGTGATCAGCTTCGTCGTCGGCTTCGCGATGTTCGGCGCGATGGTTTACCTGCCGACCTTCCTCCAGGTCGTCCAGGGCGTCTCCCCGACCATGTCTGGCGTACACATGCTGCCGATGGTCCTCGGCATGCTGATCGCCTCCACGGCCTCCGGCCAGATCGTCAGCCGCACCGGCCGGTGGAAGGTCTTCCCCCTCGCCGGCACCGCCGTCACCGCCCTGGGTCTGCTCCTCCTGCACCAGTTGCACCGCACCAGCTCCACCTGGGAGATGAGCGCCTACTTCTTCGTCTTCGGCGCGGGACTCGGCCTCGTCATGCAGGTGCTCGTACTGGTGGTGCAGAACGCCGTCAGCTATGCCGACCTCGGCGTCGCCACCTCCGGTGCCACCTTCTTCCGCTCCATCGGCGCCTCCTTCGGCGTCGCGATCTTCGGCACCGTCTTCACCAACCAGCTCGACGACAAACTCGGCGCCGCCCTCAAGGGCGTCACCCTGCCGCCCGGCGCGAGCGCCGCCGAGCTGGAGGCCGACCCGCGGGCCATCGGCGCACTCCCCGCCGAGCTGCGCCCCCGGGTGCTCGACGCCTACGCCACCTCCATCACGGACGTCTTCCTCTACGCCGTGCCGATCGTCCTCATCGCCTTCGTGGTCGCCTGCTTCCTCAAGGAGGACAAGCTCCGCGCCTCGGTCACCGCGCCCGATGTGACCGAGACCCTCGCCTCCAACCCCGTCGAGCGCTCGTCCCGCGACGAGGTCGCCCGCGCGCTGTCGGTCCTCGGCACCAGGGAGGGCCGCCGGCACGTCTACGAGAAGATCACCGAGAAGGCGGGCTACGACCTGCTGCCCGCCGCGAGCTGGATGCTGCTGCGGATCAACAAGTACGGCTCCGCTGAGCCGGCGATGCTCGCCGAGCGCACCGTCGTGCCGCTGAAGGCCATCACGGACGCCGCCCGCCAGACCGAGGAGCGCGGGCTCGCCGTACGGGACGGGCTGGCGCTGGTCCTGACCGACAAGGGGCGCGAGGCGGCCGCCAAGCTCGCCGCCGCCCGGCAGGAGTCCCTCGCCGACCTGCTCGGCGACTGGTGGGGTCCGGACCGGCCGACCGACCTGGTCAAGCTGGTCCACGAGATCAACGCCGAGCTCTGCGGATCCGACGCCGAGGAGCCCTACGGCGCCGCCCCGCGGCGGGACCACGCCGCACGTTAGGCCGCCGCTCCGGACTGAGTGCCTGGCCGGGGCCGGGCCGGGGTCGGGCCGGATCGGACGGGGCCGGATGGAAGAGGCTGGTCGGACCGGATCAGGCCGCGTCAGACCAGGCGCTTCTCGAACCAGTGCTCCGCATACGGGCCCGAGTTGTAGGCGGGTATCTCCGCGTAGCCGTGCCGCGCGTACAACGCCCGGGCCTCCACCAGATCCGACCGGGTGTCCAGCCGGATCCGCTCGGCGCCCAGCGCACGGGCCTGCGCCTCCAGGACTTCGAGCAGAGCCGCCCCGCCGCCGGTACCGCGGGCGCGCTGGTCGACGTACACCCTGGTGAGCTCGGCGGTGACGGGGTCGAGCAGGCGTATCCCGCCGCAGGCCAGGGCCTCGCCGCCCCGTCTGCCGACCACGAACTGGCCCGTCGGCGGGACCAGGCCGTCATCGGGGAAGTCCAGGAGCCCCTGATCGATCTCGGCCTCGGTGACGGTCCGTTTCCAGTACCGGCCGGCGACCTCGGCGTAGTACGCGCGCCGCAGGACCGTGGCATCGGGGGTGGTGTAGGGCTCGGGGGCCACGGTCCAGGTGTGTGTGCGGTGTTCGCTGTGAGTGGTCATGACGACATTGTGGAGTTGGTCGCGGATCTCCCGCGTGGAATATCCACAGGGACGGGCCGATGATAGGAAAAAAGGGCAAACCGTGCGTACCTGGAGGGTGTGAAACACCATGTCCGAGCATCCCGACTGTGCCCTGATCCGCCGCGGCTACGAGGCCTTCGGCAAGGGCGACATGGAAACGCTGAGCACGCTGTTCACGGCCGACGCCATCCACCACATGCCCGGCAACAACCCGCTGTCCGGGCACCACAAGGGCCGGGAGAACGTCATGGACCTCTACCGCCGGCTCGCCGAGGAGACGAAGGGCACCTACCAGGTGCACCTGGAAGCGGTGCTGGCGGACGGGCGGGGACACGTGATGAGCTTCCACACCGCGCGCGGTGACCGAGGCGACCGTGGCATCGAGATCCGCGAGGGGCTCTTCTTCACCATCGTCGGCGGGAAGATCACCGACATCGACGCGTGCACCGCGGACATCGACGAGGCAGACGCCTTCTGGAGCTGAGCCGGTCGACTGAGCCGGTCGACCGAGCCGACAGGCGGATCTGACCGAGTACGTCGACACATCTACAGATGCCGCCGACTGGTGCAGCTGACAGACATGGCCGACAGACACGCCCGGCAGAGCCCGCGGAGCCCGCAAACCCCGCAGAGAAGAGGCCCGGAGCGCGTGCCCCGGGCCTCCCGCCGCGTCAGGACTTCTTCGGCGCCGCCTGCTGCACGACCTCGAACGACCACACCGACGACGCGGAAGCCGCCGGCTTCGGCCGCTCACCGCCACCGCCCGCGCCGCCACCGGCACCACCCTGGTGAGCGGCCTTCATCGGCCCCTCCATCCACGCCTGGAAGTCCTCCTCGGACCGCCACCGCGTGTAGACCAGGTACTGGTCGGTGCCCTCCACGGGGCGCAGCAGCTCGAACCACTCGAATCCGTCCGAGCCCTCCACAGCCCCCGCCCGCGAGGCGAAGCGCTGCTCCAGCACCTCCCGCTGCTCGGCGGGAACGGTCAGCGCGTTGATCTTCACGATGCTCATGCGGGCCATCCTAGGGATCCCGCGCGGGATATCGTCGTTCAGGTAATGGACCGGGGCACGAAACGTGGCAGCCAGGCAGAGTCAGGGTTGCGGTCGACAGGGCGGGAGGCCGGCGAGGCGTGGCTAACGCGGCGGAGCACAGCAGTGCGAACGGACATGCCGGGGTCATAGGCGGTAGCGGCAGGCTCGGAGCGGCGCGCCTCCTCCTGTGGGCGCTGGCAGGCGCCCTCGCCGTCAGACAGGCCGCCGCCGTGCTGCGCGTTCCACCGGGTGAGTGGCTGAGCGGCCTCCACCTTCCCGGCGGCCTGCCCGGCTCGCTCTACGACGGCGGCCAGTTCACCGGCACCCCGTTCGCCGGGCTGGTCCTCAAGCCACTGCTCGGCCTCGCCGCGCCGTCGCTGGAGGTCGCCTGGATCTGCGCGACCCTGCTGTTCGTCGCCGCCATCGGACTCGTCGCCGCGCGCGGCCTGCCCGACCCCGTGCCCCGCCGCACCGCCCTGCTCGCCGCGCCCGTGCTGACCGCCCTGATGATGGTCTCGCTGCCCGTCCGCGAGGCCGCCCCGCCCGGCCGGACCGCCGTCCTGCCCGTGCTGCTGGTGCTGCTGGCCGTCTTCCGCGTGCCCGGCGAACGCCCGGCCGGCTTCCTCATCGGTCTCGCCGCCGCCCTCCAGCCCGCCCTGCTGCTCTTCGCCCCGTTGCTGTGGCTCACTGGCCGCCGCCCGACGGCCGGGTCCGCCGCCGTGACCTTCGTCGGAGCCACCGCCCTGTCCTGGGCGGCGACGCCCCGCGACTCCTGGACTTACTGGGTCCAGCACATGGCCGGCACCGGCCTCGGCGTGGCTCCCGACAGCCTCGCCAACCAGTCCGTGCACGGCGCGCTGCTGCGCCTCGGCCTGACCGGACCGGCCGAGATCCTCCTGTACGTCGCACTCGCGGCCGGCCTCGCCTGGATCGGCCTGCGCCGCGCGGCCCGCTACGCCGCCGACGGCCAGTTGCTGCTCGCCGTCGCCATGACGGGCTGCGTGGCCGTCGCCGTGTCCCCGACCGGCTGGCGCCACCAGCTGCTGTGGGTGCTGCTCGCCGTCGCGGGCAAGGTCGGCCGGCGAGCCGCCGACCGGCCCGTATGGCCGGTGGCCGTGGTCCTCGCCATGACCCTGCCGAGCGACGTGCTGCTGCCGAACCTGGCCGCGCTGGCCCCCGTACGGGACAACGTGCTCCTCCTCGCCGCGCTGGCCGCCGCCTGCGCGGTACCGTTCCTGCCGCGCTCGTCGCCGTACTGGCGCGAACCCGTCCCGACGGCCTACGGGCGCCCCGCGGCCGCCCGATGGGCGCGGGTGCCGCTGCTGCCGTTCTGGCGGCGCGTGCTGTCCCGCCCCAACCTGCTGCTGGAACTCCTGCTGATACGGGTCGGCTACTCGCTCTACTCGCACATCAGGGCCGCGGCCCCCACCAGCCGTTCGCTCGCCGAGGGCAACGGCAGCCAGATCCACGGCATCGAGCGGATGCTGGGCATCGACATCGAGCACGCCGTGAACCACGCCGTCGTGAACACGCCCTGGCTGGAGGCGTTCTTCAACTTCTACTACACCTCGTTCCACTTCGTGGTCCCGCTGACGATCCTGGCGGTCCTGTACTGGCGCCGGCCGGGCGACTACCGCTGGGCGCGGGCCTCGCTCGGGCTGGCCACGGTGCTGGCGCTCATAGGGTTCTGGCTCTACCCGCTCGCACCGCCGCGCCTGATGCCCGGCCTCGGCTTCATCGACACCGTCCACGGACCGCAGGACCTGGCCAATCCGTCGTACGGGGCGATGACCGCGATCTCCAACCAGTACGCGGCGATGCCCTCGCTGCACTTCGGCTGGTCGCTGTGGTGCGGGATCGTGATCGTGGTTCTCGCGCCGAAGGGCTGGCAGAAGCTGCTGGGGGTGCTGCATCCGCTGATCACGGTGTGCGCGATCGTCGCCACCGCCAATCACTGGGTGCTCGACGCGGTGGGCGGTGCGGCCGTCGTGGCCGCCGGATTCGGGCTCGTGTGCGCGCTGTCCGGGCCGCGCAGGCTGAGCGCGAGCCTGCCTGCGCAGCGGACTGCGGGCGAGGACGGCGAGGACCGGGATCAGCCGCTTCCCATCCCGGCCGCCCGGGCGTCGCGGTAGCCCGAGAGGTCGCGCACGCGGGGCGTGGCCGGCTGGGCCGGTGGGGGAGCGGGTGCGGGTGCGGTGCTGCCTGGCCGTGGCCTGCGAGGGCCGAAGGGGCGCCGGGGCACAGTTGCCCCGGCGCCCCTTCGGCTGGATCGCCGCTGTCAGTCAGGATCGCCCCGTTCGGGCCTGGCCGCCACCTGAACGGGTGCGGGTCCGTTGCCGGGGCGCTGCCCCGGGCCCCGCGCCTCAAACGCCGGCGGGGCTGAAGGGTAGGGGCGTTGCCTCGGCCCCGGTCTTCGGGTGTCGGCGGGGCTGAAGGGTCGGGGCGCTGCCTCGGGCCCGGCGCCTCAATCGCCGGCGGGGCTGAAGGGTAGGGGCGTTGCCTCGGCCCCGGTCTTGGGGTGTCGGCGGGGCTGAAGGGTCGGGGCGCTGCCTCGGGCCCCGCGCCTCAAACGCCGGCGGGGCTGCAGATCGCCGGGCGGGACTTGAAGGTGCGCGGCGAGGTTCGAGTGTTGGCGGAGGCCGGGAGTGCCGGCGGGAGGTGCTCGCAGGGGGGAGGTGTCGGGCGCGGGACTTTGGTGCGGGGCTGGACCCTGGGCGCGGGGGCTGGGGCTGGCGGCCGGCGGACGGCAGCGGCCCGGGCGTGGGGGCCCGGGGCGTGGGGGCCGGCGGACGGCAGGGGCCGGGGTGTGGGGGCCGGCGGACGGCAGAGGCTGGGGTGTGGGGCCGGCGGACGGCACGGGCCCGGGGTGTGGGGCCGGCGGACGGCACGGGCCCGGGGTGTGGGGCCGGCGGACGGCACGGGCCCGGGCGTGGGGGCCGGTGGACGGCAGGGGCCGGGGTGTGGGGGTGGGGTGGCCCCTGCCGTCCTGGGGCGCGGGTCAGGCGTGGCTGACCCGGAGTTCTTTGATGCCGTTGAGCCAGGCCGCGCGCAGGCGGCGCGGGTCGTCGCCGGTCAGGCGGAGGTGGGGCAGGGCGTCGGCCAGGGCGTTGAAGATCAGGTCGATCTCCATGATGGCCAGGGACTTGCCGAGGCAGAAGTGCGGGCCGCCGCCGCCGAAGCCCAGGTGGGGGTTCGGGTCGCGGGTGATGTCGAAGGCGTCCGGGTTCTCGAAGACCTCGGGGTCGTGGTTGGCGGAGGAGTAGAACAGCCCCACCCGGTCGCCCGCCTTGATCTTCTGGCCGCCCAGCTCCGTGTCCTGGGTGGCGGTGCGCTGGAAGGACACCACCGGGGTGGCCCAGCGCACGATCTCCTCCGCCGCGGTGGCGGGCCGGGTGCGTTTGTAGAGCTCCCACTGGTCGGGGTGGGTGAGGAAGGCGTGCATGCCGTGGCTGATGGCGTTGCGCGTGGTCTCGTTGCCCGCGACCGCCAGGAGGAGGACGAACATGCCGAACTCGTCCGAGCCGAGGTTGCCTTGGCCCTCCGCCGCGACGAGTTGGGTGACGATGTCCTTGGCCGGGCACTCCTTGCGCTCGGCGGACAGGTTCATCGCGTAGCCGATGAGTTCCATCGCCGCGTTGGCGCCGACCTCCTCGGTGATCGCGTACTCCGGGTCGTCGTAGGCGATCATCTTGTTCGACCAGTCGAATATCTTGGCGCGGTCCTTCTGCGGTACGCCGATCAGCTCGGCGATGGCCTGCAGCGGCAGCTCGCAGGCCACCTGCGTCACGAAGTCGAAGCTGCCGTCGGCCGAGGCGGCCGTGGCCTCTTCGACGATCTTCCGGGCCCGGTCGCGCAGGGCGTTCTCCAGTCCGCGGATGGCCCGCGGTGTGAAACCGCGCTGCACGATCTGGCGTACGCGCGTGTGTTCCGGCGGATCCATGTTCAGCATGATCAGCCGCTGGGCATCTATCTGGTCACGCTGGATGTGCTCGTTGAAGCGGATGATCGCCGTGTTCGTGGTCGAGGAGAAGAGTTCCGGGTGCGTGGAGACGTACTTGACGTCCGCGTGCCGGGTCACGGCCCAGTAGCCCTCGTCGTCGAAGCCGGTGATGCCCCGCCGCTGCGGACACCACCACACGGGTGCGGTCTGGCGCAGCCGCGCGAACTCCGGCAGCGGGACCCGGCTTTGGAGCAGGTCGGGGTCGGTGGCGTCGAAGCCTTCGGGCAGCGCGGGGCATGACATCGGGCGACTCCAAAGTCTGACGGCCCATCAGAAGTTGGCTTGAAGGTAGTAACGAGTTCTAAAAGTGACAAGGGTCGGAGCGCCAACTGTTGCGTGTGGAATCCGTGCAGGGCGCGTGCAAGACCCTTGCGTGGCGGCGCATGAGGTCATAAGACTGCGGGGAGAACTAGAACGCGTACTAGTTCGGGCGGGGCGCCGGGACGGCCCGCCGCGCCGGCACAGTGCAGGAGAGGACGAGCTCATGGCCGCGGAACCCGTCATCGTCGAAGCCGTACGCACCCCCATCGGCAAGCGCGGGGGCGCGCTGGCCAACCTCCATCCCGCCTACCTGCTCGGCGAGACGTACCGCGAACTGCTCGCCCGTACCGGAATCCAGCCCGACTGCGTCGAACAGATCGTCGGCGGCACCGTCACCCACGCCGGCGAGCAGTCGATGAACCCCGCCCGCAACGCCTGGCTCGCCATGGGACTCCCGTACGAGACCGCCGCGACGACCGTGGACTGTCAGTGCGGCAGCTCCCAGCAGGCCAACCACATGGTCGCCAACATGATCTCCGGTGGGGTCATGGACATCGGCATCGCGTGCGGAGTCGAGGCCATGAGCCGCGTCCCGCTGGGCTCCGGCTCCAAGCACGGGCCGGGCAAGCCCTTCCCGGACGAGTGGAACGTCGACCTCCCGAACCAGTTCGAGGCCGCGGAGCGCATCGCCCGCCACCGGGGACTGACCCGCGAGGACGTCGACCGGCTCGGGGTGCTCTCCCAGGAGCGGGCCGCGGCAGCCTGGGCCGAGGAGCGGTTCAAGCGCGAGACCTTCGCCGTGCAGGTGCCGACGACGGAGGAGGAGCAGGCCGCCGGGCAGGGCATGTGGCGGCTCGTCGACCGCGACGAGGGCCTGCGCGATACCAGCATGGAAGCCCTGGCCCGGCTCAAGCCGGTCATGCCGACCGCCGTGCACACCGCGGGGAACTCCTCGCAGATATCCGACGGTGCCGCCGCCGTGATGTGGGCCTCCCGCAAGATGGCCCGCGCCCTCAAGCTCAGGCCGCGCGCCCGGATCGTCGCCCAGACGCTGGTCGGCGCCGACCCCCACTACCACCTGGACGGACCGATCGACGCGACACGGGCCGTGCTCGGCAAGGCGGGGATGTCGCTGAAGGACATCGACCTCGTCGAGATCAACGAGGCCTTCGCCTCCGTCGTCCTCAGTTGGGCCCAGGTCTTCGAACAGGACCTGGACAAGGTCAACGTGAACGGCGGCGGCATCGCGCTCGGCCACCCCGTGGGCGCCACCGGCGCCCGGCTCATCACGACCGCGCTGCACGAGCTGGAGCGCCGCGACAAGGAATTCGCGCTGATCACCATGTGCGCGGGCGGCGCGCTGGCGACCGGAACGATCATCCAGCGCCTGTGACGGCTCTCGTGCGACAACCGCTCGTGAGCTGCGCGCGCAGGCGCCTCTGAACCCGTGGGATGGGATGCAGAAGGCCCCGGCGGCCGGACCTGGGGAGGCCGGCCACCGGGGCCTTCGTATGTCTGCTGCTGGTTCTGCCGCCGGTGCTACCGCTGGTGGCTTAGTACCAGTGGTGGGACTGCCAGAAGTTCCAGGCGCCGACCGGGCTGCCGTAGCGCTCGTTCATGTAGTCCAGGCCCCACTTGATCTGGGTGGCCGGGTTGGTCTTCCAGTCCGAGCCCGCGGAGGACATCTTCGACGCCGGCAGGGCCTGGACCAGGCCGTACGCACCGGAGGAAGAGTTGGTCGCGGTGTGGTCCCAGCCGCTCTCGTGCGAGACGATCTTGTCGAACGCAGCGAACTGGGCCGGGTCCTTGATCATCTGCTGAGCGATCGCCTTCGCACCCGTCGGGGCGGCCTGCGCGGGAACCGCGGCCAGCATGGAACCGGCGACGCCCAGGGCGAGGACGGTACCCGTGAGGGTCTTCTTGGAAGCGGCGATGCGGCGGATGACGGAGTTGGACACGGATTGACCTTCCGTAGGGGACGAGGGCGGTCGCAGGCATGCCGAAGACATGCGTGAGCCACTCACGCGGTGGAGAGGGGTTCGTCGGCGGCGGGTGAAGCACCCGTGCCGCCCGGCGACTCATCCAGTTCTACAGACCCCCCGGGGTCGTGGCAACGAGCCCTCCTACTAGCGGTCCTCGCAGTCGGGGAGCAACGGCCCCCGGTGGGGGCGCCCCCCATCCGCGCAGGTGGGAGGCGTCATGGAGGGAGGTCATTTGCCCTGCTTGAGGGCTACTATCCCGCTTCGTGTGTGACCTGGGTCCTATGGGCCGAGTCACCGCTGAAGGCCCCGTATCTCACGTTTCGTAGCCATTCGTACCCCTTTAGGGGTGTGGTCCGGGCCACTTCCCGCCCCCGAATCGAAGGTGACGGGCGCATCGAAGGCGGCTTTCCTAGTCGCCCGGCGCAGCGCCTTGAGCAGAGCGGCGCCCAGCGTGAGCGTCAGTACGACGGTCAGCACGGCCCGGCCCAGGTCCCAGCCCACCGAGGTCGCCAGGCAGTACGCGGCGAAGCGCGCCAGGTTCGCCGCCACCGGCTCACCCGGGTGGAACGAGACGCCCTGCCCCATGCCCTGCAGGATCACCCAGCCCTGCAGGTTCATGACCGTGCCGTACGCGAACGAACCCGCGAAGCCGTACGCCGCCAGCATCAGCAGCTCCGCCCGGCCCCGGATCCGCTCCGGGCCGGGCAGCAGCCCGGCGCCCAGCGAAAACCAGCCCATGGCCAGCATCTGGAACGGCATCCACGGCCCGACCCCGCCGGTGAGCAGGGCGGACGCGAACATCGTCACCGAGCCGAGCACGAAGCCGAAGCCGGGACCGAGGACGCGGCCGCTGAGCACCATCAGGAAGAACATGGGCTCCAGGCCGGCCGTGCCCGCGCCCAGCGGTCTGAGCGCCGCCCCGACGGCGGCGAGCACGCCGAGCATCGCCACCGCCTTGGCGTCCATGCCGTTGTCGGCGACGGTCGCGACGACGACGGCGACGAGGAGGGGAAGGAGCGCGGCGAACAGCCAGGGGGCGTCCTGGGAGTGGGCGAGGCCGGACTGCCGGTCGGCGAGGAGCGGCCAGCCGAAGGCCGCGACGCCGATGAGGGTGACGAGGACCAGGGCGGCGGCGGCTCGGGGGCCGATCCGGACGGGGCGGGTCGCGGGGCGGGGCACCGGCCGGGCCGGGGGGCGGGGCACCTTGCCGGTCGCCGGGCGGGTCACGGGGCCCGTCGCCGGGCGGGTCACGGGGTGTCCGCCCGGGTCAGGGCTTCGGCTACCTGGCTCACCGTGAGCCAGTGTGCGGGCGCGAGGATCTTCGCCACCTGCGGTGCGAAGGCCGGGGAGGAGACGACGACCTCGGCGGTCGGGCCGTCGGCGACGATCTCCCCGCCGGCCAGGATCACCACGCGGTGGGCCAGCTCGGCGGCGAGTTCCACGTCGTGCGTGGCCAGGACGATGGCGTGGCCGCGCGCGGCGAGGGCGCGGAGGATCTCGATCAGGCGGACCTTGGCGGCGTAGTCCAGGCCGCGGGTGGGCTCGTCGAGGAGCAGCAGGGCGGGCCGGCCGGTGAGGACCAGCGCCAGGGCCAGGGCCAGGCGCTGGCCCTCGGACAGATCGCGGGGATGGGTGTCGTCGGGGACATCCGGGAGCAGGGCGGACACCAGGTCCCGGCAGGTACCGGGGGCCGCGCCGGCATCGGAGTCGGCGGCCGCGCACTCGGCGGCCACCGTGTCGGCGTAAAGGAGGTCGCGGGGCTCCTGCGGGACGAGGCCGACGCGGCGGACCATCTCGGCGGGGGCCGTGCGGTGCGGGGTCCGGCCGCCGACGGTCACCTGGCCGGTGGTGGGGGCGAGGGTGCCGACGAGGGTGGAGAGCAGGGTGGACTTGCCGGCGCCGTTGCGGCCCATGAGGGCGACGGTTTCGCCGCGCGACACGGCCAGGTCGATTCCGCGGAGTACTTCGGCGCGGCCGCGGCGCAGCCCGAGGTTGCGGGCCTCGGCGACCCTTTCGGCTGCCGCCGGGGTGGGCTCGGCGTGGGCCGGCGCATGGCGGAGCGCGGCGGGCGGCCGGCCGGGGCCAGGCTTGCTCCGGCGGAGCAGGCGCGTGAGCAGCCCGGGGGCTGCGCTGCTGTGGGCTCCGCCCCCAGACCCCCGCGCCTCAAACGCCGGCGGGGCTTGAATCGGCCGGCCCCGGCCGCCTGGCGGGGTGGCCGAGGCCGGAGCCGGATCCGGGGTCGGGGTCGGGGTCGGGGACGCGGCCGGGGCCGGTGGGGGTGTGGCCGGCAGGCGGGACCTGAGGGGGGCGGCCTGGCGGCGGGCGTCGCGGATGGACAAGGGGAGCGGGGACCAGCCCGCGAGGCGGCCCAGGGAGACCACCGGAGGGTGGACCGGGGAGACGGCCATGATCTCGGCCGGGGTACCGAGGAGCGGGGCCGCGCCCGGGGAGGGCAGGAGCAGCACCTGGTCGGCGTACTGGACCACCCGCTCCAGCCGGTGCTCCGCCATCAGGACGGTGGTGCCGAGGTCGTGGACCAGGCGCTGGAGGACCGCCAGGACCTCCTCCGCCGCCGCCGGGTCGAGGGCCGACGTGGGTTCGTCCAGGACCAGGACCTTCGGGTGCGGGGTCAGGACCGAGCCGATCGCGACCCGCTGCTGCTGCCCGCCGGACAGCGTCGCGATGGGGCGGTCGCGCAGTTCGTTCAGGCCGAGGAGGTCCAGGGTCTCCTCGACACGGCGGCGCATCACGGCGGGGGCCAGCCCGAGGGACTCCATGCCGTAGGCCAGCTCGTCCTCGACCACGTCCGTCACGAAGTGCGCCAGTGGGTCCTGACCGACCGTACCCACCACGTCCGCGAGCTCCCGAGGCTTGTGCGTGCGGGTGTCGCGGCCCGCGACCGTCACCCGGCCCCGGAGCGTGCCCCCGGTGAAGTGCGGCACCAGCCCGGAGACCGCGCCCAGCAGCGTGGACTTGCCGACGCCCGACGGCCCGACCAGCAACGTCAGCTCGCCCTCGGGGATCACCAGGTCGACGCCCTGGAGCGACGGGCCGGCCGCGCCCTCGTACGTGACCGAGACCTGCTCGAAGCGGATCACTGGGACGCCTCCTTGGGCGGTACGGGTGCCACGAAGGCGGGCAGCAGACCGATCAGGATCGCCGCCGCCGGCCAGAGCGGCAGCGAGGGCGAGACCAGGGGGACCACGCCCGGCGCCAGCGCCCCGGGATCGCGCGTGCCCGTATATATGAGGACGGCGGCGACAGCCGCACCCGACCCGGCGACCAGCCATGCACGCGCCCCCCAGCGGTCGGGCCGGTAGCGGGTCCGCACCGACCGGCGCCCGCCGAGGTGCAGCCCCGCCATGGC
The DNA here is from genome assembly GCF_040652395.1 of Streptomyces sp. NPDC048269. Lineage (NCBI taxonomy): Bacteria > Bacillati > Actinomycetota > Actinomycetes > Kitasatosporales > Streptomycetaceae > Streptomyces > Streptomyces sp. NPDC048269. The sequence continues at coordinate 64,869 of NZ_JBEZLW010000018.1, forward strand.
CAGGACCAGGCCGATGAGGAGGACGGGCAGGCCGTACGCGGCTCCCTGCGCGGCGAGCAGCCCGTACGTGCCCGCGCACATGCCGAGCAGGCCGCCGAGGGTGAGGACGTTGGTGGTGTGCCGGACGGCGGGCGGGACCTGCGCGGTGCGCCCGTACCCGCGCGCGTCCATCGACGCGGCCGTGGCGACGGACCGTTCGAGGGCGCCCTCCAGGACGGGGAGGCCGATCTGGAGGATGGCCTTCACCCCGCCGGTGGGGCGGCCGCGCAGACGGCGGGCGGTCCGCAGGCGGACGACGTCGGCGACCATGTTCGGCGCGAAGGTCATGGCGACGACGACGGCGACCCCCGCCTCGTAGAGGGCGGCCGGGAGGGACTTCAGGAGCCTGGCCGGGTTGGCGAGTGCGTTCGCGGCCCCCACGCACACGAGCAGGGTGGCCAGCTTGGCGCCGTCGTAGAAGGCGAAGACCAGCTGTTCGGCGGTGACCTTGCCGCCGAAGCGGATGCCCTGGACCCAGGCGGGGAGCGGGAACTCCGGGAGGACGAAGAGGACGTGCGAGCCGGGCACGGGGGAGCCGAGGAGCATGGAGAAGAGGAGGCGCAGGCCGATGACGACGAGTCCGAGCTTGAGGAAAGCCCCGTAGGAACGGGCCCAGGGGGCGGCGGTCCGGCGGGCCGCGACCACGTAGCCGGCCACGCCGACGATCAGGCCGAGGAGGAGGGGGTTCGTCGTGCGCGACGCGGCGGTGGCGAGACCGAGGGCCCAGAGCCACCAGGCTCCCGCGTGCAGGGCCGTGGCCCTGTCGGCGCGGGGTGCGCTCCAGCGCCTTCGGCGGTCGTACGAGGACCCGTGCCCGGGATCCGGCGCCGAGGGCGGGCTCCGCCGGGCCGGGGTCACGTCGCCGGGTGCGGCTCCGGTGGGCCCGCGCCCGGCCTCCGGCCGGGCGGGATACCCACCCGCACCACCCGTCCGGACCGCAGCCCGGGTGCGGGTGGCCCCGGTGGGTGCCTGCGCGTCGTCGGCGTCCGCCCCGCCGGTGCGCGGTTCGGCTGCCGTGGGCTCCGGGGGGTGTTGGGTGCCGTCGGCGTCCGTCCCGTCGGTGCGCGGCCCGGCCGCCCCGGGCTGCGTGGTGAGCGGGGCGCTGTCGGCGTCCGCCCCGCCGGTGTGTGGCCCGGGCACCCCGGGCTCCGGGGTGCGCTGGGTGCTGTCGGCGTCCGCCCCGCCGGTGTGTGGCCCGGGCACCCCGGGCTCCGAGGTGGGCTGGGTGCTGTCGGCGGGTGTCCGGCCGTTGCACGGTCCGGCGGCGCCGTCGGCCTCGGGACGGTTCGGAGGGACGGCCTCGGCGGGTGTCATCGTGTGCGGCGGCGGGACTGCCACAGGGCGGCTGCGGCCAGGGTGGCCACTGCTGCGATGCCGGCCAGGAGGCCCGCCGACGGGCCGCCGCCCTCCTGCTCCGGGGTTGCCGCCGGGGCCGCCGGGGCCGCCGGGGCGGCCGGGGCGTCGGCCAGCGGCTCGCCGCAGCCCTGGCCCGGGTAGCCCGAGATCGCGCACAGAAGCGCCGCGCTGTTGTAGCGCAGCGGCTTCGCGACCGACGCCAGGGCCTCGGCCGTCGTGGCCTCCGGGGCCACCTGGGCGCAGGCCGTGCGCGGCTCCGGCTGCGGCGGGGCGTCGCCCGCCGGGGCGTCCGCCGGGACGCCGAAGTCGATGACCAGCGCCACCCGCTTCCTGCCCTCGGCCGCCGGGGTCGCCCCGCAGATCGCCGAGAAGTCCGCCGCCGCCCGCGGCAGCGCCGCCTCGGCCGCCGCGTCCTTGCTCACCGCGAAGCGGAAGCCCTGCACCGAGCCGTCCGCCGGACGGGCCGTCGAGGGGCCCGTGGAGGCGTACGCCCACCGGCCGCCCGCGCCGTCCCAGAACGACCAGTAGCGGTAGCTCGATGCCAGGGCCGGTGCGGCGGCCAGCAGAACGAGGGTGAGGCCGAGAGCCAGCGGAAGGAGGCGGCGGGGCATCAGAGCTGGTTCTTCTTCTTGCGGCGCCCGCTCAGCAGGATGCCGATGCCCACGCCGGCCGCGCCGCCCGCACCGATGATCCACCAGATGCTCTGGCCGCCCGAGGGCTTGTCCTCGTCACTGTCCACCGTGGTCGCGGAGGTGTCCGTGCCCTGCGGGGCCGGGCCCGTCGCGTTCAGCGCCGACACCAGGTCGGTGCCGCCGAAGGACTTCGGGTCGGTGCCCGTCGCGTGCGCGGCCAGGATCAGCGTGCCGAGGGCCGCAGGGTTGTCCTTCGACCACTGCGCCGAGTTGGCCTTGAGCCACTCCAGCGCACCCGCCGCCGACTGCTTGTGCCCGGCCGCGGCCAGGGCGATCACCGCGTCGGCGGTGTTGCCGGTGTCCGGGGTCGGCTGGTCCGAGCCCGGGGTCGAGGCCGTGAGGTGGCCGTCCTTCTCGAGGGCCTCGGCCAGGTAGCCGGCCGCGCCCTGGGCGGCGGCCACCGGGTCGGCGGAACCGGCCGGGCAGGCGAGCGCCGTCGCGGGGGTGTCCGTGGTGGCGGGCGGAACGGCCGCGCCCGTGCCGAGTCCGGCCAGCGCCGCGGCGGCCGTGGCGTCGGCGTTGGCGAGCAGCTTGCCGTCGACCGGCTGGAACGCGAAGGCGCCCCGGTCGGCGGCAGGCTCGGCGGAGCAGCCCAGCTGGAAGGTGAGCAGCGCCTCGTAGGGCGACTTCCCCGCCTTCGACTTGACCTCGGCCGGCTTCTCACCGGCCGCCGCCAGGGCGCTGATCACGATGCCGGTCGAGTTCGCGTCCGTACCGCTGTCCATGGCGCCGCCGGGGTTGCTGCTCCAGCCGCCGTCCTCGTTCTGTACGGACTTCAGCCACCCGACGGCCTTCTTCACCGTCTCGTCGTGGCCGCCGAGCGCGGCCAGCGCCTGCACGGCGGCCGCGGTGGCGTTGGAGTCGATGTACGTCGAGGCGTCGCACGCCTTGGCGGTGTCCGCGCGGAAGGAGGGGAAGGAGCCGTTCGGGCACTGCTGGCCGGTCAGCCAGTCCACGGCCTGCCCGGCGGGCTTGACGCCCACCGTGTGCAGTGCGAGCAGCGCGAACGACTGCCGCCACACGCCGTCGTACATCGGGTCCTTCTTGCCGTAGAGCCCGGAGGGGATGACCGGCGGCGCGGAGGGCGAGGCGGGCGGGGCGGTGTCGGCGAGGGCTGCGGGGGCGGCGCCCACGCAGAGCACGGCGGAGGCGGCGAGCGCGGCGGCGCTGCGGCGGACGTTCATGGGGCGGATGCCTCTCGTGCTGGGGAGCTGGAGGCAGGCACGCTCAGGCACCGGGCTCCGGCTCCGTTTACCTCGACGGTGCCGGCCGCCGGGGGCCCGGCGGCACGAGCCGCGCACTTCCGGTACGGGGCATTCCGGCTCCCCGCCGCGGCGGTGCCGAGGGCGGGTCACGGTTGCGGGTCAGCGCCGGATTCGCACCGGCTTCCCCCCGTACAGAGGTGTGGACGACGGATTCACTCTACCGGCCCGTAACCCGCGCGCCCGGGGGCGCTGCCCGCCCCGAGCCCGCTCCGGCCGCGACGCCGTACCCGTTACAGCGCCCGGTAGGTCACCGGGTCGGTGCCCGGGACCACCTCCGCGCGGCCCTGCTTCACCAGCCGCCGCAGGTGGGCCTCCGCCTCGGAGACGGCGATGTTGCGGGAGCCGTACGGGATCTGCTCCCAGGGCCGGTTCCACTCCATCCGCTCCGCCAGCGCCCACGGGGTCAGTGGCTCGGCGAGCAGCGCCCACAGCCCGGTGAGCCGTTCCTCGTGGTGCTCGAGGAGTTCCCGAACGCGGGCGGGGGCGTCGGTGAAGGCGTGCTGGTGGGCCGGGAGCACCTCGGCCGGGCCCAGGCGTCCGATGCGTTCGAGGGAGTCGAGGTAGTCCCCGAGGGGGTCGGTGACGCGGGTGTCCTCCGGGGTCTCGTACAGGCCGATGTGGGGGGAGATACCGGGCAGCAGGTGGTCGCCGGAGAAGAGGCGGCCGTTGCCGGGGAGGTTCGCCGGGTGCTGTTCCTCCAGGTGCAGGCAGACGTGCCCGGGGGTGTGCCCGGGAGTCCAGATCGCGCGCAGCCGGCGTCCGGCGAGGGGGAGCAGCTCGGCGGGGACGATCTCCCGGTCGGGGACGGCGGCGTGCAGGCCGGGCAGCGTCCGCATGCGGCCGCCCGCGCGGGCGGCGCGCAGCGGGGCGATGTGCTCCTCGGGGGCTCCGGCGGCCGCGAGCTTCTCGCTCATGTAGTCGAACCAGACGCCCGGCTCGGCGGACCGGGTCCGTACGACGACCTCGGTGTCGGCGGCGTGCATGGCGATCCAGGCACCGGACACGGCGCGGACCTGGCCGGACAGGCCGTGGTGGTCGGGGTGATGGTGGGTGATGACGACGCCGTGGACGTCGGCGAGGGCGATGCCGAGCGCGGCGAGGCCGGCGACGAGGGCGTCCCAGGATTCGGGGTCGTCCCAGCCGGTGTCGACGAGGACCGGGCCGCGGTCGGTGTCGAGGACGTGGACGAGGGTGTGCCCGAGGGGGTTGTCAGGGATGGGGACCTTGATCGCCCACACTCCTCCGCCGTGGTCGGTCACCTGTGACGTGTCCTGTGGTGTGTCCTCTGACATGAGACCCCCAGTCCCTGAGCCGAGCCGACGAGCCAAACCGAACCGAACCGAACCGAACCGAGCGTGGTTCCGCACGGGAAGCCGAACGAGAACTTGTTTCAGTAGTAGCCCAAGTCGACCACCTCCAGCGCTTTCTGACTAGTCGTTCGATCTTCCGGGCCGTTCCGCCCTGGCCGTGGACTCCTCTAACTAGAACTGGTATCAGTTCTGGAACGCCAAGCCGCAGGAGGCATCAGCCATGACCGAGCTCGTGGAACACGGACAACTGTTCATCGGCGGGGAGTGGACGGATCCGCTGGGCAGCGACACGATCCAGGTCGTCTCCCCCCACACCGAGCAGGTCATCGGCTCCGTGCCGCACGCCTCGAAGGCAGACGTCGACCGGGCGGTCGCCGCCGCGCGCAAGGCGTTCGACGAGGGGCCCTGGCCGCGGATGTCGCTCGACGAACGCGTCGCCGTCGTCTCCCGGATCAAGGACGCCATAGCCGTCCGGCACGAGGAGATCGCCCGTTCGATCAGCTCCCAGAACGGATCCCCGTACTCCTGGAGCGTGCTCGCCCAGGCGCTCGGCCCGATGATGGTCTATGACGCCGCGATCACCGTCGCGCGCGCCTATCCGTACGAGGAGCACCGTCAGGGCGTCCTCGGCCCGATCCTGGTGCGCCGCGAACCGGTCGGGGTCGTCGCGGCCGTCATCCCGTGGAACGTGCCGCAGTTCGTGGCCGCCGCCAAGCTCGCGCCCGCGCTGCTCACCGGCTCGACGGTGATCCTCAAGCCGTCCCCGGAGTCCCCGCTCGACTCGTACATCCTCGCCGACATCGCGCGCGAGGCCGGGGTGCCGGAGGGAGTGCTGTCGATCCTGCCCGCCGACCGGGAGGTCAGCGAGTACCTGGTCGGCCACCCCGGCATCGACAAGGTCGCCTTCACCGGCTCGGTCGCCGCCGGCAAGCGCGTGATGGAGGTCGCGGCGCGCAACCTGACCCGCGTCACCCTCGAACTCGGCGGCAAGTCGGCCGCCGTGATCCTGCCGGACGCCGATCTGGACACCACCGTCGCCGGGATCGTGCCCGCGGCCTGGATGAACAACGGCCAGGCGTGCGTGGCCCAGACCCGCGTGCTCGCGCCGCGCAGCCGGTACGAGGAGGTGGCCGAGGCCCTCGCGGCCGCGGCCGGGGCCCTGGTGGTCGGCGACCCGCTGGACCCCGCGACCCAGCTCGGCCCTCTCGTCGCCCAGCGGCAGCAGCAGCGGTCGCTGGACTACATCCGCATCGGCCAGGAGGAGGGCGCGAAGGTCCTGTCGGGCGGCGGCCGCCCGGCGGGCCTGGAGCGGGGCTGGTACGTGGAGCCCACCCTCTTCGGCGAGGTGGACAACTCCATGCGGATCGCCCGCGAGGAAATCTTCGGCCCGGTCGTCTGCCTGATCCCGTACGGGGACGAGGCGGAGGCGGTACGGGTGGCCAACGACTCCGAGTTCGGCCTGAGCGGCAGCGTCTGGACGGCCGACGTCGAGCACGGTGTCGACTTCGCGCGCCGGGTCCGGACGGGCACCTTCAACGTGAACACCTTCAGCCTGGACATGCTCGGCCCGTTCGGCGGCTACAAGAACAGCGGCGTGGGCCGGGAGTTCGGGCCGGAGGGCCTGAGCGAGTACCTGGAGCACAAGATGATCCACCTGCCGGCGGGCTATGAGGCGGGTGCCTGATGGGCGACCGCTGGCAGGTCGAGGTGGACCGGGGGGTCTGCATCGGCTCGGGCATGTGCGTGAACCACGCCCCGGAGGGCTTCGCCCTCGACTCCGCCCGGCAGTCGCACCCGCGCACCCCGGAAACGGACGCGAACGAGCCGGTCCTGACGGCGGCGGAGGGCTGCCCGGTGGAAGCCATCATGATCACCTTGGCCGCCACCGGCGAACCGGTCTTCCCGCCGGAGGAGTAACCCCTGTTCAGGGCCGGCGACTGCGGAGTGTGACACTTCTGCGGGGCCGCCGGGCGATCCGGCCCGGGCCCCGCAGGGGGAACCACCGGTGGGCGGCGGCGGGGGCGGGACAGTACGAGCGGACGGGCCGGGGACCGTGTTTCACCCGGCCTGCCGCATAGCCCGGATTCCTGTGGATGCACACAGCATCGCTACGATCACGGGGTTCCATCCCCACGAAACGTACCGGTGTCGCGACACCGCAGGAAATTCCAGAGGTGTCATGTCCGACAGGTCCGTCCTTGCCGTGGAGCGCGTCCCGGCGCCTGCCGAGGCGCCGCAGGAAGCTCCCGACCCCGCCCGTCGCCGGAGGGTGGTGTTGAGGGGTGGCGGGTCCGTGCGGGCGCCGCGAATAGCGGTGCTGGACGGCCTGCGGCTGCTCGCGGCGCTGGCGGTGGTCCTGTTCCACTACCTGGCCGGCACCGGGACGATCCCGTGGCAGCGGACGTCGGTCGAGCTGTTCCCCACGCTGCACCGGGTCGCCGGGTTCGGCTGGCTGGGCGTGGTCTTCTTCTTCATGATCAGCGGGTTCGTCATCTGCATGTCCGCCTGGGGCAAGTCGCTCCAGCAGTTCTGGCAGGGCCGGATCCTGCGGCTGTTCCCGCTCTACTGGGCGGCGGTCGTGCTCGCCTCGGCGGCCGCCCGTCTGGGCCCGCACACCCCGGGAGAGCAGCGGGTCACCGTCGGCCGGATGCTCACCAACCTGACGATGCTGCAGGAACCCCTCGGCGTGAACGGCATCGACAACGTCTACTGGACGCTCTGGGTCGAGCTGCGTTTCTACCTGATCTTCTCGCTGGTCGTCCTGCTGGGCACCAGCCACCGCCGGGTCGCGAACTTCTGCTGGCTCTGGGCGCTGGGCTCGGTCCTGGCCCCGGCGTCGGGCATCAAGCTGCTGGACCAGCTCCTGGTGCCCGCGTGGGCGCCCTTCTTCATCGCCGGCATGGCCTTCTACCTGATCCGCCGGGCGGGCCGGATCGAGGGCGAGACCCTGGGCATCCTGGCGCTGTCCTGGCTGCTGATGCAGCACTGGCTCCCGGCGATCATGGAGGGTGAGGGGCACGGCATCAACTGGAAGGTCTGCCTGACCGCGATCACCGTCATGTACCTGCTGATGGGCCTGATCGCGCTCGGGAAGCTGGACCGGATCCAGTGGCGCTGGCTGCCGGTCGCGGGCGCGATCTCGTACCCGCTCTACCTCGTGCACCAGTCGCTGGGCGTGCGGGTGATCTGGCGGTGGAACGAGCAGTGGGGCGCCTGGCCGACGCTGCTCGGGGTGCTCGCGGGGATGGCGCTGATCGCCTGGCTGCTGCACCGCCTGGTGGAGCGGCCGCTCACCCGGCTGCTACGCCGCCTGATGGCTCCGCACGCCGAGCGGCCGCAGAAGCTCGCCGCGTAGGCGGCAGGTCAGCCGCGCCCGCGCCGGCCCCGGCGGCGGCTTCAGGCCTTTTCCGGGGCCGTCAGGTCGATCAGGCGGCAGACCGTCTCGATGTCGATCTTGACCTGTGCGATCGAGGCGCGGCCCGACAGCCAGGTGATCAGCGCCGAGTGCCAGGTGTGCTCGATGACCCGGACCGCCGAGAGCTGTTCCGCCGTCGGCGGGGCCTCCAGGCCCATCGCGTCCAGGATGATCGCCGTGGTCAGCCGGGACACCGTGTCGACCTCGGGGCTCACGCTGCGGTCCGCGAAGGTCAGCGCCCGCACCATCGCGTCCGCCAGGTGCGGCTCCCGCTGGAGCGCCCGGAAGGCCCGCATCAGGGTCTCCGCGACCCGCGCCGCCGGGTCGTCCCCGGCCGGCGGGTGCTTGCGCAGCGTGGTGTGCATGTGCTGGAGCTGGTCCTGCATGGTGGCCACCAGCAGGTGCACCTTTGACGGGAAGTAGCGGTACAGGGTGCCCAGCGCCACGCTGGACGACTCCGCGACCTCGCGCATCTGGACGGCGTCGAAGCCGCCCCGGCTCGCCAACTGGGCGCTGGCGTGCAGGATCCGGCGGCGGCGCGCCTCCTGGCGCTCCGTCAGGGGAGGGGACGCCGAGGTGTGGGCGGCCTTCGCTTCCGCTGTCATGTGTCCCGTTCCGAGTCGTTGCGGGGCTGATCCGGAGCCAGCATGTCAGGCGCCGAAGCCGTGGCGCGAATCACCTGCTCCGCCTCTTACGGTGTGGTTTCCGGCCGGTAGATTCAATGGTCTCAACGGATCAAGTCTGAAACTTGTTCTACATTATCCGAGCGGTTACGCTCCGGCGAAAGTGCAGGGATGAAGGGGGCCAGGAGTGACCGCTGAGGCCATGGTGACGAGCCCTTTCCCGGGTTCCGCCACCGACGGCGACCGCCCGCTGCGCATCGCGCTCCTCACCTATAAGGGGAACCCGTTCTGCGGTGGCCAGGGCGTCTACGTCCGCCACCTCTCGCGCGAGCTCGTACGCCTGGGACACTCCGTCGAGGTCATCGGCGCGCAGCCCTACCCGGTGCTCGACACGGGCGCCACGCTCACCGAACTCCCGAGCCTCGACCTCTACCGGCAGCCGGACCCCTTCCGCACTCCCAAGCGCGACGAGTACCGGGACTGGATCGACGCGCTGGAGGTCGCCACCATGTGGACCGGCGGCTTCCCCGAGCCGCTGACGTTCTCCCTGCGGGCCCGGCGCCATCTCGCCGCCCGCGCCGGTGAGTTCGACGTCATCCACGACAACCAGACCCTGGGATACGGCCTGCTGGCGGACCTCGGCGCACCCCTGGTGACCACGATCCACCACCCCATCACCGTCGACCGGCAGCTCGACCTCGACGCCGCCACGGACCGCATGAAGCGGGCCTCCGTACGGCGTTGGTACGCGTTCACGCGCATGCAGGGCCGCGTCGCCCGGCGCCTGCCCTCCGTGCTCACCGTCTCCGGTTCCTCCAAGCAGGAGATCGCCCAGCACCTCGGCGTCCAGGACGGCCGCATCCACGTCGTGCACATCGGCGCCGACACCGACCTGTGGTCCCCGGACCCGTCCGTGGCCGAGGTCCCGGGCCGCATCGTCACCACCTCCAGCGCGGACGTCCCGCTCAAGGGGCTCGTCCACCTCGTCGAGGCGCTCGCGAAGCTGCGCACCGAGCAGCCCGACGCCCACCTCGTCGTCGTCGGCAAGCGCGCCGAGGAGGGGCCGGTCGCCCGCGCCATCGAGGCGTACGGGCTCCAGGACGCCGTCCGCTTCGTCAAGGGCATCACCGACGCCGAACTCGTCGATCTCGTCCGCAGCGCCCAGGTCGCCTGCGTGCCCTCCCTCTACGAGGGCTTCTCGCTCCCCGCGGCCGAGGCCATGGCCACCGGCACCCCCCTCGTCGCCACGACCGGCGGCGCGATCCCCGAGGTCTCCGGCCCCGACGGCGAGACCTGCCTCGCGGTGCCCCCGGGCGACGCGGGCGCGCTGGCCGCCGCGCTGGGCCGGATGCTGGGCGACCCGCAGCTGCGGGCCCGTCTCGGCGCCGCCGGGCGCGAACGGGTCCTGACCCGCTTCACCTGGGCCAAGGCCGCCGAGGGCACCGCCGCGCACTACCGGGCCGCCATCGAGCAGGCCGCCGGCCGTACCCGCCGGGCGCGCTGATCTTCCACGTTCCCTTCAAGAACCACCCCCTCCCCCTCCACTCCCGCGACCGCGAAGGCAGGACCCCGTGCTGACCGTCGATTTCTCCCGGTTCCCGCTCGCCGCAGGCGACCGCGTGCTCGATCTGGGCTGCGGCGCAGGCCGGCACGCCTTCGAGTGCTACCGGAGAGGCGCCCAGGTGGTCGCCGTCGACCGCAACGGCGAGGAGATCCGCGAGGTCGCCAAGTGGTTCGCCGCGATGAAGGAGGCGGGCGAGGCCCCGGCCGGCGCCACCGCCACCGCCATGGAGGGCGACGCGCTCGCACTGCCCTTCCCCGACGAGTCCTTCGACGTCGTCATCATCTCCGAGGTGATGGAGCACATCCCCGACGACAAGGGCGTCCTCGCCGAGATGGTCCGCGTGCTCAAGCCCGGCGGACGCATCGCCATCACCGTGCCGCGCTACGGCCCCGAGAAGATCTGCTGGGCGCTCTCCGACGCCTACCACGAGGTCGAGGGCGGCCACATCCGCATCTACAAGGCGGACGAACTGCTCGGCAAGATGGAGGCCGCGGGCCTCAAGCCGTACGGCACGCACCACGCGCACGGACTGCACTCTCCGTACTGGTGGCTCAAGTGCGCCTTCGGCGTCGACAACGACAAGGCGCTGCCCGTCAAGGCGTACCACAAGCTCCTGGTCTGGGACATCATGAAGAAGCCCGCGCTCACCCGCCTCGCGGAGCAGGCCCTCAACCCGGTCATCGGCAAGAGCTTCGTGGCGTACGCGACCAAGCCGCACCTCCCCGTCGGCGCCGCACAGTGACCTCGCCCGGGCGCACCTCACCCGAACACCTCGTCCTGGACGGCGTACTGACCGCCGAACAGGCCGCCGAAACCGTCGCCGGCATCCTCGCCGCGCAGCGGGCGGACGGGGCCATCCCGTGGTTCCGCGGGCACCACCTCGACCCGTGGGACCACACCGAGGCCGCGATGGCGCTGGACGCGGCCGGCGCGCACGAAGCCGCCGAGAAGGCGTACGAGTGGCTCGCCGCCCACCAGAACCAGGACGGCTCCTGGTACGCGGCCTACGCCGACAGGCCGGACGGGGTGGACACCGCCGAGCCGCAGGACGCGAGCCGGGAGAGCAACTTCACGGCGTACATAGCCGTCGGCGTCTGGCACCACTACCTGTCCACGGGCGACGACGCGTTCCTCGACCGGATGTGGCCCGCCGTCTACGCGGCCGTGGAGTGCGTGCTCTCGCTCCAGCAGCCCGGTGGCGAGATCGGCTGGAAGCGGGAGGCCGACGGCACGCCCGTCACGGACGCCCTGCTGACCGGCTCCTCCTCCATCCACCAGGCCCTGCGCTGCGCGCTGGCCATCGCCGAGCACCGCGAGGAGCCGCAGCCCGACTGGGAGCTCGCGGCGGGCGCCCTGCGCCATGCGATACGCCGCCACCCCGAGCGGTTCCTCGACAAGAACCACTACTCGATGGACTGGTACTACCCGGTCCTCGGCGGGGCCCTGACCGGTCCCGAGGCCAAGGCGCGCATAGAGGAACGCTGGGACGAGTTCGTCGTCGCGGACCTGGGCGTGCGCTGCGTCCTGCCGAACCCGTGGGTAACGGGCGGCGAGTCCTGCGAACTGGCGCTCGCGCTGTGGGCGACGGGCGAGTCGGACCGGGCGCTGGAGATCCTGCGTTCGATCACGCACCTGCGCGCCGACAACGGCATGTACTGGACGGGGTACGTGTTCCAGGACAAGGCGGTGTGGCCGGTCGAGCAGACCACCTGGACCGCCGGGTCGCTGCTGCTCGCCGTCGCGGCGCTCGGCGGCGACGAGGCCACCACCGAGGTGTTCGGCGGGACCTCGCTCCCGGCCGGGCTGGAGCCCGACTGCTGCCGTTGAGGTGTGGACAAGGGCCTCCCTCCACCGTGCGGTGGGGGGAGGCGCCTTCGTCGGACGTCAGCGCCGGTACAGCCAGCCGGCGACGGCGTGTCCGACGAGAACGTAGACCACGGCGGCCAGGCCGTAGCCGATGACGACCTGGATCCATTCGCGGCTGAAGGTGAACAGGTCGTAGGACCAGCCGGCCAGCCAGCTGGCGGTGTCGTGGACGAACTCCACCAGCTCGTTGCCGCGGTTGGCGTCCAGCAGGTACAGCAGGATCCACAGGACGATCACGAAGGCGAGCACGTCCGCCACCAGTGCGACGGCCCGGCCTGCCTGATTGCTTCCTCGGGCGTGTACTCGGGTTTGTGTGCGCATGTCACCCGTGTTGCCGCGCGGGCGCGCCGCAAACCCGAACGGGCCCCCCAAGTGGCGCAGCCCCACGGCCCGGGCGAGGCTGCGGGAGACACCTCACTCCCCGGAGGAAACCGTGTCCGTACCCACGACCGTCCGAATCCGCCGTGCCCTGACCGCGGTGGTCCTGTCCACCGCGCTGCTGGCCGGCGCCACCGCCTGCGGCGACGGCGGTGGCGACAGGGGCCGGCAGGAGGAGCTCTCGGCCGCCTCCATGGGCGAGCTGGCCGCCCTCGCGGCCGCCGAGCCGGCCGCTGTCGAAGCCGACGAGCTTGCCGCCCCGACGCCCTCGCCCAGCACCTCCGCCGAGAAGCAGAAGTTCGCCAAGACGCGCTTCGTCGCCAACGCGGGCCTCGCGGCCGGGGCGACGTACCAGTGGATCATCAAGCCGTACCGTGCCGGCAAGTTCAAGAAGGGCGCGAAGGGCCGCACGTTCGCGCTCATCAAGGCCGGCCTCGCGGGTGCCTTCGCGTACAACCGGCTGAAGGCGGCCGCCGACAACGCCAAGGGCGACCCGCTGCTGTCGAAGGCGCTCGCCCCGCTGACGGCGGGCATCGACTCCCTCAAGGGCCTCGCCGGCAAGCTCCGCAAGGGCGATGCCGGTGACGCCGACATCAGCTCCTTCGACGACGTCATCAACGGCGTCAAGGAGGCGGGCAAGAGCGCGGGTGCCGAGGTGAAGGACAAGGTCCCGAGCGTCTCCCAGCTGGGCCAGTAGGTCACGACCCGGGACCCCGCGGCTGTTTCAATGGTCCCGTGATCGAGATCGTGGCGGCCGTCCTCGCCGCCGCCGGAGCCGGCTGGCTCCTGCGGCGCAAGCACCTCGCGCGGACGGCCGCCGGCCCCGTGCCCGGGATCCCCGGCATGGCCCGCAGGCCCGTCGGCGAGGGCCGCTGGCGGCCGGGCCGGGTGTACGCCGACGGCGGCGCGGCCCGCTGGGTCCCGCAACGCGGTGAGCCCGTGCCGCTGCCCGGCGCCCGTGCCACCGGGGTACGGCCCCCCTCCATGAGGGAAGGCATGTCCATCAACCCCGGCTCGCGGATCGTCACCTGCGCCTACGCGGGCGGCGGGAGCATCGAGATCGCCGTCATGGCGCTGGACCTGCGCGAGCTGCTGGCGGCCATCGCACAGGCCCCCGGGGAGGATCCGCGGGACGCCTGAGACGGGGCTCCCGACACCCCGTTCACAGCCGGGAGCCCCGGTCGCCGCGTGTCGCGGTGGCCGGGGCTCCGGTGCTCTGCGGGTGGATCAGCCGGTCAGCCCTGGGTGAAGTAGCCGAACAGGTCGGTGATCACGTGGGTGCTGCCGCCGTAGCTGTTGGAGATGCTGACGCGGCCGTCGGCCACCGGGGTGGTGACGTGATTGGGCACGGTCTCGCCGGGGCGGGTGTTGAGGCTGCTGGCCTCGGGCCGCGTGCCGCCGTGTCCGTAGACCGTGAGGAAGCCGGGCCCGGTGGTGTCGGTGGCGGTCACGTTCTGGGCCGCGCCGAGTGCGTTCGCCGGGATCCCGGCGACGGTGGTGGTCGCGCCGGGGGCGAGCTTGCCGGTGGTGCGGGTGTCGGCGAGGCGCTGGGGGACGACGGGCGTGAAGAGGGCCTTGCCGTCCTTGGCGTAGTAGCCGACCGCGTCCAGGATCAGATGGGTGGAGCCGGTGTTGGTGTAGAGGGTGATGGTGCCGTTCGGTCCGACGGGGACGATGGCCTGGTTGGACTTGTCCTTGCCGGGTTCCACGTTCAGGTTCGAGGTGGTGGGCCGACGGGTCGGGTCCGGGTCCGGGTAGGCGATGACGTGCGCCTGCTCGGTCGCGCCGGTGCCGGTGAGGTTGAGGGCGACGGCCGTGGCGTCGGCGGGGATGCCGCCCACACCGGCGACCTTCACCGTGCGGGCTTGGCCACCTCGCAGCGCGCCGCCCGTGGTGCGGGTGTCGACGAGGCGGGCCGGGGCGAGCGGCGAGAAGCGCTGCCCGGTGTTCGGCTGGTAGTAGCCGACGAAGTCGACGATGAGCGCGGCCTCGCCGGAGTTGAGCTGCGCGGAGACCTTGCCGTCGGCGCCGATGGGCACGGTGACGGTGTTGGAGGAGGTGCCGCCCGCCTTGACGTTGACGTTCGAGGTGACCGGGCGGGGCTGACCCGCGGGCCAGACGCTGAGATGGGTGTCCTCGGTGGCCCCGGTGACCGTCACGTTCAGGACCGCCGCGGACGCGCCGGCCGTGTGGTTCGGGCCCGAGCCGGTGAAGACGATCGGCAGGGTGACCGGGGTGGCGGCGCCGCCCTGGACGGGCGTGTTGGTGGTGCGGGTGTCCAGTACGCGGAACGGTGTGAGGGCGACGTAGCCGGCCGGGGTGTAGGCGACCTGCACGGTCCGCTCGGCCGAGGACGTGGCGCCCTTGGTGTCCTGGACGGTCGTCGTCACCTTGTACGTGCCGGGGACCTTGTAGGCGTGCCGGACGGTGTTCAGCCCGTCGCGGCTCTCCTTCGCGCCGTCACCGAAGTCCACGTCGATCCGCTGGACCGGCCACGGTGCCACGGTGGCCGCCCGGGGGTCGACCTCGACGGACAGCGGCAGGACGAGCGCCCGCGGGTCCTCCGCGCTCGGCAGGACGTGCGTGGCGGTGAAGCCCGTGGTCAGCGGGCCGGGCGTGGTCACCTCGGCCGTCTGCTCGGCGGAGACCTTCGCTGCGCCGTTGACCGCGGTCGCCTTGACGACGCACGCACACGGCGAGGTGTAGACGTGCTCGGCGGTGCGCTCCGTGGTGACGACCGGGGCCGTCCCGTCGCCGAAGTCGAAGTGGTAGGTGAGCGCACTGCCCCAGCGGCTGTGCGCGGAGGCCGTCGCCTTCACCGTGGTCCCGGCCGGCGCCCAGGCCTGGTCGAGCTCCAGCAGGGCGTTGCTCAGCTCGTCCTGGGTCTCGCGGGCGCCGCGGTCGATGTACCCGCCGTCCTTGCCGGTGTTGGGCACACGCGGGTTGTCCATGGTCGGGTACCCGGACAGGTCGGTGGGCAGCACCCCCGGCGCCGTCGGGTCGCCGGAGTCGATGGTGGGGGAGCCGTCCACGGCGCCGACGCCCTGCGGCGACGGGGCCAGGATGTCGTGCGCGCCCTGGCCGGTGGCGGCGGCGAACGCCGCCGGGGCCTGGTAGCTGGTGCCGGCCCACTGGTAGGCCGTCAGCCCGTCCAGGCCGGCGATCAGGTTGTAGTCGGCGCGGGTGCCCGCAGCCGCGCTCTCGGACACCGTGATGCCGCTGCGCGGTTCGACCGGCTGGCAGAGGCCGTTGTACCTGGTGTAGAGCAGGTTGTTGAACAGCCCGGAGCCGGACGAGGAGCCACTGACCGAGAAGGTCGTCGCGCAGTAGCCGTCGACCGTGTTGTTCGTGATGACAGTGCCGGGGGCGTCCGTCACGGAGACTGCCGGCCCGCGCAGGCCGACGATGGCGTTGTTGCTGAGCACGGTGCCCTGGGAACCGCCCGCGATCCGGACACCCTTCAGGCGGCTCCGGCTGACCCGCACGTCCGTGCTTCCGTCGCCGACCACGAGTGCGTCGAGGCTGCTGGGCGAGCTGTCGATGCCGTCCAGTGCCACGTCGGTGGAACGGCTGACCTGGACCCCGCCGTTGGCACGCAGCCCGCGGAGGACCACGTGGGCGGCGCCGCTGACGGTCAGTCCCTTGCCGCCCAGATCCACCTTGGTGGAGGCGTCCGCCGCGTCGGCGAGGAAGGTGATCGGCTTGCCCGGCTCCCCGGAGCGGTCGACGGTGACGGCCTCGTCATAACGCGTGCCTGGCTTGATCCGAACGCTCTGGCCCGGCTGTACGACCTTGGCCGCCGCCGAGATCGTGCAGAAGGGGGCGGTCTGCGAACCGGGTCCGCCGTCGGTGCAGTTGGCACCGTCCGCATGGTTCACGTAGAGGGCGGTCGGAGTTTCGGCGGCGGCCGCAGTGGCGGGCAGGCCGAGAAGGGAGACGAGACCCGCGGTCAGCAGGCCCGTCGCATGACGATGACGCAACAGGAGTGTTCCTTCGAGCAGAAGACGGCGTGGGTCGCCACGGGTGCGGCGCTTCGCGACCTGTGTGCGGCCAGTTCCCCCCCCGGCGGCAGTCGGGCGCACGCGAAGCCCGCAACGGCAACGCTCATCATCCGCTTTCGGACAGTCGCTGTCACCTCCGATTGAACACATCGGAGCATCGGAGCCCTTAGGCGTTGAGCTCCGCCAGGACGCGCAGGGTGTGCGGGTCCGGGGCCGTCACGAGCAGGTCGGTGACCGGGCCCTTGCGCCACAGTTCCAGCCGCTCCGCGATCCGCTCCCGCGGTCCCACCAGCGAAATCTCGTCGGCGAACGCGTCCGGGACGGCGAGGACCGCCTCCTCCCTGCGTCCGGCGAGGAACAGCTCCTGGATGCGGCGGGCCTCCTCCTCGTACCCCATCCGGGCCATCAGGTCGGCGTGGAAGTTGCGGGCCGCGTGGCCCATGCCGCCGATGTAGAAGCCGAGCATCGCCTTGACCGGAAGTAGCCCCTCGGCGACGTCGTCGCAGACCTTGGCACGGGCCATCGGCGCGATCATGAACCCCTCGGGGAGGCCGGCCAGCGAGGCCTGGTAGACGTCGGTGCGGGCCGGCGACCAGTACAGGGGGAGCCAGCCGTCCGCGATCCGCGTCGTCTGGGCGATGTTCTTCGGCCCCTCCGCGCCCAGCAGGACCGGCAGGTCCGCGCGCAGCGGATGGGTGATGGGTTTCAGCGGCTTGCCGATGCCGGTGCCGTCCTCGCCCCGGTACGGGTGCTGGTGGAAGCGGCCCTCCAGCGCGACCGGGCCCTCGCGGCGCAGCACTTGCCGGATGACGTCGACGTACTCGCGGGTCGCGGTGAGCGGGCTCGCGGGGAAGGGGCGCCCGTACCAGCCTTCGACCACCTGCGGTCCGGACATGCCCAGGCCCAGCATCATCCGGCCGCCGGAGAGGTGGTCCAGGGTGAGGGCGTGCATGGCGGTGGCGGTGGGGGTGCGCGCGGCCATCTGTGCGATGGCCGTGCCGAGGCGGATCCGGGAGGTGTGCGCGGCGATCCAGGTGAGCGGGGTGAAGGCGTCCGAGCCCCAGGCCTCGGCCGTCCACACCGAGTCGTAGCCGAGGTCCTCCGCCTCGGTGGCGAGGGCGAGGTGGTGCGGGTCGGGGCCGCGGCCCCAGTAGCCGAGTGCGAGTCCGAGGCGCATGGACGGTCCCTCCGCGATGCCGGAACTGACGGTGCGTCAGGTGACTGTAAGGCAACGGCCCCCCGCCCGGAAGGGCGGGGGGCCGTTGCTGTGGGGCGGTGTGTGCGGCGCCGTTGCGGGCTCCGCCCCCGGACCCCGCGCCTCAATCGCCGGCGGGGCCGAACTCAGCCGCGCTGGATGCCCGAGGTGTCGTTCAGGACGCCGCGGCGGCCGTCCTGGGTCTGGGCGATCAGGGTGGCGGCGTCACGCTGCTCGACGGCCAGGTACCAGGTGCCCGGGGCGAGTTCGGCGATCGGGGTGGGGGAGCCGTCCTCGGCGAAGAGGGGGCGGGCCACCGGAACGGCGAACCAGAACGGCGTGAAGTCGCCCGCCGGGGCGGGCGCCGGAGCCGGGGTGTGCTGGGCGTTGTCCTGCGGGGCCGGGGCCGGGGCCGGGGTCGGCGTGCCGCCGTACGGCGGGACCGGCTGTGGGGTGGAGCCGTACGGCTGCTGCTGGCCGCCCGGGTAGCCGTACCCGGCGCCCGGCTGGGGCTGGCCCCCGTACGGCGGGACGGCGGCGGGCTTCGGCTCCGGCATCAGCTGGCCGGCCAGCGCCGGGATCTTCGCGCCCGCCACGGCAACGCCGGCCAGGGCCAGGGTGGCGAGGAAGGCGAGGATGGCGCCGGCGCCGAGGTCGAACGTGCTCGGGCAGGTGATCAGGGCCCACAGCGCGGACCAGGCGGCCGACACGGCGAGCACGGTGCCCCACGCGGCCAGCGGCAGGCCGAGGACCTTACGGGTCTCGGGCTGGAAGCGGCCCGCGATCAGCAGACCGGCGGCGATGAAGCCGAGCAGGAAGACGCTGGGGAGAACCAGCCGGTAGGCGTCGGTGTCCCACGCGCTCGGCAGATCGCCCAGCGTGGTGGAGTAGAAATCGAGGAACGAGGCGATGAACAGCAGCGCCGCTGCTCCGATCACCACGCCGTCGCCTCGAGTGAGGGAGCGGATGTTCACGTCTTAGGTGTCCTTCTCGGTCTCGGTCGTCTCGTGGTACCGCGGTCGCAGAGCTTGCCTGGGAGCGGGCGGGCGGCACCATGGTACGGAGGTCTCGCGCGGCCGAGAGGATCGGGGCTGCGAGCAGTCCCGGCGGGACCTCCGGTGGGACTACCCGCCGAGGAACCCCACGATGCCGTCCGCGATGCCCTGCGCCGCCTTCTGCCGCCACTCCGGACTCGTCAGCTGCGCCGCGTCCTTGGCGTCACGCATGTTGCCGCATTCGATGAACACCTTGGGCCGGGTTGAGAGGTTCAGTCCGCCGAGATCGTCGCGGACGACCAAACCGGTACCGCTGCCGAGGTAGTTGGCGGGGGCGGAACCGGTGGTCCGGGCGAAGTTCGAGGCGATCCGCTCGCCGAGCTGCCGGGAGAGCCCGACGATGGGCCCGGTGTCGGCGGCGCCGCCCCGCACGTCCGCGGGGAGGATGATGTGGTAGCCGCGGTTGCCGGCCGAGACGCCGTCCGCGTGGACCGAGACGACGGCGTCCGCCTTCGCCTGGTTGCCGATCCGGGCCCGCTCGTCGATGCAGGGACCCCAGGCGCGGCCCCCGACCTCGTGCGTGAGGATGACCTTCACGCCCTGCGCCTCCAGGAGCCTGCGGGCCCGCAGGGACACGTCCATCGTGAACTCGGCCTCCATGTAGCCGGCGTTCGTCGTGGTCCCGGTGGTGTCGCACTCCTTGCGGTTGGTGCCGATGTCGACCTGCCGCTCGATCTCGTTGGTGTGGTCGAAGTTGCCGGTGTTGTGACCGGGGTCGATGACGACGGTCCGGCCGGAGAGCGGGCCCTTGGCGGGCGCCGCCGGGGACGGGGAGGCGGGGGCGGGGGCGGAGGAGCCCTTCGGCAGCACGACCCGCGGCGGGCGCGAGTCGTCGCCGCCCGCCCCGGCCAGGATCTGGGTCAGGACCCAGCCGCCGAGGAAGATGGGGGCGAGTGCGGCGGCCGCGACCACGAGGGTGGAGCGGCGCGCGAACCAGGGCCGGGCCGGGCCCGCCGGGGGGCCGGGCTCGGGGCGTAGGGGGCTGTCGTCGTTGCGCACGCGGCGATGCTAGACCGCCCCCCGGGCCGCCGTACGGACCGTGGGCCATCCGGGGGCGCGGTGCGATTGTCCTTTATGCGGGGATGGGGGTTTCCCGCCAGGGCTCATAATCCTTCCTTCCGCCGGGCCGCACTGTTAAGTGCGCTGCCTGCGGTCTACTTAGGGCCCCTCGTGATACTCACCGCCCCCACCAGCCCTGGACGGTGGGCGGACGCTGAGAGACGAAGATCGCGTGGAGATCTGCTACGCCCAGCGGACTCTGGCGAGCTTGCGGCCGTTATGTGATGCAGATATCAGCCCATATCCGCCATGGATGTCGCGAGCCTCCCCTGGGCGGGGCGGGTCAGCCGCGAAGGGCTTCGGCCGGTTGCACGGAGGACGCGCGCCGGGCGGGATAGATCCCGGCCACGACGCCGGTCGCCAGGCCGATGAGCGGGGCGGTAGCCAGGGTCACCGGGTGCATGACCGGCGTCCAGTCCCTGATCAGCGCCACCACCAGGACGGCCAGTGTGCCGATGGCCGTACCGATGAGTCCGCCGAAGGCGCCCAGCGTGCCCGACTCGGCGAGGAATTGGGCGGTGACATGGCGCCCCTGCGCGCCGAGGGCGCGGCGCAGGCCGATCTCCCCGGTGCGCTCCAGGACCGCTACCAGGGTGGTGTTGGCGATTCCGACCGCTCCGATGACCAAGCACACCCCGGCGAGCAGCAGAAACAGCTGTTCGAGGTCGGAGGTCACCGAGGTTCGCAGGCTCCTCGGGTCGGGCGGCGGAATCGCCCTGAGGTACTCCGGGTGGTCGGGGCGCAGCGCCGTGGGGGCCTCCCTGGCCACCTGACGGGCGGCGCCCAGGTCCGTGGCGATGAGCATTCTGGCGCCCTCGGTGGGCCGCCCCCAAAGTTCGACCGCGGTGGTCTGCGGTACGAGAACCGAGAGCAGCACGTCCGGCTGGCGCTGGACGTCCTCGACGATGCCCACGACGGTGAACGGCTGCCCGCCGATGAAGATCGCCGGCTTGGTCTCCAGCGTGGTGATGCCCAGCCGGGCGGCGATGCCCGAGCTGATCACGGTGACGCGCTGGCGGGCACCGCAGTGGAACTCGTCGTACAGCCTGCCCTGGGAGAGCCGGGGTTCGGCCGCGCGCAGGGCACCGGGGGCGGCGGCCACCACGTTGAGGGTTTCCCCTCCGGTGTCGCCCACCGGGGCGGCGGTGACGGCGAGTTCGGCGGCGCTGCGTCGGGGCCGCACCGTCCACAGCGCGCCGGCGTGACGCACCCCGTTGAGCCGCTCGACGCGGTCCGAGGCGTCGTCCGGGAACGCCGCGTCGGCGAACTTGTTCTGTTCGCGGGCGATGTCCTCGACCGTCACCTCGGTCGCGGAGAGCATGTTGAAGCGGGCGTCGATCTGCGAGGAGGCGGTGGCGGTTAGGCCGAGCACCGCGACGAAGGCACCGACGCCCAGGACGGTGCCGAGCATGGTGAGCGCGGAGCGGGCGGGGCGCTGCAGCATCCCGGCCAGCGCTTCGGCCAGCAGGTCCCGTGGCGCGAATGTGGAGCGCCCGATCCCGGGGAGGGGCGCGGCGTGCCGTTTCTTTCCGATCCGGCTTAGCATGCGCGTACCTGCTCGCTCTCGCTCTCGCTTAGGATGCCGTCCCGGATGGTGACCGTTCGTCGGCCGCGGGCGGCCACGGCCGGGTCGTGCGTGATGAGGACGATGGTGATGCCCTCGGCGTTGAGAGCCTCCAGCAGCCGGAGCACCACCTCGGCGTTGGCGGTGTCGAGGTTTCCCGTCGGCTCGTCGCACAGGAGCAGCGAGGGCCGGGCGACCAAGGCCCGCGCGATGGCCACCCGCTGGCGTTCGCCGCCGGACATCCGGGTGGGCAGCGCCTCGGTGCGGTGGCCGAGGGCGACCCGGGCCAGCGCCTCGCGGGCCCGTCGGGGGCGCTCGCGGCGCGATGTACCGTCGTAGACCATGGCGAGTTCGACGTTCTCGCGGGCGCTGCGGTGCGGCAGCAGGTGGAAGGCCTGGAAGACGAACCCGATACGGCGGCCACGCAAAGTGGTGCGCTCGGTGTCCCTGAGCCGGCCGGTGTCGATGCCGTCGAGCAGGAAGCTGCCCGTCGTGGGGGTGTCGAGGAGTCCGGCGATGTTCAGGAACGTGGACTTGCCCGATCCGGAGGGGCCGACGACGGTGATGAACTCGCCCCTGCCGACCGTGAGGTCGCTGGGGCGGAACGCCTCCACGGGCGGCGGCCCCGGATAGGTGAGGCCGACCTGCCGGAATTCGATGACGGGCGGCTCGGACGGGGGAGGGGGCGTGGTCATCCGGTGCCTCCTCGCACGGCGCCGTTGGACCGGACCCCGGTCACCACACGGTCACCCTCGCCCAGGGCGCCGCCGTCCAGGGGTGTGACCTCGGCATGGCCGTCGCTGGTGGTGCCCGGCTTCACCCGGACCCGGCGCTGCCTGCCGTCGTCCTCCAGCACGGTGACCACTGTGGAGCCGTCGGCGCCGGCCGACACCGCCGTGATGGGTACGACCAGGACCTTGCCGGCGGTCGTGGCGGCCAGCACTGTCATGCGGACGTTCTGCCCGGTCCACTCGGCCCCCAGCGGCCGGCCCGGCGCCAGAGTCATCAGATAGCCGTCCGCGCCAGCCTGCCCACCGGCCTGCCCACCGGCCGGCTGTCCGGCCGGCTGTCCGGCCGGCGTGCCGCCATCGGCGCGCGGCGTCGTGCGGGCGGTGGCGATGGACTGTACGGAGGCCTGGGCGGAGGCGCCGTTGACCTCGGAGAGGATCTCTGCCTGCTGACCCGCCCTGATCAGGCCCTTCTGGTGGTCGGGCACATAACCGTGCAGCACCAGGGCGCCTGCTGCGATGGTCATCACCGCCCCCTGCACCTTCCCGCCGAGCCGTGCGGGGATATCCTGCACCCGTGCGGGGAAGCTCTCCAGGAACGTCACCTCGCCGGACGGAACCATGGGGCCTGCGGTCGCCCGCGCGGCCACGAGTCCCTCGCGTGCGGTGGCCAGGTCCTCCTGGGCACGGCTGACCGCCTTGCGCAGGTGCTCCAGTTCGCGACTGGTGGTCGGCACCGTCGTCTTGCCCGAGCCCGAAACTGAGCTGGCCTCGGCGGTCTTCAGTGCGTCCTTGGCGTCGTCCAGGGCTCGTACGGCCGAGGTCACCCGTGTTTCGGCCGCGGTGACGGCGGCAGCGCCCTCGGCGCCGCCGACTACAACGGGTTCGTACCCGAGCGCGTTGTAGAGCGCGGTGACCGCCGACTTCGTGCCCTCGCCGAAACGCCCCCGGTTGTCGGGGGAAGTGGAGTGGCCGAGCTTCTGGAGCGCGTCCTGGAGCTGGCCCACGTCGCTGCCCTGGGCACCGGGCTTGAGGTCGCGATAGAGCGGAACCGTGCCCTGGAGCGCGATCACCGGACGGCCCGATATCTCAACCAGCAGCCGACCCGCGCCTACCTCGTCCCCTACCTTCAGCGGCAGCTTGGAGACCGTGGGGCTGCCTCCCTCAGCCGCGCCGCCGGGAGTGATCTCCACGCTCTGGCCGGCGACCACGGTGCCGCGAAGGATCACTGAGGAGGCCAGCGTCCGGTACTCGACTGGCGCGGTGATCACGGACGGTGCCGGGGGCCGGGAGTCCGCCGCCGCCTGGGCGGGCGACTTGATCAGCAGGGAGGCCCCGAAGCCCGCCCCGGTGAGCGCGACCGCGCCCACCGCGATCAGGGCGACCCAGCGCCGCCCGATCCGTGCACCGCCACCACTTTCACCGCCGCCGCTGTTAGCCGCCCCGGCCGAGACCACGAAGGGCTGTTCGTCGTGCTGCATTCAGTTCGCCAATGCCTCGTTGGCCGACTTTATGACCGCGCTCCGGTCCTTCTTGATCTCGGCAAAACCGGCGGCATTCTGCTCGATGTAGTCGCTCTGGATCTTCGTTTCGAGGCGGAGCAGCACGGTGGCGAGTTTCGTTTCCTGCTTGCACTTCACATCGGCCTTGGCCACGACCTTCTCCTCCGGCGATGCAGAGTTCCCCTGGGACGCGTACTTCTCGGCGGGCTGCATGAAGCCGGTGTGCTGATATCCCGACTTGTTCATGCAGGCCACCCACTCGTCCTGCGCCTTTTTGAATTCAGGCGTCGCCAGGGCCTTCCCAAAGGAGGAGAAATCGATGCTGAGCAGTCCGGTCTTGCCCTTTCGGGGATCCTGCACCTTGTCGAGCCCCAGCTTGCGGGCGGCCTCCCCTAGACAGCCGCCCTCGGGGACGTCCTTGCCCTGGTAACTGCGTCCCGCGGCTCCATCGCCACCCTTGCCGCCGTAGATCATGTACGCCTCGGGCGGGAACTTGGCCTGACTGGGAACCGCGCCTTCGGCGTGCTCGTCGTAGCCGGCCGTCGGGATCATGTGATAGCCGTACTCGGCGGCGACCTTCTCGCCGACAACGCTGTACCGGCGGCTCACGACCTTGAGTGGCTCGGTCTTCTTGACGGGCCAATCGAAACCGAACCGCTTCATGCAGTCGGCGGCCAGGGTAGAACTCGCGGTGTCGACCAGCGCCTGCTGCTCGCGAGTGAAGAGGTAAGCGGACACCGGGAGGACGATGTCGGCCTCCGTGACGACGTCCTGGACCACGGGACCGCCACCGCCGGCGCTGTCGTTCACCCCGGCGCCCTCCGCGCACCCGGTGAGCAGCAGCACGCCGACCCCGGTTGCGATGACGAGACGTGTGTAACGCAAGGAAACCCCTGGAGAGAGTGGATGTGCACGGTGGGGCGGAACTGCCTCCGCCCCACCGCATTCATGTCTCGACGATCAGAAGTTGTACGTGTTCCCCAAGCATGAGTTGCTGAACTTGTGCGAGTTCATGTTGTCATTGGCGGTCATGCCGGACTTAATGTATATGCCCCCCATGTTGCTCACGGAACCGTTAGCCGCGACCATGAAGCAGGGGCCGAGATTCCCGGAGTTGTAGTACACGGAGAGCTTGGTGTCCGGGTCCTCATTCTCAATGGAGCTGACGTTGCTGGGGTAGCCGTCAGTGTAGTAGAGAGGCGCGTTGCCGTTGTTGTCGTAGGCGAGGTTGCGCCAGTTGAGCTGCGAGTTGTAGTCTCTCCTCTTCCATCCCTCGAAATTGCTGTTCGAGTAGAAACAGGCGTGGTCGTAGTCGCAGTAGGCCTGCGCGGGCCCGGCTAGGGCGATTCCTGCGCCGAACAGAGATACCACGGCAAGCAACATTGCTGAAATCCGTCGAATCATAAGTCTTTCCTCGTTTTTGATCGTGACCGGTGAACGGCGATAGGTGTCCGCAATACGGCGCCACATTGCGTACCGCCCGCGGGTGTGTGTGTTGTGTGCACGTCAGGTGCGCGGTCGAAGGGTAACCGATCTTTGGTCGATGTCAACCTGCCTCCTCCTTCCCCCGGTTGGGTGTGCTCCCGGACGGCGCCTGACTCCACCAGCGAGGACATCCGCCGCCCCCTTTGCGGGCGATCGGTCGTCGCCTCCATAACCGAGTCCAATTTCACGAATAGGCACGTGTTTACAGGCCGATATTGCGTACGTTCTGGGGCTGTTGTGTCCTAAACGTGAAAAGGGCCTGTCTGTAGGCAGCTCTTGGTTAGCCCGGATCGTGCACCGCCCGAAGCTTGCGCCACGGTGACAGAGCCGCCGATATCGCTCGGTCCAGCCTGGGCGACCAGCAGTACGGCCCCGGCCTGGGACACCACCGCCCGGCCGTCCCGCTCGACGCGGACACCTGGGTAGGACCCGATACGCTTCTTCACCTGAGAAGTGCCTCCGGCTATGGCAGGAACAAGGACCTCGACTATCCTCATTCTTGCTGGTCAGAGGCACTTTTCGTTTACCTGATCACCTGTCCGACACCGCGCTTCATGAAAGCGCGAGGTTAGTGGTGCTGTGCGAGCCGCCCTGCGGGAGGACCTGGCTCCACACCAGGGCCGCCGCCCTCAACCTCCGCCGTCTGATCAACCTCGGACTCACCCGCACCAGCCACACCTGGCACCTCGACCCGGCCACCACATAGGGCAAGCGGGCCGCCCGGCCTCCGGCCGGACAGCCCTCAACAAGACCTTCACCGGGCTTCTAGACGGCCCGCTCGGGGGACGTGCGGCGCAGCACGCGCAGGGAGTCGGTCACCGAGACCTCCTCGAAGGCGCCGGAGGCGAGGGCGCGCAGGTAGATCCGGTACGGGGCCTGGCCGCCGTCGGCCGGATCCGGGAACACGTCGTGGATGACGAGCGTGCCGCCCTCGGCGACGTGGGGGGCCCAGCCCTCGTAGTCGCCGGTGGCGTGCTCGTCGGTGTGGCCGCCGTCGATGAAGACCAGGCCGAGCTTGCCGCCCCAGGCGGCGGCGACCTGCGGGGAGCGGCCGACGATCGCGATCACGTGGTCTTCCAGCCCGGCCTTGTGGAGGGTACGGCGGAAGGTGGGCAGGGTGTCCATCAGCCCGATCTCCGGGTCCACGACCGTCGGGTCGTGGTACTCCCAGCCCGGCTGCTGCTCCTCGCTGCCGCGGTGGTGGTCCACGGTGATCGCGGCGACGCCTGCCTCACGGGCGGCGTCGGCCAGCAGGATGGTGGAACGCCCGCAGTACGTCCCGACCTCCAGCAGCGGCAACCCGAGCGCGGCCGCGGTGGTGGCGGCCTCGTACAGGGCGAGCCCCTCCCGTACGGGCATGAACCCCTTGGCCGCCTCGAAGGCGGCGAGGGTCTCCGGCTTGGGGCTGGCCATGTGTTCCTCCTGAGCTGCGACTGGTCGGCCCATGCTGCCCTACCGCTGAGTAGCGGTCCATGGCGGGTCCCGAGTCCGAGTCCCGAGTCCTGGGGTCCCGGGTCCCGGGTCCCGTGGTCCGGTGCGGCACCGTTGCGGGGGCTCTGCCCCCGAGCCCCCGCGCCTCAAACGCCGGCGGGGCTGCAAGACCGGGGCTCTGCCCCCGAGCCCCCGCGTCTCGAACGCCGGCGGGGCTGCAAGACGGGGGCTTCGCCCGAGCCCCCGCTCCTCAAACGCTGCGGGGCTGCAGGACGGGGGCTTCGCCCGAGCCCCCGCGTCTCGAACGCCGGCGGGGCTGCAATTGCCCTGCGGGCAATCCAGCGCCGCCGAGCGGACGGCATCAGCCGAATTCAGCCCCGGCGGCGTTTGAGGCGCGGGGTGCGGGGCGGAGCCCCGGTCCTGCAGCCGGACCCGCGGACCGGGCGGGGCTGGAGGCTCAGCGGCCGAACAGGCCGCCGCCCCCGTCGGCCCGGCGCTGCTCGCGCAGCGTCCGTCGGAACTCCGCCCGGGTGTCGGACACCTCCTGGGCCAGCCGGCGGCTGCCCGCGAGGAAGGGGAGCCGGTGCAGCAGCAGGTTCATGTGCGCCAGCGCGCTCGCGGGATCGCCCGCCTCGCCGATGCTGCGCAGCACGCGGTGGGCCACTTCCGGATCGCCGTGCTCCGCGAGTTCGGCGAGGTCCGGGAAGAGCCGCCAGTACAGGGGCGCGGCGGCGGCGAAGTCACCGAGCAGCCAGGCGTCGTGCGCCAGCCGGCGCCGCACGTCCAGCAGGACCGGACTGTCGGCACTCAGCGCCCACTCCAGGTCGGGCAGCAGCGGCCCCAGCCAGGCCCGCTCGCTCTCCGCCCGCTCACGGGTGCGCGCGTCCCACTGGCCGTCGCGGTCGCGGGCCCCCCGGTGCATGGCCGAGGCCAGGTGGTAGCGAGCGGTCAGCGTGACCGGGACGTGCGTGCCGAACACCCGGGTCGCCTGCCCGATGATCTCGCGCAGCTCCTCCTCGTGCCGCCGGCCGTCGCCGGGCCCGAAGGCCGCGGCCTCGCCGACGTACGTGGCACGCGCGGTGATCGTGTCCGGGTGCTCGAGGCCGAGGACCCGCACCATCCTCGGCAGGATGCGCTCCAGCTCCGTGACGGACCGCCCGCGGACGCGCATCGCGTGGTGGTACGCGGCACGCATCGTGAGCGGGTCGTGCGCCCCGAGCTCCTCGGCCAGGTCGGAGGTCAGCATGCCGAGCCGTTCCACGACGTCGGCCGGGCCGTCCTCCAGCAGTTGCGTCAGCCTGCGCCCCAGCATGGTGCGGACCGGATCGCCCACCCCGGTGTGCACGGTGGGGGAGTAGGACGGCGGAGGCGGCCAGGGGGCCGCCGGCGCCGTCACGGGCGCTGTCACCGGAGGGAGCACGGGCACGGCGGGGTCGCCGGAGGCGGCGACTGCGCCCCGGGCGATCTCCGCCAGCCGCCGGGACACCTGGCCCGCGCTCTCGGGGCGCTCGCGGGGGTCCTTGGCGAGCAGGTCGAGCACGAGGGAGTCCAGCGCGGCCGGCAGACCCGCCTGCAGAGAACTGGGCACGGGCGGCCGCGTCGTGAGGTGCTGGGCGAGCAGCTCGTGCATCTCCCGCGCGGGGAAGGGGCGGGCACCGGTCAGCAGCTCCATGAGGACGCAGCCCAGGGCGTACAGGTCGGCCCGGCCGTCGACGGGCACGCCGTCCGCCCCGCCGGTCCACCGCTCGGGCGCCATGTACGGGAACGACCCGATGATCATGCCGGTGGCCGTCAGCTCCGTACCGGGCCCGCCCCGGGCCTTGGCGATGCCGAAGTCGAGGACCTTCGTCACCCCGCTCCCGGTGACCATCACGTTGGCCGGCTTGATGTCCCG
Source organism: Streptomyces sp. NPDC048269 (assembly GCF_040652395.1). Taxonomy (NCBI): domain Bacteria; kingdom Bacillati; phylum Actinomycetota; class Actinomycetes; order Kitasatosporales; family Streptomycetaceae; genus Streptomyces; species Streptomyces sp. NPDC048269. The sequence goes on from NZ_JBEZLW010000018.1 coordinate 93,291, forward strand.
GTGGACGATTCCGGCGTCGTGGGCGGCGCCGAGCGCGTCCGCGATCCGCGCGGCCCAGTCCAGGGCGTCCGCGAGCGGCGGTACTCCGGCCTCCAGGACCTCGGCCAGGCTGCGGCCCTGGAGCAGCTCCATGACGAGGAAGACGGCACTGCGCCCGGCCCGTTCGGTACGCCCGAAGTCGTGGACGGTGGCGATGTTGGGATGCGCGAGGTTCCCGGCCAGGCTGGCCTCCCGCTCGAACCGGCGCGTCTCCTCGGGCGACTGTGGGTATCCGATCTTGACGGCGACCTGGCGGCCCACCCGGCTGTCCTCGGCCCGCCACACCTCGCCGAAGCCGCCCTGGCCGAGCAACTCCTCCAGTGAGTAACGGCCTTCGATCAGTTCCTGCACGCGCCCGGCCCCCGTCACTGCATGATCCACCCCGTTCGGCAGAGCATTATCGCCGAGTGCGAGGGGCCGGGGGCTCAGTGCGTCACGCGTCGCACTCGAACCACACCGTCTTGCCCCTGGGCAGCGGCACCGTGCCCCAGCGGTCGGTGACGGCCTCGACCAGGAGCAGCCCCCGGCCGCCCTCGGCCAGTCCCCCGCCGTCGCGCGCCAACCGGGGAGGGGAGGGGCAGCCGTCGGACACCTCCACCCGCACCCCGCCCGGCCGGCACAGCATGAGCACCGAGCAGTCCCGGCCGGGGACGTGGCGTACGACGTTGGCGACCAGCTCGGTGAGCGCCAGCTCAGCGGCGTGGGTCAGCCCGCCGTGGCCCCAGCTCGCCAGCATCATCCGCAGTACGCGCCGCATGTGCCGGGCCGAGTGCTCATTGACGGTGAAGCCCATGTGGTAGCTGTCGTCAATCTCCCCGGGGGAGAGGTGAGTTGCGTGATTCATGTCACCAGGGTGAGGTGGCGTGGTTACGCTCGGCTACGGACCGAAACGAACGCCGCACGGCGTGGACTTGGGGGTGACCTCCTCATGGTCAACATCCGCGATCTGGATCCCAGCGCCTCGCCGCTGGACTACTACGGCTCGGAACTGCGCCGCCTGAGAGAGGACGCGGGGCTGAAACAGGGGGCGCTGGGCGGCATCGTCTTCTGCACGGCCTCGCTGATCGGGCAGATCGAGACCGCGAGGAAGGTCCCGACGCGGGACTTCTCGGAGCGGGTGGACGCGGCGCTCGGGACGGGTGGGGTGTTCTCCCGGCTGGTGGGGCTGGTGTTGCGGAGTCAGCTGCCGAGCTGGTTCCAGGCGTACGCGGAGATGGAGGCGAAGGCCGAGTACATCTCGACCTACCAGTCGCAGCTGGTCTACGGGCTACTCCAAACGGAGGCCTATGCGCGCGCCCTGCTCGGCGTCGACCGCCCTGATCAGGTCGACGAGCTGTTGGCGGCCCGCATGGAGAGGCAGCGCATCCTGGAACGCGAGCACCCGCCAGCCCTATGGGTGGTGCTCGCCGAGGCGGCATTGCATCAGGAGGTCGGCGGGCATGAGGTCATGCGAGACCAACTCGCCCACCTGTTGGCCTTCCTGGAGCGGCCGTGGGTGCAGGTCCAAGTGCTGCCCTTCTCGGCTGGACAACACACAGGAATGCTCGGGTCGTTCAACCTCCTCCGCTTTGACGACGACCCGGACTTGTTCTACGAGGAGGGCTATGCGCAGGGTCACATGACCGCCAACCCGTCACTGATCAAGGAACGTTCGGTCGGCTACGCTCGGCTGCAAGCCGAAGCACTCTCCCCGGAGCGCTCGGTCGCGCTGATCGCTCGCGTAATGGAGGAACGTTATGGAGAACGGCCTGGACCTGACGAGCGTGCAATGGCGTAAGTCGTCCTTCAGTGGAACCACCGGCGGCGATTGCGTCGAGTGCGCCCCCCTCGGCGCCACCGCCTGGCGCAAGGCCTCGTACAGCGGCGGCACCGGCGGCGAGTGCGTCGAAGTCGCCACCCAGCCCACCCAGGTCGCCGTCCGGGACTCCAAGAACCCCGAAGGCCCCGCCTTCACCGTGAGTCCCGCCGCCTTCGCTGCGTTCGTCGGCGCCCTCTAGGAGCGGAGTGGAGTACATAGGACCGTTCCGGACGGTCTCGGTGCTCGGCCAGGGCGGTATGGGCCGGGTCGTGCTGGGGGTGGCGCCGGACGGGCGCCATGTCGCGGTCAAGCAGGTGCATGCCGACCTGGCCGAGGACGAGGGGTTCCGGGCGCGGTTCCGCCGCGAGGTGGACGCCTCGCGGCGGGTGGCCGGCGGCTACACCGCGGCCGTGATCGACGCCGACCCCGACGCGGAGAGGCCGTGGCTCGCCTCGCAGTTCGTGCCGGGGCCTTCGCTGGGCCAAGCCCTGGACGCCGCCGGGCCGCTGCCCGAGGAGGCGGTGCGCCGACTGGCCGCCGGGCTCGCGCACGCCTTGGCCGACGTACACCGGGCGGGCCTGATCCACCGGGACCTCAAGCCGTCGAACGTGCTGCTCGCCGAGGACGGCGTACGGGTCATCGACTTCGGCATCGTGCGGGCGGTGGGCGACCAGACCCGGATCACGCACGACGGCTCGCTCATCGGGTCGCCCTCGTTCATGTCGCCCGAGCAGGTCCTGGGGCAGGAACTCACCCCGGCCAGTGACGTGTTCTCGCTCGGCGCGACCCTCGTCATGGCCTGTACGGGGAAGGCGCCGTTCGCCGGGAGTTCGGTGCCGCGGATCCTGCACGAGGTCGTGCACGCCGAACCGGACCTGAGCGGGGTACCGCCCGGCCTGCGCGGGATCATCGCGCTGTGCCTGGCCAAGGACCCGGCCGACCGGCCGAGCCCGGGCGAGCTGCTGAGCACGGTCGGCGGGCTGACGCCCTCGGCGCGGCCGTGGCCGAAGGCGGTGAACACGCTGATCGACGAGCAGACGGTCACGATGGGCGGGCTGCTGCGCGTGGCCGCGGCCGACACGGCTCCTGCCCGCCGCCGAAGGCCCCGGCCGCTGGTCGTGGCGGTGGCCCTTGCGGGCGTGGCGGCCGTGGCCGCCGTCGGGCTGACCGTGGGGCGGCCGTACGTCGTGGAGGCCTACCGCCAGGTCGTACCCGAGCCCGTGCCGACGCCCGGCACGACACCGCTGGCACAGCGGAAGGACGTGTACCCGGCGTCGCCCCCGCACTGTGAGCAGACCGTCCCCAAGCTGAGCGTGCCGTCCGGGTTCGAACCCGCGGGCGGGGCAAGTCCGCAACAGGCGTCGGGCGCGGAGGAGGTCGACTGCTACTGGGCAACCCGGACCGGTGACCAGATCCGGGTCGAGTGGCGGTTCTTCTCGACCTTGAAGGGCAAGGGCACCGGGGCCGAGCAGGCGAAGAAGTACCACGAGGCCTCCTACGCCCGCGGCAAGACCCAGCGCGAGCTCGCCCTCGGGTTCGCCGAGGAGGGGCTGTGGCAGCCGCCGGACTTCGAGGCGGATCCGAGCTGCAAGCTGCGCGTACGGGACGTCAACATGACGGTCGTCGTCTCGGTGAACGGTCCCCATTACCCGCCCGGAGAATGTGAGGCCTTCACCCGGGAGTTCGCCGGGCGGGCCGTCGACGTGGTGAGGGGACCATGAGACCACTCGGGGCGTCAGATCCGGCCGTGGCAGGGCCGTACCGGCTGCTCGCCGAGCTCGGCCGGGGCGGCATGGGCCGCGTGCTGCTCGGCGCCGCACCGGACGGGCGGCTCGTCGCCGTCAAGCAGGTGCACGCCCGGCTCGCCGACGACGACGGCTTCCGCGTCCGTTTCCGGCGTGAGGTCGCCGCCTCGCGCAAGGTCTCCGGCGCCTACACGGCCGCGGTCCTGGACGCCGACGCCGAAGCGGCCGCTCCGTGGCTGGCCTCGGTGTTCGTGGCCGGGCCCGCGCTGGGGGCCGCGGTGGAGAGCGCCGGGGCGCTGCCCGAGGAGACCGTACGGCGGCTCGCCGCCGGGCTGGCGACGGCCCTCGCGGAGATCCACCGGGCGGGGCTGGTGCACCGGGACCTCAAGCCCGACAACGTGCTGCTCGCCCGGGACGGGGTACGGGTGATCGACTTCGGCATCGCCCGGGTGGCCCGGCCCGGCGAGGTCACCGAGCTGACGCGGGCCGGAACGGTGATCGGCTCGCCCGCGTTCATGTCGCCCGAGCAGGCCGAGGGCGGTGAACTGACCCCGGCGAGCGACGTGTTCTCCCTCGGGTCGGTCCTGGTCCTGGCCGCGACGGGCCGCAGCCCCTTCGTGGCGCCGACGGTGGCGCTGACCCTGTACAACGTCGTGCACGCCGAACCCGACCTCCTCGGCCTGCCGCCGAGCTTGCGCGGCCTGGTCACCCGGTGCCTGGCCAAGGACCCGGCAGCCCGGCCGTCCCCGGCCGAGATCCTGGGCCTGACCGGCACGGCCGACGGCACGCAGTGGCCGCCCGCGGTCGACCGCATGGCCGCCGCACAGCAGGAGGAGATCGACCGGCTGCTCCGGGACCCGGACAGCACGGCCCGGCCGGCGGATGCGCATTCCGGCCCGGACGTGGACCCGGACGCGGCGACCGCCACCGCCCCGCGCGCGGTCCGCCCGGAACGGGCGCACGCGCCACGCGGCATGCGCCTGCGCCTGCGCCGCAGGAGCCTGCTGCTGTTGGCGGGGGCCCTCGTGGCGGCCGTGGCCGGACCCGCGTACCTGCTGCGCGAGAAGGAGGAGCCGCCGCCGAGGCCGCCGGCCGAAGCGGACCGGTACCTGAGCGTGCCGCGCTGCGCGGAGGCGGCCGGGAAGCTCCCGCTGCCGGCCCGGAACGAGAAGAAGGACACGTACGTCAACGAGGCCAGCTGGGCGTCTGCGCACTGCGCCTGGCTGCCGGTTTACGACGCCGCCCGCGAGAACGAGCCGCCGCCGCACGCCTCCGTCGCCTGGACCCTGGAGCGCAGCGGCCGCAGCGGGGACAGCGGGACGGAGCGCCAACGGATCGGCTTCGGCCACAGTCGCACCGAGACCGGCCTCGGGGTGGGGGACCAAGCGGAGTGGAGGCCGAAAGCGATGGAAACGGAAATCTGTCGGCTGCACGTGCGCGACGGCAACCTCGTGGTGCAGGTGGCCCTCGGCGGCCCGGAGCATCCCGCAGCGACCTGCGAGGCCGAGGCGAAACAGATCGCCCGCGCCGCGCTGGCGGCCGTCCCGCGCTGAGCGCGGGCCGAGTGGAGAGATGGGACGGGGTGGGATGGAAGACCTGGGGCCCTCGGGGCCGAAGCACGTGGGGCCGTTCGACGTGCTCGGCGTGCTGGGGGAGGGCGGTATGGGGCGGGTGCTGCTGGCGGCAGGGCCCGACGGGCGCCTCGTAGCCGTCAAGCAGGTGCTCGCGCACTTCGCCGGGGACGAGGGCTTCCGGGCCCGGTTCCGGCGTGAGGTCACCGCCTCGCGCAAGGTGTCCGGCGCCTACACGGCGGCGGTGATCGATGCCGACGCGGACGCCCCGACGCCCTGGCTCGCCTCCGCGTTCGTGGCCGGACCGTCCATGAGCGCCGTCGTCGAGGAGGTCGGGGTGCTGTCGGAGGACGTCGTACGGCGCCTCGCTGCGGGGTTGGCGTCGGCCCTGGCGGAGATCCACCGGGCCGGGCTGGTGCACCGGGACCTCAAGCCGTCCCACGTGCTGCTCGCCGAGGGCGGCGTGAGGGTCATCGACCTGGGCATCGCGCGGGCGACGGAGCCGGGGGCCGAGGGGGACACCGAGCTGACGCGGACCGGCATCGTGGTCGGCTCGCCCGCGTACATGTCGCCCGAGCAGGCCGAGGGCAGGCCGCTCACCCCCGCCAGCGACGTGTTCTCGCTCGGCTCGGTGCTGGCCATGGCGGTGACCGGCCGCAGTCCGTTCGCCGGCACCTCCGCCCTCCGGACGCTCTTCGACGTGGTGCACGCCGAGCCCGACCTGAGCGCCGTCCCGGCGGGGCTGCGCCACGTCGTCGCGAGCTGCCTGGCCAAGGACCCCGCCGCCCGGCCCTCCCCGGCGCGGTTGCGCGAGCTGATCGGTCCGGTGGCTCCGGCGGGCCGCCAGTGGCCCTCCGCCGTGTACGGGATGATCGCCGCGCAGCGGGCGGACATCGACCGGCTGCTGGACGGCCGGGCCGAGCCGTCGGCGCCGACCGACGCCCCGGATGCCCCTGCGGCGCCGCTCGCGGGGGCCGGCCCCCGGACCCCCGCGCCTCGAACGCCGGCGGGGCTGGATTTGGCTCCGGCGGTGCCTGGAACGCAGGCGGGGCTGCACATGCCCCGCAGCCCGTGGCGTGCTCCGCGCCGGATCGCGGCCCTGACGGCGGCCGGTGTGCTCCTCGTGGCCGGTACCGGGGTCGCACTGTACGTACGGGATCGGGTCACGGCTCCCATCTCCTACACGGCCGTCCCGACCTGTCAGGCGGCGCACGGGAAACTGCCCCTGGCGTCCGGGTCGCCGGCCCGCGACACCCGGTCCGAGACGGCCAAGGGTGTGCGGGCGGCCTGCAATTGGGACGGGCTCCACACCGCCGCGTCACCGGCCGCGCTGGTCCGGTGGGACCTGAGCCTCGGCGGAGACGCGGGCGCCAACGCGGGTACGCAGAGGCGGCGATTCCAGGAGGAGGCGGCCGGTCAGCGCGAGGCCTCCCGCCTCGGGTTCGGCACCGAGGCCTACTGGAGCTCCCCCGGTGCTGACTGGAGCTGTGTCCTCGCCGTCCGCGAGGGCAATCTCTCCGTCTGGGTGGGCCTCCAGGCGAAGCCGTACACGAAGGGCGACTGCGAGGCGAAGGCGAAGGAGGTCGCCAGGGCCGCGCTGAAGGCCGCCACCCGCTGATCCTGCCAGTGATGCGGCCGCCGAAGTACACCGCTACCTGACCTTCCGTCAGATTGGAACGTGTTCTAGTCTGCCGCGCATGGGCATCGGAATCACGCAAGAGCAGCGGGAGTTGGCCGAGGCGGTGCGCGGGTGGGTGGCGCGGGCCGTGCCGCCCGAGGAGGTGCGCAAGCTCCTCGACACCCCGCCGCAGACCGGGGCGCGGCCGGCCTACTGGGACGCGATGACCGCGCAAGGGCTGCTGGAGCCGCACCTGGACGGCGGCACCCTGCTCGACCTCGCCGTGGTGGTCGAGGAGGCCGCGCGGGCCGCTCTGCCCGGGGCGTTCCTGCCGAGCGCGCTGGCCTCCGTACTCATGGACCGGGCCGGGGCCGAGCCCCTCGCGGGCCGGGTCGGGGCCGTCGCGCTCGGCCCGGGGAGCCTGACCGCCGTCGCCGTCGAGGGCGGGGGGCACCTGCTCGACGGGCTCGCGCCCCCGGTGCTCGGCGCCGGCGAGGCCGACCTCGTCCTGCTCGCCGCCGACGCCGCGCACGGCACCCGCTGGTTCGCCGTGGACGCCGCCGCGCTGGACATCCGTACGCACGAGAGCGCCGACCCGACCCGCCCCACCGCCGAGGTGCGGGCGCGCGGGGTCACGGCCCCGCCCGGCCGGCTGCTGGAGCTGGACGCGGCCCTGGTCCGCGACCTGGCCTGCACCCTCCTCGCCGCCGACGCCTGCGGCACCGCCGCCTGGGCACTGCACACGGCCGCCGAGTACGCGAAGGTGCGCGAGCAGTTCGGCCGGCCCATCGGGCAGTTCCAGGGCGTCAAGCACCTGTGCGCGGACATGCTGGTGCGGCTGGAGCAGGCCCGGGCACTGGCCTGGGACGCGGCTCAGGCGATGGACGAACCGGCGGAGGTGCGGTCGCTGGTCGCCGCCCTGGCGGCCGGGAGTGCGCTCGACGCCTCGTACTCCTGTGCCAAGGACTGCATCCAGGTGCTCGGGGGGATCGGCTTCACCTGGGAGCACGACGCCCACATCCATCTGCGGCGGGCTCTGGTCGCCCGCCAGCTGCTGGGGCCGGGGGACGGGCACCGCGTACGGGCCGTACGGCTCGCGGCGGCGGGGGCGCGGCGGGAGATGCGGCTGAAGATGCCGCCCGAGAGCCTGCGGGAAGGTGAGACGTACCGCGCGAAGGCCCGTACCGCCATCGAGGACGCGCGTGGCCTCGACCCGGTGGCCGCCCGCCGGATCCTGGCCCCCACCGGCTACGCGGCCCCGTACCTCCCGCCCCCGTACGGCCTCGGGGCGGGCCCCGTCGAGCAGCTCGTCGTGCAGCAGGAGCTGCGGGCCGCCGGGGTCAAGATCGCCGACCTGGGAATCGCCACCTGGGTCGTGCCCTCGCTGCTCGCCTACGGGACGGACGCGCAGCGGGCGGCCTACGTCCTGCCGACCCTCAGCGGGGACGTCACCTGGTGCCAGCTCTTCTCGGAGCCGGGCGCCGGCTCCGACCTGGCCTCGCTGCGGACGAAGGCCGAGCGGACCGAGGACGGCTCCTGGAGGGTCAACGGACAGAAGGTGTGGACGAGTTCCGCGCACAGCGCCGACTACGGGATCCTGCTGGCCCGTACCGATCCGCAGGCGCCCAAGCACAAGGGACTCGGCTACTTCGTCGTCGACATGAGGAACACCCCCGGCATCGACGTCCGGCCGCTGAAGGAGATCACCGGGGAGGCCCTCTTCAACGAGGTCTACTTCGACGACGTGCTGCTCCCGGCGGACGCGCTGGTCGGCGCCGCCGACGGCGGGTGGAAGGTGGCCCGGAACACCCTCGGCAACGAGCGGGTCCACATGGCCGACCAGATGAGCTTCGACACCGGCCTCGAAGCCCTGATCACCCGCTCCGCCGGCCTCGACGGCACGTACGCGGCGCGGATCGGCGCGCTGGCCGCCGAGGCGCACGCCCTGGCCTGCATCGGGCTGCGCACCACGCTCCAGCAGGTGTCGGGGCTGGAGCCGGGCGCGGGCGCGTCCGTACGCAAACTCCTCCAGACCCCGCACCAGCAGCGGACCGCCGAACTCGCGCTCGAACTGCTGGGGCCGGCGGGCGCGGTACGGGAGGGGGCGGGGGAGCGGGCGGTGCACGGGATGCTCATGTCCCGCTGCCTGACCATCGCCGGGGGCACCACGCAGGTCCAGCTCAACGTCGTCGCCGAGCGGATCCTCGGCCTTCCCAGGGACTAGGAGTCAGCGGAATGAAGTCGTACATCGTGGGCGTCGGCATGACGAAGTTCGAGAAGCCGGAGTCGAGGGACTGGCAGTACTGGGACATGGCGAACGAGGCCGGGTCCGCGGCGCTGGCGGACGCGGGGGTGGGGTACGACCAGGTCGAGCAGGTGCCGGTGGGGTACTGCTTCCAGGCCTCCACGGCCGGCCAGCGGGCGGTGTACGAGCTGGGGCTGAGCGGGGTCCCGGTCTACAACGTGAACAACAACTGCGCGACGGGCTCGACGGCGCTGATGATGGCGCGGCAGTTCGTGGAGGGGGGCATCAGCGACTGCGTGCTGGCGCTGGGCTTCGAGAAGATGAAGCGCGGGGCGTTGGGGGGCGGGGCGGACGGCGGCGACTTCAAGACGTCGCCGGTCGCCCGGCACTACGGGATCATGGCCGCCGGGCACGGCTTCGAGATGTCCCCGCCGACCGCTCAGATATTCGGGAACGCGGCGCGGGAGCACATGGAGCGGTACGGGACCACGGCCGCGCAGCTGGCGGCGGTCGGCGCGAAGAACCACCGGCACTCGGCGAACAATCCGAACGCGCAGTTCCAGGACGTGTACTCGGTGGAGGAGATCCTGGCGGCGAAGGAGATCCATTCGCCACTGACGAAGCTGCAGTGCTCGCCCACCTCCGACGGGGCGGCGGCCGCGGTGGTGGTCTCGGAGCGGTTCGTCGTGCGGCACGGGCTGCACGACAAGGCGGTGGAGATCGTCGCCCAGTCGATGACCACGGACACGGAGGCGTCGTTCTCGTCGGGTTCGTGCATCGACGTGGTCGGCAAGCCGATGACGGCGGCGGCGGCGCGGCAGGTGTACGAGGCGTCCGGGCTCGGCATCGAGGACGTCGACGTGATCGAGCTGCACGACTGCTTCTCGGTGAACGAGCTGCTGACGTACGAGGCGTTGGGGATGTGTGCGGACGGGGGTGCCGGGAAGCTGGTGGAGTCGGGCGCGACCACGTACGGCGGGCGGTGGGTGGTCAACCCCTCCGGGGGCCTGATCTCGAAGGGGCACCCGCTGGGCGCGACGGGGCTCGCGCAGGCGGCGGAGCTCGTGTGGCAGCTCCGCGGCGAGGCGGGGGGCCGCCAGGTGCCGGGGGCCCGGGTGGGCTTGGCCCACAACATCGGCCTGGGGGGTGCTGCGGTGGTGACCTTGCTACGGAAGTAGCCCGTCTGCGTCTGCGTCTGCGTCTGCGTCTGAGGCACGGGGGCCGGGGCTCCGCCGGCCTGGCGGGGCTGGGTTGTGCGGTGCGGCTCACAGACCGGGGCTCCGCCCCGGGCCCCGCGCCTCAAACGCCGACGGGGCTGGAGTGTGTCGGGCGGGGCTGGAAGGTGCCTGGTGGGGCTGGGTTGTGCGGTGCGGCCTACTGACTGGGGCTCCGCCCCGGGCCCCGCGCCTCAAACGCCGGCGGGGCTGGAAGGTGCCTGGCCGGGCTTGGGGTGTGCCGGGCGGGGGTGACGTTCCCTGAGGGCAATCCCGTCGCGCCGAGAGGACGGCGTGAGCCGGAATTCAGCCCCGCCGGCGCTTGAGGCGCGGCGCGGAGCGCCGTCGGGGGTCGGGGCGGAGCCCCGGGCTTTGAGCCGAGTGGGGGGGGCGGGCCGCGGCACGGAACAGCCTCGCCGGCGATGCGCGGGCGGAGCCACGGCGCCCGGCCCCACCCGGCGGTCAGCCAAGGGCCGGGTCCACCACCGTTTCGCCCATCGAGGCCCGGCGGATCGCGTCCGCCAGGTCCTCCACCGGGCCGTCGCGCAGGACCAGCCCCGCTGCCCCCGCCCCGAGCACCGCGGCCCCCAGCCCAGGGTGCGCCGAACCCGTCAGGACCAGGACCCGGCATTCCGGGTCCTCCGCCAGCAGCCGCGCCACCGACTCGGCGTCCTCCACCAGGGCCACCGTCGGCCGCCCCAGCAGGTCCCGTACGACCTCGATGTCCGGCTGGAGGCCGAGCTGGAGCGCCAGGGCCGGGTTCGGGGGATCCAGCAGGACGCGCAGCGCACGGGCCTGGCGGTGTTCAACGGGCATTTCGTCCACCCGGAAACCCTATCTGACGTGAAGTCAGGAGTCCGTCCGCGAGTCCCCCCCGTGAGTCTTCCCAACTATCGGGGCGTGCGTTATACATTCCCTCACCGGTCAGGTTAGAACGCGTTCTAGAACCAGCCGGCCCCGCATACGACCTCGGTGCGGCCGACGGTGCGGACGGCCGCACCGAGGTCTTCCACGGCCCCAGTTCTTCAACGACAGGGAGCAGCACCCTCATGCCGATCGATGCCGCCAGGGCCCTCGCCGCCGACCCCCGCCAGGGGGACATCGCCTGGGACCACAAGGACATCCAGCTCTACCACCTCGGCCTCGGCGCCGGCGTCCCCGCCACCGACCCCGACGAGCTGCGCTACACCCTGGAGTCCAAGCTCCACGTCCTGCCCAGCTTCGCCACCGTCGCCGGCGCCGGCATGGCCATGATGGGCGGCCTGGCGGCCCCGGGCATCGACGTCAACCTCGCCGCCGTCCTGCACGGCGGCCAGTCCATCGAGCTGCACCGGCCGATCCCCGTCAAGGGGCGGGCCACCTCCTCGGCCAAGGTCGCCGCCGTCCACGACAAGGGCAAGGCGGCAGTGATCGTCCTGCGCACCGAGGTCGCCGACGCCGACGGGCCGCTGTGGACCAGCGACGCGTCGATCTTCGTACGGGGAGAAGGCGGGTTCGGCGGTGACCGCGGGCCCTCCGTCAGGGAGGAACTGCCCGAGCGCGCCCCCGACCGCGTCGAGGAGCGGCACATCCGTGAGGAGCTGGCGCTCCTCTACCGCCTCTCCGGCGACTGGAACCCCCTGCACGCCGATCCCGAGTTCGCGAAGCTGGCCGGCTTCGACAAGCCGATCCTGCACGGCCTGTGCTCGTACGGGACGACCCTCAAGGCCGTCGTCGACACGGCCCTCGGCGGGGACGTGTCCCGGGTCCGCGCCTACCGCACGCGCTTCGCCGGGATCGTCTTCCCCGGCGAGACGCTGCGCATCCGGATGTGGCAGGAGCCCGGCCGCGTCCTGGTGTCGGTGACCGCCGTCGAACGGGACGACGCGCCGGTCCTCGCCGACACCGTCGTCGAACACGCGTAATCCAAGACCGGACTGAAGGAGCCGCACCGTGCGCGCAGCACTGCAGAGCGAGATCGGCCAGGACAAGCTCGAAGTGGTCGACGACATGGAGGCCGTGGGGCTCGGTCCCGGCAAGGTGAAGATCCGGATCAAGGCCACCGGCTTGTGCCACTCGGACCTCTCCGCGATGAGCGGCGTCCTGCCGCAGCCCGCCCCCTTCGTCCCGGGCCACGAGGGGTCCGGAGTGATCTCCGACGTCGGCGACGGGGTGACCGGCCACAAGGTGGGCGACCGCGTACTCGTCTGCTGGCTGCCGCCGTGCGGCCACTGCCCGTCCTGCAAGCGCGGCCAGGGCCACCTGTGCCTGGAGAGCCTGGTCAACGCGGGCACCCCCAACTTCCGCCGCGCGGGCGGTGACATCTTCGGCTTCGCCGCCACCGGCACCTTCGCCGAGGAACTCGTGGTCGACGCCAAGTGCGCCGTCCCGATCCCCGACGACCTGCCCCTCGACATCGCCGCGCTCATCGGCTGCGGCGTCACCACCGGCCTGGGCGCGGCCATCAACACCGCCAAGGTGGAGGCCGGGTCCTCGGTCGCCGTCATCGGGTGCGGCGGTGTCGGCATATCCGTCATCCAGGGCGCCAAGGTCCAGGGCGCGGGGCAGATCATCGCCGTCGACCCGGTGGAGTCGCGGCGCGAGGCCGCCCTGCGGTTCGGCGCCTCCGAGGCGGTCGCCCCCGACGCCTTCGACGACGCCAAGAACCGGATCACCGGCGGCGAGGGCTTCGACTACGTCTTCGAGGTCGTCGGCAAGTCCGCCACCGCGCAGACCGCGTACAAGATGACCCGGCGCGGCGGCAGCGTCGTCATCGTCGGCGCGGGCGCCCTGGACGACACCTTCCAGATCGACATGTTCTCGCTCTTCTTCGACGAGAAGAAGATCCTGCCCTCGATGTACGGCGGCGGGGACGTGCTCCGTTCCTACGAGCGCACCATCGCGCTGTGGCGGGCAGGCCGGGTGGACCTGGCGGGCCTGATCACGCACCGGGTGCAGCTCGCCGAGATCAACGACGCCCTCGACCAGATGCGTACGGGCGTGGCCCTGCGCACCTGCATCGAACTCTGACGCCCCGTCGACCAGCTCTGAGAGGAACCGTACGGATGTCACTGCCACTTGAGGGACTCTCCGCCGTCGTCACGGGCGCGGGCCGCGGGCTCGGCCGGGCCGAGGCGATCGAGCTCGCACGGCTCGGCGCGAGCGTGGTCGTCAACGACTTCGGGCAGCCGGGCCGGGACGGCTCCGGGGAGGCCTCGGCCGCCCCGGCGGAGGAAGTGGCCGAGGAGATCCGCGCCGCGGGCGGGCAGGCGGCCGCGCACCTGGGCGACGTGGCCGACTTCGAGCAGGCGCGCGAGCTGGTCGACCTGGCGGTGAGCAGCTTCGGCAAGCTCGACATCCTGGTCAACAACGCCGGCATCCTGCGCGACCGGATGGTCTTCTCGATGTCCGAAGCGGAGTGGGACTCGGTGATCCGGGTCCACCTCAAGGGCCACTTCAACACCACGCACTTCGCGTCCGTGCACTGGCGCGAGCGCTCGAAGGCGGCGGGCGGCCCGGTCTACGGCCGGATCGTCAACACGTCGTCCGAGGCCTTCCTCGGCGGCTCGGCCGGCCAGCCGAACTACGCGGCGGCCAAGGGCGGCATCGTGGGCCTGACCACGTCCACCGCCCTTGCCCTCGCCAAGTACGGGGTGACGGCCAACGCCATCTGCCCGCGCGCCCGCACCCGGATGACCGAGGACGTCTTCGCCGGCTTCCAGGTCCCGGAGGAGGGCAAGCTGGACGCCCTCGCCCCCGAGCACGTCTCCCCGCTCGTGGGCTACCTGGCCTCACCAGCCGCCGCGAAGGCCAACGGGCAGCTGTTCGTCGTGCACGGCGGGATCGTGGTCGTGATGGAACGGCCGAAGGTGGCGGCGAAGTTCGACACGACCAAGGAGGCCTTCTCGTACGAGGAACTCGACGAGGTCCTGACCCCGCACTACGACTCCCGCCCGGCGAACGAGACCTTCGCCGCCGTGGAAGTGCTGGGACTCAAGCACGGCTGATACGGCGGATCGGGCCGGCGGGCCGACCCGGCGGGTCCGGGTCGGCGGGGCCGGGTCGTCACAGCGGCGCCTGCTGGAGCGGGATCGGGCGGGTCGGGGCCGGCGGGGCGGCGTCCAGGCGGACCGGTGGGGGAGGGGAGACCGGCAGGGTCATCCCGACGATCCCGCAAGGGACGTCGGGGGTCGCGTACGGGAGGTGCAGGCGGCCCTGCGGACTCCACAGGCCCGTCCCGCCGAGCCAGCCCGCCGGGGCCCCGAGCCGGAAGACGCGCCGGTCGGCGGGGCGCCACAGACCGATGCTCCCCCAGCCAGCGCCGGGGGTACCCTCACCCCCGGGCAGCCGCAGGGCCACTCCGCAGGTCTCCGGCATCAGCGCCTGGCCCGGCTGCACGGCGAACGGGTGCGCGTCCCCCAGCCGCAGACACTCCGGGAAGCGGACCGGCAGGGAACTGCCCAGCACCCCCCAGCCCAGACGCGGTTCACCCGGCGCGTCGGAGCGGATCAGCAGCAGTCCGCTGTCCGGGTCGGCCAGCAGCAGCCGGTCGTCGCTGCCGTCGGTGATCTGGAGCAGCGGGGAGACCTCGCCGCCGCGCCCCAGGTCCACGGCGACGGCCTTGGTGGTGCCGTCCAGCTCGCGGTCCAGGGCCAGCATCCGGCCCACGCGGTCCAGCCAGACCCCGCCGGAGCACCGGCCCGGGATCCGGGCGACCTGCTCCGGCCCGAAGCCGCCGCCGGCAACCCGCCAGACCGTGGTTCCGGCGTCGGTCACGGCCAGGGCGAAGGCGCCGGTGCCGCCCGGGGACGGGGGCAGCAGGCGGACCCGTACGTCCTTCCCTTGCTCCGGCTGTACCGCGCCCAGCTGGAGCTCCCCGGTGCGCGGCCCGGCCGCGGCGCCCGTGGGGTACAGGAGCGCGAAGGCGTGCCGCTCCGCCACCCGCCGGTGGATCAGCACCCGCCCGTCGGTCAGCGGCAGCAGCTCGCTGTCGGCCTCCTCGGGCTGCGCGAGCGGCAGCGGTACCGCGTACGGTTCGGGGCCGGCCAGGGTCCAGCGCTCCGCGTAGAGCGCCTCGCCGTCCCCTGCGAGCCGGGCGGCGTACGACCCGTCCGCGGCGATCGTGAACGGGGCCGTGGTCGTCATCTTGATGGCACAGACAGTCATCCGGGCCGTCACCTCCGGTGAGGAAGCTAGTTTTCGCACTTCGTGCCGAACAGGGCGACCAACTCCGCTTCACACATACGGGTGGCCGCGCGGCAATTCGTCTGTGGTGGAGGAGGTGATTGTGCTGTGCGATATCGGGGCGTTTGGGGTGCGGAACCGGTTCGGCCGAGGACCTGAGAGCGTCGAGATCGGCCCGGAGTGGATGGACGCGGCCGCCGCCGACCGGATCTTCACGGGCGTCTCCGGGGCCAGGGAGAGGACCGGGCCCGTGCGTGTGCGGGGCCAGGGACGAGACCGAGCCCGGCTGGGCGGGGCCAGGGACGAGACCGAGCCCGGCTGGGCGGGGCCAGGGACGAGACCGAGCCCGGCTGGGCGGGGCCAGGGACGAGACCGAGCCCGCCAGGAACCGGCCGACGAGCAGTCGGGCCATGGGGCGGGCGCCACGGACGGTAGCCTTGGCCCGTGCCCCGTCTCTCTGAAGTCATCGCCGCGCTGGACGCTCTCTGGCCCCCCTCGCGGGCCGAGCAGTGGGATGCCGTCGGCACCGTCTGCGGCGACCCCGAAGCCGAGGTCTCCCGGGTGCTCTTCGCCGTGGACCCCGTACAGGAGATCGCCGACGAGGCGGTGAAGCTGGGCGCCGACCTGATCGTCACCCACCACCCCCTCTACCTGCGCGGCACCACGACCGTCGAGGCCGGCACCTTCAAGGGCCGCGTCGTGCACACGCTGATCAAGAACGACATCGCGCTGCACGTCGCCCACACCAACGCCGACACCGCCGACCCCGGTGTCTCCGACGCCCTCGCGGGAGCCCTGGACCTGCGGATCACCGGCCCGCTGGTGCCCGACGCCACCGATCCCACGGGCCGCCGGGGCCTGGGCCGGATCTGCGAACTGGACCAGCCCCAGACCCTGCGCGAGTTCGCCGCCCGCGCCGCGGCCCGGCTGCCGGCGACCGCCCAGGGCATCCGTGTCGCCGGCGACCCGGACGCGCCGATCCGCCGCGTCGCCGTCAGCGGCGGCTCCGGCGACAGCCTCTTCGAGCAGGCCAGGGCCGCGGGCGTGGACGTCTTCCTGACCGCCGACCTGCGCCACCACCCGGTGTCCGAGGCCCGCGAGCAGAGCCCGCTCGCCCTCGTCGACGCCGCCCACTGGGCCACCGAGTGGCCCTGGTGCGAGCAGGCCGCCGCGCAGCTCGACGCGATCTCCGAGCGCCATGGCTGGGGCCTGCGTACCCATGTCTCGCGCACGGTCACCGACCCGTGGACGGCGCACGCGCCGTCCGTCACACCCACCTCTATCTCTGGAGCCCCCAACTGAACGCCGAGCCCGCCGACCAGATCCGACTTCTCGACGTCCAGGCCCTGGACGTCCGGCTGTCTCAGCTCACCCACAAGCGCAAGTCGCTGCCCGAGCACGCCGAGGCCGACTCGCTGACCAAGGACCTCACCCAGCAGCGCGACCTGCTCGTCGCCGCCCAGACGCAGGCCAGCGACGCCGCCCGCGAGCAGACCAAGGCCGAGCAGGACGTGGACCAGGTGCGCCAGCGCGCGGCCCGCGACCAGCAGCGCCTGGACTCCGGCGTGGGCATCTCGGCCCGGGACCTGGCGAACCTGCAGAGCGAGGTCGTCTCCCTGGCCAAGCGGCAGGGCGACCTGGAGGACGTGGTCCTGGAGGTCATGGAGCGCCTGGAGGCCGCGCAGGAGCGGGTCACCGAGCTCACCGACCGCGTCTCCGGCCTGGAGACCAAGCTGGCGGACGCCATCGCACGCCGTGACGCCGCCGCCGGAGAACTCGACGCCGAGGCCGCCAAGATCGCCAAGGACCGCGAGGTCATCGTCGCGTCCATGCCGGCCGACCTGATGGCGCTGTACGAGAAGATCCGCGTCAAGCAGGGTGGGGTCGGCGCCGCGCGCCTGTACCAGCGCCGCTGCGAGGGCTGCCGCCTGGAGCTCGACATGGCCGAGGTCAACGAGATCAAGGCCGCGGCCCGCGACCAGGTCGTGCGCCACGAGAACTGCGGCCGCATCCTGGTCCGTACGGCCGACTCGGGCATCTGATGCCGGGGCTTGTCCGGTTCGTCGTGGAGGCGGACGGCGGCTCCCGGGGCAACCCGGGGCCCGCCGGCTACGGCGCTGTCGTCCTCGACCCGGTGACGGGCGAGACGCTGGCCGAGCGCGCGGAGTACATCGGCGTCGCGACGAACAACGTGGCGGAGTACAAGGGCCTGATCGCCGGGCTCAGGGCGGCGCGGGAACTGGCGTCGGACGCGCAGGTCCTGGTCCGGATGGACTCCAAGCTGGTCGTCGAGCAGATGTCCGGCCGCTGGAAGATCAAGCACCCGGACATGAAGCCGCTCGCGGCGGAAGCGGCGACGATCCTGCCCCGCTCCCAGGTGAAGTACGAGTGGATCCCGCGGGAGCGGAACAAGCACGCGGACCGGCTCGCCAACGAAGCCATGGACGCGGGCAAGCGCGGCAAGCAGTGGGAGCCGTCCGCCTCGACGGCCGCCCTGGACACGTCGGCGGCGCGGTCCCTGGCCACGCCCCCGCCCTCCGGCCCGCCCGGAGACGCCGCGGCGGGTGCGGCGGCCGTACGCGCGGCCCTCGCCTCCGGCGGTGGTACGGGCGGCGGGGTGGCCCAGGCCGCGGCCACGCGCGCCGGCTCCGCCGAAGCGGGCGGCGCCGACACCCTGTTCGGCGAAACCGTGACCCTCGCGCCCGGCCGGGCCCCCGCCGCCGCGGGGCGCGTCCCGGCCCCCGCGGCCGACGCGAGCTCGGCCGGTACCGTCGCCTCCGGCACCCACGGCGGCACGAACGCCACGGCAACCGCCCCGGCGGCCGGCCCGGGCTGGGGGCCCGACATGGGCACCCCCGCCACCTTCGTGCTGCTGCGCCACGGCGAGACCGCCCTCACCCCGCAGAAGCGCTTCTCCGGGAGCGGCGGCACCGACCCCGAGCTGTCACCGGCCGGGCGGCGCCAGGCCTCGGCCGTGGCCGAGGCGCTCGCCGCACGCGGCACCGTGCAGACGGTCATCAGCTCCCCCCTGCGCCGCTGCCGCGAGACCGCGCAGGCCGTCGCCGACCGCCTCGGCCTCGACGTGACCGTCGAAGAGGGCCTGCGCGAGGTGGACTTCGGCGCCTGGGAGGGCCTGACCTTCGCCGAGGTGCGCGAGCGGTTCCCCGACGACCTCCAGGCGTGGCTGGACTCCCCGAAGGCGGCCCCCACGGGCGGCGGCGAGAGCTTCATGGCCGCCACCCGCCGGATCTCGGCGACCCGTGACCGGCTGCTCGCCGCGCACGCGGGCCGTACGGTACTGCTGGTCACCCACGTGACCCCGGTCAAGATCCTGGTCCGCCTCGCCCTGGGCGCCCCTCCGGAATCCCTGTTCCGCATGGAGCTCGCGGCCGCCTCCCTGTCGGCGGTGGCCTACTACGCCGACGGCAACGCCTCGGTCCGGCTGCTGAACGACACGTCCCACCTGCGCTAGCCGCTCACGCGAAGAGGCCCCCGCCACCGGCAGTCCGGCGGCGGGGGCGTCATTCCCACCCGGCCGGCGTCAGGGTGCGGGCTTGAGGTGGATGAGGGCTTCCACGGACTCGCCCAGAGCACGAGCCATCGTGTGGGCCGCGGCCCGGGCGGAGAGGATCTGGCTGTTCGCCTGCCGCGCGTACCGGCGGGGCTGCTGGCCGTTCGTGGTGGCCCAGCCGTCTCCCTGCCGGTCGATGTGCCGCTCCATGTGGCGCAGTGCGTCTTCGAGGTGGCCGGCGAGGTCGCGCAGGCTCTGGGCCACGGAAGCGATTTCGGCCGGGCTTCCGTAGGCGTCGCGGGGGTCTTTGGTCGCTTCGGCGAGTTCGCGTATGAGCGCGGCGGCGGCCGCCGCGTGGGCAGGGTGATCGGTCATGAAGACGAGCGTGCCGCATCTGGTGCCCCTCCGAGGGGCGTTTGCGTCAGCTGCCGGGATCCGGGCGGCCGCGCGTGTGCGGTCACGAAAAAAGGAACGTCCGATCCGGGGAAACCCCCAGGTCAGACGTTGTGTGGCAGACGAGCCGGCCTGTACGCCGGGTTCTGTCACCCGGTGACCTCGCGGTCGCCGGGGAGACGGCCATCCATCTAGGACCGGCGTTGCCGCCGGCCTCGTGCGGTCTACCCGCGAACTCGGGCGAGCAGCCCTCAAGCGTCCGCGCAGACCCGTCCGGAGACGGATCCTCTTGACCTTGCTCCGGGTGGGGTTTACCTAGCCGTCTGAGTCACCTCAGGCGCTGGTGGTCTCTTACACCACCGTTTCACCCTTACCGAGGACCGAAGTCCCCGGCGGTCTGTTTTCTGTGGCACTGTCCCGCGGGTCACCCCGGGTGGGCGTTACCCACCACCCTGCCCTGTGGAGCCCGGACGTTCCTCGGCGGGATCCGGAGATCCCGACGCGGCCGCCCGGCCGACTCGTCTGCCGTGGCGACCATGTTACCGGCTGTGCCGTCGCGGCTTGACCTTGACGCAGCGGCAGGGTTTCTACTGGAGGGCATGCGGATCGGAGAGATCGCCGCGTTGGTCGGGGTCACCACCCGGGCGATCCGGCACTACCACCATGTCGGGCTGCTCCCGGAGCCGGAGCGGCGACCCAACGGCTATCGGGCCTACAGCGTCCGCGACGCCGTACTGCTGGCCCGCGTACGCAGGCTCACCGAGCTCGGGCTGAGCCTCGACGAGGTGCGGGACGTCCTCGCGGACGATGCCGGGCGCGAACTGGCCGACGTACTCGAAGAGCTCGACGCCGACCTGGCCCGTCAGGAGGCCGAGATCGGCGAGCGCCGGCGGCGGCTCGCGGCGCTGCTGGCCGCGGCGCCCGGGGAGGGCGAGCCGCTCTCGCCCGCGCTCGCCGCGCTGCTGGCGCAGACGCCGCCGACGGACTCGCCGGCCGCGGCGAAGGACCGCGAGCACCTGACGCTGCTCGACGCCTCGGGTTCCGGCGGCGAGGAGCTCTACGCCGCACTCGGGCCGCTGGCCACCGATCCCGCGGTGCTCGCCCTGTACGAGCGGCTGGACGCCCTCGCCGACGCCGCCGTGGACGACCCGCGGATCCCGGCCCTGGCCGCGGAGCTGGTCGCGGCCGTCCCCGACGAGGTGTTCGCCGCGATCCCCGCCGGAGGGGCGGTCGTGGCCGGTTTCAAGGAGGCGCTGCTCGCCGAGTACGCCCCCGCACAGGCGGAAGTCGTACGACGGGTGATGGAAGCGTTCGTGGAGAGGGGACGTGGGTGAGCGGGAAACGGGCCGCGAGGGCAGCGGCGGTCGCCGTCGTACCAGGAGAGCTGGCGCTGGTGGTCTGCCTGGCAGCCGGGGTACGGATCCCCGGGTCGGCCCTGGCGGCCGCCGAGGCGCTGGTGCTCGCCGTGCTGCTGCTGGAGGCCTGGGTGCTGCGCTCGTTGTACGCCGCCGCGCGCGCGGGCGGCGCCGGGCCCCGAGCGGCCTGGTGGGCGGCCGTACACGCCGTGGTCCCCGTGCAGGTGCGGCGGCTGCTGCGACACGAGTTGCGGGCCACCGCCGCGCTCGGCCGGTGGGTGCTGCGCCGCAAGCACGGGGTCCGGGCCGGGGACCTCGCCGCCGGGTACACGGGACCGCAGACGGCCATGATGTACGGGATGGTCTTCGTGTCGGTGGTCGAGACGGTCTGCCTGGCCCTCCTCATCCCCTGGCCCGCCGTCCACCGGGTGGTCCTCGTCCTCGACGTGTACGGGGTCCTGATCGTGCTGGCCCTGCACGCCGCCTGCGTCACCCGGCCGCACGTGGTCCGGCCGGACGGCTCGCTGCTGATCCGCTACGGGGCCCTCTTCGACCTGTCCGTCCCGGCAGACGCCGTGGCCTCGGTGCGGGTCGACCGGCGCTACCCCGAGGGGCGGCTCGTCACGGTGTCCGAGGACGGGGTGCTCGACCTGATCGTGGGCAGTCAGACCTCGGTGACCGTGGAGCTGAGTCGCCCGCTCCCGTTCACCCGCCCGCTCGGCGGCCGGGGAGAGGCACGGACCATCCGGTTCCACGCGGACGACCCGCGCGCGATGGTCACCGCCCTCAGGCAGCCTGCGTCATAGGCCCGCGCAGGTCAGGACCCGTAGGCCGGAGCAGGTCAGGAGCCGTAGGTCAGCCGGCCCGCGTGATCAGGCCTCGCAGGACGGGCCGGGTCGGGGCGGGCCGGGCCGGGGCGGGTCAGGCCGGGGCGAACAGGACCTTTGCCGTGCCCGGGTCCGCCTCCGCCAGGCGGACCCGCAGGCGCTCACCGAGCGGCAGATTCCGCGAGGGGGACACGACACGGCCGACCACCGCCGGGTCCGTCAGATGGACGGTGCCCACCAGGGGCTCCCGGTCGTCGACGTCGATCACCGTCGCCTCGAACACCTCCCCGACGCGGTCCTTGAGCAGGGCGGCCTCGACCAGGTCCACGCACTCCCGCTCGGCCGTGTTGGCGAACCGGGTGCCGTCCGCCATCTCCTTGGGGAGCGCGTCCAGGGCCGCCACCGCCCACCGGGGCGGCTCGGCTCCGGCCACCGCCGCCACGCACAGCTCGCCCGCGTACCGGTCGACCAGCCGGCGCAGCGGCGCCGTGCAGTGGGCGTACGGGGCCGCGACCGCAGCGTGGAGCGCCGGGTCCGGGCTCTCGCCGCCGGTGAAGACCGTGTAGCCGGCGCCGCGCAGCAGGGCCGTGCACTCCTGGAGGAAGGCCGCGTGGTCGGGGCGGTGCGGGTCGAGCGAGCGCACGAGTTCGGCGTACGGGACGTGGTGCGGCCAGTCGATCCGCAGGGCCTTCGCCGCCCGCCGGAGCCTGCCGACGGCGCCGTCGGGTGCGGTGGGCAGGGTGCGCAGGATGCCGGTACCGGCGGCCAGCATCAGATCGGCGGCGGCGATGCCGGTCATGAGGGAGATCTGGGCGTTCCAGCCGTCCGCGGGGAGCGGGGCGCGGTAGGCCAGGGTGTACGAGCCCCCGTCCGCGACGATCTCCTGCTCGGGTACGTTCAGTGAGATGCCGCCGCGCTCCACTTCGAGGGCCTCGCGGAGCAGGCCGACGTCCTTGAGGAGGGCGAGGGGCTCCTCCGCCGTGCCGGTGTCGATGGCCTTCTGGACGCCGTCGTAGTCCAGCCTGGCCCGGCTGCGTACGAGGGCGCGGTAAACGTCGGTGGTCTCCACGCGGCCCTCGGCGTCGAGGTCGAGGCGCCACAGCAGTGCGGGGCGGGTCTGGTCGGGCAGCAGGCTGGCAGCGCCCTCCGAGAGCACGGCCGGGTGCAGCGGGACCTTCACGTCGGGGAAGTAGAGGGTGGTGACGCGGCGGTGGGCCTCGGCGTCCAGCGGGCCGCCCGGGGTGACGAAGGCGGCGACGTCGGCGATGGCGTAGTGGACCCGGAAGCCGCCGGCGGGCCGTTTCGCCAGGTGCATGGCCTGGTCGAGGTCGACGGAGGCCGGGGGGTCGATCGTGAAGAAGGGGATGTCGGTGGCGTCGGCCTCGGGCAGGCGCGGTTCCCGGGCCGCCCGCCCGGCCTCGGCGAGCACCTCGGCCGGGAACTCCTCCGGCACGTCCAGCTTCGTCCGCAGTTCACGCAGCGCCGCCCGCAGGGCAGTCCCGTCTGCGCCGGTCATGTGCATATGACGGCGTGGCATGGATCGAGCCTATGGGCGCTGGGCCCGGACGGCATGGCGAGCCGTCTACCCTGGCTGCGGGGCCGCATCCCCTGCGCCGTGTCGTACTGAAGGAGAACCACCGTGCTCGTGCTGCTGCCGCCGTCCGAAGGAAAGGCCGCCGGCGGCTCCGGCGCACCGCTGATGCCGGAGGCGCTGTCGCTGCCGGGTCTGGCCCCGGCCCGTGCGGCCGTCCTGGACGAGCTGGTCGAGCTGTGCGCCGCCGACGAACTCAAGGCGCGCGAGGTGCTGGGCCTGAGCGAAGGGCTGCGGGGCGAGGTCGCGAAGAACGTGGAGCTGCGGTCGGCGGCGGCCCGGCCTGCGGGGGAGATCTACACCGGTGTGCTGTACGACGCCCTGGGGCTGGCCGATCTGACGCCGGGCGCGCGCCGGCTGGCGCAGGACGCGCTGCTCGTCTTCTCGGGGCTGTGGGGCGCGGTGCGGATCACCGACCGGATCCCGTCGTACCGCTGCTCGATGGGCGTGAAGCTGCCGGGGTGCGGGGCGCTGGGTGCGTACTGGCGGGGGCCGATGGCGGAGGCGCTGCCGGCTGTCGCCGGGGACGGGCTGGTGCTGGACCTGCGGTCGGCGGCGTACGCGTCGGCGTGGAAGCCGAAGGGGGAGACGGCGGGGCGGACGGCGACCGTGCGGGTGCTGCACTCGCAGGTGGTGGACGGGGTGGAGAAGCGGTCCGTGGTGAGCCACTTCAACAAGGCGACCAAGGGCCGTCTGGTCCGGGACCTGCTGGTCTCGGGCTCCGCCCCGGAGTCGCCGGCCGAGCTGGTCACGGCCCTGCGGGACCTGGGCTACGCCGTCGAGGCCGAAGCCCCTGCGAAGCCCGCGAAGCCGTGGTCCCTCGACGTGGTCGTCACCCAGATCCACCACTGACCCACCGGTGCCGCTGACTGCCGTGGCTCCGCCCGTGCCTCATTCGCCGGCGGGGGCGAAAGACTGTGGGTCCGCCCGCGCCTCAATCGCCGGCGGGGCTGAGGAGTGCGGCCCCGCTGCTGAAGGGTGCCCGACAGGGATGGCTCTCGGCTGAGCTGCGCTCGTGCGTGTGGCCCAGCGGGCCCGACTGCGCGCAGCGCGATGTCAGGCTCGCCGAGCGGACGGCATCGGCCACATCCAGGCTCGCCGACGTTCGAGGCGCGGGGTCCGGGGCGGAGCCCCAGGGATCCGGGCGAAGCCCGGGGGCGCTTGCGCAGCGGCGCCGCGCCCGCCGGGCCGTACGCGCGAGCGCAGCTCGGCCAAGGTCCGGGTCCGGGGCCTGGTGCGCGCGTCGCAAGGCGGAGGAGCGAATCGACGCGGTGGGGGCACCTCCCAGCGGTAGCTGGGGAAGTCGATGACCGACGACAACGCGGCGAGCGGGCCCGCCAGGCCCCGCCGGCCAGACGGGACCTTGACGACACGACCTAGCGGCCCAGGGGCCAGGCCACCGCCGCCGGGGTCTGGGAGGCGGTGCCCGCGTACGTGGCGCAGGCGTCCGTCAGGGTTTCCAGGAGGGTGAGGGGGTCCGGGAGGGGGTGTTCCATGCCGCGCAGCCAGGTGACCGACTGGTCACCGGGGAGGGCCGCCGGGGGGACCAGGACGTAGCTGCCGCGGCAGTGCCACCGCAGGCCCGGGTGTTCGTCCATGGTCTCGGGGTGGCAGTCCAGTTCGCAGGGCCACCACTCGTCCTCGTCCTCGGGGGTCCCGCGGGTGGCGGTGAAGAAGAGCATCCGGGCCTGCTCGCCCGTGCCGCCCGACTCGGCGACCGGGCCGACCTCGATGCCCGCCTCCAGCAGGCGGGCGAGTGCGGCGGTGCCGGCTTCCAGCGGGACGTCGAGCACGTCGTGGACCATGCCGGTCGCGGTGATGAAGTTGGCCTGGGGCTGGTTGCGCGCCCACCGCTCGACCTGCGCGCGGTCGGTGGTCGACTGGGTCTGCCAGGCGAAGGAGAGGGGGTGCCGTGCGGGCGTCGGACAGCCGATCCGGTCGCAGGAACAACGGTAACCGGCGGGGTGGGCGGCGGGGGCGAGCGGCAGACCGGCCGCGGCGACGGCCAGGAGCAGCGCCTCGCGCTCTCGTCCGGGATCCTCGGCGACGGGTTTCGGCCGCCGGCGCAGCCACTGGGAAATCCTGCTCTGCTCGCCGCGTTGGACGCGGCCGGACTCAGACCCCATCTATCCCCTCACCTCACCGTATCCCCGGCGGACCTTCAAATGGTCCCACCATCCTGCGCCCCAGGTGACCGGTCTCGGTGGCCGGGGGGTTGGGGATGGGTAACAGGAGGCCCCTACATAAGCATAAAATTCGGGCATATGTTCCCGCTTGTCCGTCGGTTGCCCGCCGGTTAACGGCCGGTGACGTTTGACACCCCGCCCAGCACCCGGTCCACCAGGGCGTCGGTGTAGGCGTGCGTCAGCGGCGCCGTCCGCAGCAGCCAGCGGTACGTCAGCGGACCCAGCAGCATCTCCACCGTCAGCCGCAGATCCGTCTCCGGCGCGAGCTGCCCGGCCTCCCGGGCCGTGCGCAACCGCGCCTCGTACAGGGCGAGCTGTGGCTCCAGCAGCTGCTCGGTGAAGCGGGCGCCGAGCTCGGGGTCGGTCGCCCCGGCCGCGGTCAGGGCGCGCGCGGGGGCCTCGTACTTCTCGTCGAGCAGCTCGTCCACCGTCGCCCGCAGCACGTGCTTCAGGTCGGCCGCGAGGTCCCCGGTGTCCGGGAAGCCGGCCCACTCGGCCGCCGTCCCGGCGTCCCCCGCGAGCGCCAGGGAGGCGTCCAGCAGCACGGCGGCCTTCGACGGCCACCAGCGGTAGATGGTCTGCTTGCCGACCCCGGCGCGGCCCGCGATGGCCTCGATGGTCAGCTTGTTGTAGCCGACCTCCCCGACCAGGGCGAGCGCCGCGTCGAGGATGGCCCGCCGGGAGCGGTCGCTGCGGCGGCTGGCGTCAGGGGTCTTGGTCATGTCCTGAAAGTATCAACCGAGACGTCTCGTCTTCCTCTTGCCCGGTAAACCACCCAATCAGTTCACTGCGTTGTCCCGCTTGAGGAGAGACGATTCTCTCCACACTCGTCCCGAGTCGTGTAAGTCGAGTGCAAGTCGTGAGGAGCCTTCTTTGCGCAGAGACGCCACACCCCGGCGCTACCTGATGTGCCCACCCGCACACTTCAAGGTCACGTACTCCATCAATCCGTGGATGGACCCCACGAAACCGGTGGACCTGCCCCTCGCACACGCCCAATGGGAAGACCTGAGGGACCGCTACCGCGCCCTCGGACACACCGTCGAAACCCTCGTACCGGACCCCGCGCTGCCCGACATGGTCTTCGCGGCGAACGGCGCCCTCGTCGTCGACGGCCGGGTGCTCGGCGCCCGCTTCGCCCACCCGGAACGGGCCGCCGAGGCCGAGATCCACCTGGACTGGTTCCGCAGCCACGGCTACCGGGACGTCCACGAGCCGTCCCACGTCAACGAGGGCGAGGGCGACTTCGCCGTCACCGCCACCTACATCCTGGCCGGGCGGGGCTTCCGCTCCAGCCCGCTCTCGCACGACGAGGCCCAGGAGTTCTTCGGCCGCCCCGTCATCGGCCTCGACCTGGTGGACCCGCGCTACTACCACCTGGACACGGCCCTGTGCGTCCTCGACGGCGACGAGGTCATGTACTACCCGCCCGCGTTCTCGCCGGGCAGCCAGGCCGTGCTCAAACGCCTCTTCCCCGACGCGCTGCTCGCCGACGGCCCGGACGCGGCCGCCCTCGGCCTCAACGCGGTCTCGGACGGCCGGCACGTCCTGCTCCCACAGGCGGCGACCGGGCTGCTGGCGCCCCTGCGGGACCGGGGGTTCGAACCGGTCCCGATGGACCTGGGGGAGCTGCTCAAGGGTGGTGGCAGCGTGAAGTGCTGCACCCAGGAGCTGCGGCCGTAACTATGCGGACGGCGGCCACTCCTGGCCCCAGTCGGCGTCCCGCGCCGCCTTGTAGAGATCGCCGTGGCGCTTGGTCACGTTGACCCGGGTCAGGCCTGACGAGTCACCGCTCTCAGGGCCGCACAGCTCCAGCAGGACGAGCCCCTTCCGGATCTGCGGCCTCCGCGTGATCCGGAAGGCGGCGCGCTCGGCCGGGAAGCGGGTCGCGGCGACGTAGCTGAACTTCTCGTCCTCGTACGGGAGGGAGCCGCCCTTGACCTGCCGGTGCAGCGAGGACCGGCTGACCCGCGCCGAGAAGTGGCACCAGTCCTGGCCGACCTCGATCGGGCAGGTCCCGTCGTGCGGGCAGGGGGCGGCGACCCGCAGCCCGGCCGCGATCAGCTGGTCGCGGGCCTCGCGGATGCGGAGGTAGCCCTCCGGCGTGCCCGGCTCGATCAGCACGACGGCCTGGCCGGCCCGTGCCGCCTCGGCGACGACGGCCGTCCGTGCCTGCGGGGTCAGCTCGCCCAGCACGTACGAGACCGTCACCAGGTCGGCGTCGGGAAGGGCCAGGCCGGAGCCGATGACGGCCCGCCGCCAGGCCGCTGCGCGCAGGGCCTGCGAGCCGGAGGCGGCCGCCAGCTCCTTGCCGAGGGCCAGGGCCGGCTCCGCCCAGTCCAGCACCGTGGTCTCCCGCGGCCCGTCCCAGGTGGCGTCCACGGCCCAGGTTGCCGCGCCCGTACCGCCGCCCACGTCCACGTGGGAGCCCGGCGTCCAGCCGGGCGCCGCCTCTGCGAGGCCGTCCAGGGCGGCCCGGACGGCCTCGAAGGTGGCCGGCATCCGGTAGGCCGCGTACGCCGCCACGTCGGAGCGGTCGCGCAGGACGGGCGCGTCGGTCGGGGTCTGCCCCCGGTAGCTGGCGATGAGCCGCTCGACGGCGGCCGCGGCCTGCTTGGGCGGGAGGCCGTCGAGCAGCCCGCCGAGCGTGCTGCGGAGGGTCTCGGCGGTGGTGGGGGCGGAGGCGTTCACCTGCCGAGTTTACGGCGTCGGGTGGCGCGGCCTCGCGCGGGTCGTCCGCGCCCGGCTGCCGGCACTCGGGCCCGGACCCCCGCGCCTCAAGCGCCGGCGGGGCTGGGGCTGCCCCGGCCCAGGCCAGCCGGGCTGCGCCCGGACCAGAGCTCCGCCCCAGACCCCGCGTCTCAAACGCCGGCGGGGCCGGAGTTGCCCTGCGGGCCTCCAGTTCGCCCGCCAGGGGCCTGGGCCGGCGGTCGGCTAGGCCGCCGCCTCGCGGATCTGCCAGGGCCGGCACAGAACGAGGAAGCAGGTCACCGACAGGAAAGCGCACGTCAGCTGGACCATGGCCATCGGGACCGCCGTGTCCTCGCCCGCGATGCCGACCAGGGGGGAGGCGACGGCGCCGACCAGGAAGGAGGACGTGCCGAGGAGGGCGGAGGCCGATCCCGCCGCGTGCGGGGTCCGCATCAGGGCCTGCGCGTTGGTGTTCGGCAGCACCACGCCCATCGCCGACATCAGCACGAACAGCGCGGCGGCGATCGGGACCAGCCCGACCTCCCCGAACACCCCGGTCGACATCAGCAGCAGCGCCACCGCCGCCGCCGTGATGGTTCCGAGCCCGACGGCCAGGGCCTTGTCCAAGCTGACCCGGCCGACCAGCAGCTTGCCGTTGATCTGGCCGACGGCGATCAGGCCGACGGAGTTGACGCCGAACAGCAGGGCGAAAGCCTGCGGCGAAGCCCCGTAGATCTCCTGCACCACGAACGGCGAGGCGGAGATGTACGAGAACAGCACCGCGAAGGCGAAGCCGCCGGTCAGGGTGTAGCCGGTGAAGACGCGGTCGCCGAGCAGCCCGCGCATGGTCCGCAGCGCGGCGCCGAGGCCGCCCGTCTGCCGCCGCTCGGGCGGCAGGGTCTCGTCGAGGCTGCGCCACACCGTCAGCGTGAGCACGAGGCCGACCCCGGTGAGGACGACGAAGACCCCGCGCCAGTCGGCGAAGCGCAGCACCTGGCCGCCGATCAGCGGGGCGATGATCGGGGCGGAGCCGGATATGAGCATCAGGGTCGAGAAGAAGCGGGCCATCTCGACCCCGTCGTACAGGTCGCGTACTACGGCCCGGGCGATGACGATCGCGGCCGCGCCGGCCAGGCCCTGGAGCAGGCGGAAGCCGATCAGCATCTCGGTGGTGGGCGCGAGGGCGCATATCGCGGTGGCGAGGACGTACACGGCCATGCCGATGAGCAGGGGCCGGCGACGGCCCCACTTGTCGCTCATCGGCCCGATGACGAGCTGGCCCAGCGCCATGCCGGCGAGGCAGGCCGTGAGGGTGAGCTGGACGGTCGCGGCCGGGCTGTGCAGGACGCTGGTGACCTGCGGCAGGGCCGGCAGGTACATGTCCATGGACAGCGGGGGCAGAGCGGTGAGCCCGCCGAGTACGAAGGTGACGAGCAGCCCGGTGCGGCGTGCGGCCGTCAGGGGTGCGGCGGCTGCGGTGGGGGCGGAGGGCGATTCGGGTGACGGCTCGGATGAGGGGGCCGTCGCGGGGGCTCTCTCCGGCATGCGGAACTCCAGTCCTTTTATGTGCTTGTGCACCCCTGACCGACCCATGTTCTCAGCTATCGGAACGTCCGGGAGCCGCAGCCCCGTGTGACGTAGCCTGCGGGCCCATGAGCGAAAGTGCCGAGAAGATCGCTGTGGTGACCGGGGCCGGCTCCGGGATCGGCCGTTCCGTGGCCCTGACCCTGGCAGCGGCCGGCTGGGCCGTGGCCGTGGCGGGCCGCCGGACCGAGCCCCTGGAGGAGACGGCCGCAGCCGCCGGGGCAGGCGCCGACATCCTGTGCGTACGGACGGACGTCAGCGATCCGGACGACGTGAATGCTCTGTTCGAGGGGGTGCGCGAGCGGTACGGGCGCCTCGATCTGCTCTTCAACAACGCCGGCACCTTCGGGCCGGGCGGCGTCCCGCTGGAGGACATCACCTACGAAGCCTGGCGCTCGGTGGTCGACGTCAACCTGACCGGCGCCTTCCTGTGCGCGCAGGCCGCCTTCCGGCAGATGAAGCGCCAGCACCCGCACGGCGGCCGCATCATCAACAACGGCTCCATCTCGGCGCACGTGCCGCGCCCGAACTCCGTCGCCTACACGGCGACCAAGCACGCGATGACCGGCCTGACCAAGTCCCTGTCCCTGGACGGGCGCCCGTACCGGATCGCCTGCGGCCAGATCGACATCGGCAACGCGGCGACCGAGATGACCGAGCGGATGCAGACCGGCATCCTCCAGGCCAACGGGCAGCTGGCCGTCGAACCGGTGATGGACGCCGCCGACGTGGCACGCACGGTGCTGCACATGGCCGAACTCCCGCTGGAGGCGAACGTGCAGTTCGCGACGGTGATGGCGACGGCGATGCCGTACATCGGGCGCGGCTGAGCCGGTCCCCCGGCCGGGAGCCGGACGGGGCGGCACGGCGTGGGACGGCGTGGGACGACCTCGGCGGCAGGCGATGCCGGCGCCACCGGACGCCGCTGATCCCGGGAATGCCGGGCGCCGCTCCGAGAGTTGAGGCAATCATGACGACTGAAGTGCTGCGCTACACGGCTTTCTCCCACGATCCGGCGGGCGGCAACCCCGCCGGGGTCGTGCTCGACGCGAGTGCGCTGGACGACGCCCGGATGCTGGAGATCGCCGCCGGGCTGGGCTACAGCGAGACGGCCTTCCTGACCGCCCCGCCCGAGGGGCTCGGCGGCGAGCCCGGGCGGGCGTTCACCGTGCGGTACTTCAGCCCGAAGGCGGAGGTGCCCTTCTGCGGGCACGCCACCGTGGCCACCGCCGTGGCGCTGGCCGAGCGGATCGGACCCGGGGAGCTGGTCCTCGCGACGCGTGCCGGGACCGTGCCGGTGTCCGTCACCGCCGAGGAGGGGCGCCTGCGGGCGACCCTGACGAGCGTCGCACCGCACGTCGAGGAGATCGGCGCGGCCGACCTCGCCGAGGCGCTGGCCGCGCTGGACTGGCCGGAGGCGGACCTGGACCCGGCGTTCCCGCCCAGGATCGCCTACGCCGGAGCCCGCCACCTGGTGCTCGGCGCCGGTACCAGGGCCCGGCTCGCGGACCTCGCGTACGACTTCGCCCGGCTGGAGGCCCTGATGCGGCGCCTCGACCTCACCACCGTGCAGCTGGTGCACCGCGCGGGCCCGGCGGAGTTCCACGTACGGGACCCCTTCCCGGTCGGCGGCGTCGTCGAGGACCCCGCGACCGGGGCCGCCGCGGCCGCCTTCGGCGCGTACGCGCGCGAGCTCGGGCTGGTACCCGAGGAGGCGGTGCTCACCCTCCACCAGGGCGCGGACATGGGCCGGCCCGGGGTGCTCACGGTGGAACTGCGTGCCGGGGAACCGCGGGTGCGGGTGGGTGGCGGGGGCGTACGGATCCCGTGATGAAGGTGCAGGTCCACGAGGCCGCCGGGCTCCCGGCGGAGCTATGCGGCCAGGTCGCGGCCCTGGAGACCGAGGCCTGGCCGGGGTCCTCTCCCGGGCACGATCCGGCGCTGGCGCCGCGCGTCCTGCTGCTCGTCGACGGTGAGGGCACGGTGGCCGCCTCGCTGGCGCTGCTGTTCAAGGAGATCGAGGTCGCGGGGCGGACGTACCGCGCGGCCGGGCTGAGCGCGGTCGTGACGCGGGCCGCGCTGCGCGGCTGCGGGCTCGGCGGCCGGCTGGTGGCGGCGGCCCGCGCCGAGCTGGCGGCGGACCCGGCCGTGGACCTGGCGCTGTTCAGCTGCGACCGGCCGCTGACGCCGTTCTACGAGGCGGCCGGCTTCGCGCAACTGCCGGGCACGGTGCTGGTCGGCGGCACTCCCGAGGACCAGGAGCCGCCGGCCACCGACGGGCCGGGCTTCGACAAGGCGGTGCTGGCGGCCTTCTTCACGGCCACCCCGGAGCGGGACCGGGCCGCCTTCACCGGCGTCCGCGTCCCCCTGCACCCCGGAAACACCGACAGGCTGTGGTGACGGGCCCGCGAGCCCCTCACCACAGCCTGCCGGCTGAACCCGGTCGCCCGGTCGCCCGGTCACCTGTCAGCCGAGGTCAGCTGACCTGCGTGGCGTCCGCCGGCCGCGCCTTCGGGCCCGCCGGGCGCTTCGAGTCCGCGAAGAACAGCACCAGCACGGGGATCAGGTACAGCGCCCACACCGAGAGCTGCAGGACGGTGGGGTCCGGCTGGAAGTTGAAGACGCCCTTGAGCAGGGTCCCGTACCAGCTGTCCGGCGGCACGGTGGCGCTGATGTCGAAGGCCTTGTCGCCGAGGCCGCCCAGGAAGCGGGCCTCCTGCAGGTCGTGGACCCCGTACGCGAGCACGCCCGCGGCCACGACGACCAGCATGGCGCCGGTCCACTTGAAGAACTTCGCCAGGTTGATCTGGAGGGCGCCCCGGTAGAACAGGTAGCCCAGCACGATCGCCGTCGCGATGCCCAGCAGCACACCGATCAGCGGCGCCGAAGAGCCCTCGCCGCTGGCCCGTACCGACGCCCAGACGAACAGCGCGGTCTCCAGGCCCTCGCGGCCGACGGCCAGGAAGGCGGTGGCGACCAGCGCGCCGGTGCCCATCGCGAGCGCCGTGTCCAGCTTGCCGTGCAGCTCGGCCTTCAGATGCCGCGCGGTGCGCTTCATCCAGAAGACCATCCACGTCACCAGGCCCACCGAGATGATGGAGAGGGTGCCGCCGAGCAGCTCCTGCGCCTCGAAGGTCAGCTCCTGGGTGCCGAACTCGAGCATCGCGCCGAAGGTGAGCGAGAGCGCGCAGGCGATCCCGATGCCGATCCACACGGGACGCAGGGCGTCCCGGCGCCCGGTCTTCACCAGGTACGCGACGAGGATGCAGACGACCAGGCTGGCCTCCAGCCCCTCGCGCAGGCCGATCAGATAGTTGCCGAACACGGCGGTTGTTCCTCTCCGGCGGGGACTACGCGAACAGAGTCCGGCCCCACCAGTCGTCCTTGTCACGGACGCCCGGCGGGACGGCGAAGATCGCCGAACCCACGTGCTGGATGTATTCGTTGAGAACGTCGGACTTCGCCAGGTTGCGCTGGATCGGGATGAAGCCCTTGCGGACGTCGCGCTGGTAGGCGAGGAAGAACAGGCCCGCGTCGAGGCGGCCCAGACCGTCCGTGCCGTCCGTGAAGGAGTAGCCGCGGCGCAGGATCGTCGCACCGTTGTTGGTGTCCGGGTGCGCGAGGCGCACGTGCGCCTCCGGCTTCATCGCCTTCAGGAACGGCTCGTCGCGCTCCTTGGACTTGCCGACCGGGGCGCCCTCGCCCTTGTCGCGGCCGAAGATGTCCTCCTGCTCCTGCAGGGGGGTGCGGTCCCAGATCTCGATGTTCATCCGGATCCGCCGGGCCACCAGGTAGGAGCCGCCGGTCATCCACTCGCTGCCGTCGCCCGCGCCGACCCATACGTGCTTGTCCAGGGCGGCCTTGTCGGTGCCGGATATGTTCCGGGTGCCGTCCTTGAAGCCCATCATGTTGCGCGGGGTCTGCTCTTCGGGCGTGGTCGACGAGGTCTTGCCGAAGCCCAGCTGCGACCAGCGCACCACCGTCTTGCCGAAGCCGATGCGGGCCAGCTGGCGGATCGCGTGCACGGCGACCTGCGGGTCGTCGGCGCAGGCCTGGACGCAGAGGTCGCCACCGGAGCGGGCCGCGTCCAGGTTGTCGCCGGGGAACAGCTCCAGGTCGACCAGCGCCTCGGGGCGCTTGCCCTCCAGACCGAACCGGTTCTTGGCGAACAGGCCCGGACCGAAGCCGATGGTCAGGGTCAGGCGGGAGGCCTTCAGGCCCAGCGCCTCGCCGGTGTCGTCCGGCGGAGCCTCGGGAAGGCCGCCGAAGCCGCCCTCGCCGACCGGCTGACCGGCCGTCATGCGGCGGGCCGCCTCGGTCCACTCCTTGAGGAGCTGGACCAGCTCCTCGCGGCTCTTCGTCTTCACGTCGAAGGCCGCGAAGTGCAGACGGTCCTGCACGGCGCTGGCGATACCGGCCTGATGCTCACCGTGGAACGGCACGGCCGCCCCGGCGGCGGCCGCCGAGACCATGTCCGATCCGCTGCCGAACGCGGCCACCGCACCGCCGGCCGTGGCCGCGCCGAGCGCGAGCCCGGCCCCGCCCCAGCCCAGTACGGAACGCCGCGAGGGCGCGGACACTGCCGCGGACCCGCCGCCGTCCTGCTGCTGCTGCGGCTGCTGCGCCGCCGACCCCGATTCAGGCTCGGTCATCGTGTTCTCCCGCCTCCTTCGACTTCGGCCGTTACTTGGTGACCGCGGCGGCGAGCTTGGAGAGCGGCTCACCGAGGGCGCTGACGCCGTCCGAGAGCTCCTTGCGCTCCGCCTCGCCGACCTTGTCGTAGGCGGTGAAGTCGTAGGAGGTCTTGTCGGCGCGGTACTTGTCGAGCAGCTCGTTCATCGCCGCGAACTGGGTGTCCAGCTGCTTGGCGAGCTCCGGGTCGTTCTTCGCGGCGATCGGCTTGAGCAGCTCGTACGCCTTTTGCGCGCCCTCGACGTTGGCCTTGAAGTCGACCAGGTCGGTGTGGGAGTAACGCTCCTCCTCACCCGTGACCTTGCCGCTGGCGACCTCGTCGAGGAGCTCCTTGGCACCGTTGGCCATCGAGCTCGGGGTGATCTCCGCCGTGCCGACCTTCTTCTGCCAGTCGGTCAGGTCCGTGATGAGGGTGTCGGCGAGCTTCTTCTCCTCGTCGCCGATCTTGTTGTCGGCCCACAGGGCCTTCTCCAGGCGGTGCCAGCCGGTCCAGTCCTTCGCCGGGTCCTGGCCGGCCTCCAGGCCGTCCTCGCGGACGTCGACCTTCGGGTCGATGTCACCGAAGGACTCGGCGACCGGCTCGGTGCGCTCCCAGCCGATGCGGGAGGCGGCGTACAGCTTCTTCGCGGTCTCGACGTCGCCGGCCTTGACCGCGTCGGCGAAGGCCTGCGCCTTGGGGAGGGTCTCCTCGGCCTGCGTGACCACGTACGCGCGGTAGGCGGCGACCGCGGCGTCCGCCTCGGGGCTGCGCTTCTCCTCGGCGGCGCCCTTGCCGGTGGCCTTGACCTTCTGGCTGATGCCGTCGCCCTTCATGCCGGGCTTGCAGACGATCTCGTACTCGCCCGCCTTGATCTCGGCGGTGATGGAGGCCTTGGTGCCGGGGCCGATGTTCTCGCGCTCGGTCACGATGCGGGCGTCGGGGAAGAGGACGTAGACCTCGGTGACCTTCGAGCCCTTGTTCTCGACGTCGATCTGGACCTTGCCCGCCGGGAACTCCTTCTTCGACACGTCGCAGGCGCTGTCGGAGGCCGCCACCTTGATCGCGCCGTCGCCCGCACCGCTCTTCTCGGAGCAGCCGGTGACGGCGGTCAGGGCTGCTGCCACGGAGGCAGCGGCGATGACGGTGAGGCGGGCGGGGCGCATAGGGGCTCCTGGGCGTCGGACGTGGGGGCCGTCCCAAGGGGGAGAGGCCGGTGAGGCGGACCTAACTTAACCGAGGCTTACCTGACCCATGCCCACTCGTCCAGTGATTCAGCTCTCACCTTCCGGTGGCGGACACGGGGCCGTCACGGACGGTTCACGACATCCCCAAGGCGGGGTCAAGCGGAAGTCAAGTCGGGGCGACCGTTCCGCAGTGCCGAACGCCCGGCCGCGCTGCCTGCCGTACGACCCCCAGTGGGGCCCCGGCGCGCGGGCGCGGTGCACCTCGCGCGCAGGCGTCACACGGACCTGCGCTGACCCGTGCTTGAATTCCCGCGTGAACGATCTCGACGTGTTGAAGGTCTTCTGCGCGGGTGACGGCCGGCACGGCAACCTGCTCGGTGTCGTACGCGACGGCCGGACCTGCCCCGACGACGCGTCGCGGCAGGCCCTGGCCGCCGAACTCGGCTACAGCGAGACCGTGTTCGTCGACGACCCCGAGCGCGGGATCGTCGACATCCGCACCCCCGGCACGCGGATGTCCTTCGCGGGACATCCGCTGGTCGGGGTCGCCTGGCTGCTGGACATCGAGGAGCTCCAGCCACCCGCCGGATCCGTATGGGCGCGTGACGACGGGGAGTTCACCTGGATCACGGCCCGCCCCGAGTGGGTCGAGGGCAAGCGCACCGAGCAGTACGCGAGCCCCGCCGAGGTCGAGGCGCTGCCCGCGCCGCCGCCGGGCGAGGGCTGGCTGTACGCGTGGGCCTGGGAGGACGAGGCCGCGGGACGGGTACGGGCCCGCGGCTTCCCGCGCCGCGCCGACGGTGTCATCACCGAGGACGAGGCCACCGGGTCGGCGGCGATCCTGCTGACGGCGCAGCTGAACCGCGCCCTGAACATCACCCAGGGCGCCGGCTCCCAGATCCTCACCGCCCCCGGCCCCGACGGCACGGTCGAGATCGGCGGCCGCGTCCGCTTCGCCCCGAGCGGCAGGGGCTAGGAGCTAGGTCGTGTATTCAAGGTCCCGTCTGGCTGGCGGGGCCTGGCACGCACGCTCGCGTTGTCGTCAGTCATCGGCGTCCCCCCAGCTACCGCTGGGGGGTGCCCCCACCGCGTCGATTCCCTCCTCCGCCTTGCGATCGCACGCACCAGGCCCCGCCGGCCCCGCCCTCCGGGCGGCCGACGCTACTTTGACGACACTCCCTACGCCGAGAGGGGGAAGCGCTCGCCCAGCTCGCGGAAGACCGCGCCGTTGAACTCGAAGGCTCGCTTGCACTCGTCGATGATGCGCTGCTTCTCCAGGTCGTCCGCGGCGATCGCGTCCAGCAGCTCGCGGTAGGTCCGCTTGAAGGCCGCCGGGTTGGAGATGTCCGCGAAGACGTAGAAGCGGACGCCGTCGCCCTTGCGCGCGAAGCCCCAGGTGCGCTCCGCCTTGTCACGGATGATCTGGCCGCCGGAGAGGTCGCCCAGGTAGCGGGTGTAGTGGTGGGCGACGTAGCCGCCCGGCCACTCGGCCGCGCACTGGGCCACCCGGGCGGCGTAGGCCTCGGTCGCGGGCAGCGCCGCCACGCTCTCGGGCCAGCCGGGCCCCAGCAGGTGCGCGAGGTCACGCTCGATCTCTGCGACGCGCATCAGCTCGGGCCGGATGAACGGGCCGGCCACCGGGTCGTCCTCGAGGGAGTCGGCCGCGTCCTCCAGGGCCCGGTACACGAACCACAGCTGCTCGGTGTAGCGCGTGTACGCGTCCACCCCGAGCCGCCCGCCCAGCAGGTCGCTCATGAAGGTCGACGTCTCGGCCTCGGTGTGCTGCTCGTGCGAAGCGACGCGGATGACCGTAGAGAAGGCGTCCAAGACGGACCTCCAGGGAAGGGAAAAAGACGTGACGGCACGGCCGTCACGTCCGATCCTCCTACTTAGGTATGCCTAAGTCAATGGGTTCCCGACGCGCTGTCGGTAAAAAGTCACTTACGGGCGAGGCGCTTGCCCGCAGGTGCCTACGGCAAGGTGAGGATCTCCGCGCCGGTGTCGGTCACCACCAGTGTGTGCTCGAACTGGGCGGTGCGCTTGCGGTCCTTCGTCACGACCGTCCAGCCGTCCTCCCACATGTCGTACTCGTGGGTGCCCAGGGTCAGCATCGGCTCGATGGTGAAGGTCATCCCGGGCTCGATGACGGTGGTGGCGTGCGGGCTGTCGTAGTGCGGGATGATCAGGCCGGAGTGGAAGGACGAGTTGATGCCGTGGCCGGTGAAGTCCCGGACCACGCCGTAGCCGAAGCGCTTCGCGTACGACTCGATGACCCGGCCGATGATGTTGATCTGGCGGCCCGGCTTGACGGCCTTGACGGCCCGGTTCAGGGCCTCGCGGGTGCGCTCCACCAGCAGCCGCGACTCCTCGTCCACCTCACCGCACAGGTAGGTGGCGTTGTTGTCGCCGTGCACCCCGCCGATGTACGCGGTCACGTCGAGGTTCACGATGTCGCCGTCGCGCAGGACGGTGGAATCGGGGATGCCGTGACAGATGACCTCGTTCACGGAGGAGCACAGCGACTTCGGGAAGCCCCGGTAGCCGAGCGTCGAGGGGTAGGCGCCGTGGTCGCACATGTACGCGTGGGCGACGCGGTCGAGTTCGTCGGTGGTCACCCCCGGCGCGATCAGCTTGGCGGCCTCTTCCATCGCCTGGGCGGCGATCCGGCCGGCGACGCGCATGGCCTCGATGGTCTCGGCCGACTGCACCTCCGGTCCGGTGTACGGCGTGGGCGCGGGCTTGCCCACGTACTCGGGCCGGCGGATGTTTCCGGGAACGGAACGGACGGGGGAAAGCTCGCCTGGTACGAGCAGCGACTGGCCAGACATGCAAGCGAGTGTATCCAGCGGGGATGGGGCAGCATGGCGGCAGAGAGCGGTATCGAGAGGAGCCTGACAGCGATGGCCTTGTTCAAGAAGCGCCAGGTGGGCAAACCGGGCGAGTGGTACTACTGCCTGGTCCACAAGAAGGTCGAGGAAGGCCCCGAGTGCCCCGCCAAGGACCGGTTCGGTCCGTACGAGACCCCCGAGGAGGCGTCCCACGCCATGCAGACGGCCGAGGAACGCAACCTCGAATGGCAGACGGACCCCAAGTGGAACGACAAGACCCGCGAGGACGAAGAGGGCACGACCCCGTAGGGCATGGCCGGTGACCGGTGACCGGTGACCGGTGACCGGTGGCCGGTGGCCGTAGGCGCTGGGTCGCTGGGCCGCTGGGCCGACGAGGGCCTGGGCGCTCCTACCAGCGGCTGGGCGGCGGGGCGGTCAGCTGATCGGCCAGCCGCGCCAGCCGGTCCCGGAAGCGGCGCGGCCCGTGCTGCGCCGGCAGGCTGTTCTCCCCGGCCGCCGCGCTGACCAGGTGCTGCACGGTGTCCAGATCCATCCCCCGGCCACCTCCCCCGGACTCCGTCCGGGGGGACCCCCAGGGAGGTGCCCCCACCGCGCAGTCCTCCGCCACCGAGAGGGCGTCGTGCGCGAGTGCGCCCAGATCCGGGTCCCCGCCGTCCAGGGACAGTACGGTCGCCCCCGCGCGCCGGGCGTCGTGCACGCGCTCCAGCAGCCCCGCGCCGGGCTGCTCCGGCGCCACCACCAGCAGGGTGTACCCGCGCCGCGCCGCCTCCAGCCTGCTCAGGCCCACCGACAGGTGCGGCGGCTCCCCGGGCAGCACGTGGTGGCGTACGAGGGTGGGCGCCAGCTCCGGCAGTCCGGACCAGGCGGCCTCGTCCACCAGGTGCGCCGCCAGATGCCAGGGCTCGTACTGCTCGGTCCCCACCAGCAGCAGGTTCCCGCCGGACTTCCCGCCGCCCGGTACGACCGAGCGCCGCAGCGAGCCGGCGAAGCGGCGCGCGGCGCCCGGCCACTGCGTACCGGCGAGGACCTCGCGCAGCAGCGCGACTCTCACGGCATCCATACCGGCATCCTGCACCATGCACCGGACACGGGGGAGCGCTTCCCTCCCCTTCGGATGTGGGCTACCCGGCAGTACCCTCGCCCCCATGACTTCCTCAGACAGCACGCAGAAGCCGCCGGCCAAGGACCCCTGGGACCTCCCGGACGTCTCCGGCCTCGTCGTCGGCGTCCTCGGTGGCACCGGCGACCAGGGCCGCGGCCTGGCCTACCGGCTCGCCCGGGCCGGGCAGAAGGTGATCATCGGCTCCCGCGCTGCCGACCGCGCGCACACCGCCGCGGAGGAACTGGGCCTCGGCGTGGAGGGCGCGGACAACGCCGAGTGCGCGCGGCGCAGCGACATCGTGATCATCGCTGTGCCGTGGGAGGGCCACGCCAAGACCCTCGAAGCGCTGCGCGAGGACCTCGCGGGCAAGCTCGTGGTGGACTGCGTCAACCCGCTCGGCTTCGACAAGCAGGGCGCGTACGCGCTCCAGGTCGAGGAGGGCAGCGCGGCCCAGCAGGCCGCGGCGCTGCTCCCGGACTCCCGCGTCACGGCCGCCTTCCACCACCTCTCGGCGGTCCTCCTCCAGGACGAGTCCATCGACGAGATCGACACCGACGTGATGGTCCTCGGCGAATCCCGCGCGGACACGGACCTCGTCCAGGCCCTCGCCTCCCGCATCCCGGGAATGCGCGGCGTCTTCGCGGGCCGCCTGCGCAACGCCCACCAGGTCGAATCCCTGGTGGCCAACCTGATCTCCACCAACCGCCGCTACAAGGCCCACGCGGGCCTGCGCGTCACGGACGTCTGAGCGGTTCCCGTGTTCCCGTGCCCGGCGGCCCGGTCCCGCAGGACCGCACCGCCGGGCTCGCCCGTGCTCAGCCCCGCCGGCCGGGGCGCG
Organism: Streptomyces sp. NPDC048269; assembly: GCF_040652395.1. Taxonomy (NCBI): domain Bacteria; kingdom Bacillati; phylum Actinomycetota; class Actinomycetes; order Kitasatosporales; family Streptomycetaceae; genus Streptomyces; species Streptomyces sp. NPDC048269. Next base: position 133,467 of record NZ_JBEZLW010000018.1, read on the forward strand.
CGTCGGCGGCGGCGAGATGGGCCACCACCCCGTGGTAGAAGCGGTCGACGGCATCGTCCACGCTGCGGATGAAGCCGGACTCCGTGTTGCCGCGGCTGTTGCCCATCCCCTTGATCAATGACAGCCGGAACCCGCTCAGCGGGGCGCCGTCCTTGGGCAGCAGGTCGCCCGGCTCGGGACGCAGGCGCTCCAGCGTGCCGCGCGGTCCGTTCTCACCCTCGACGAGGCTCTGCACGTGCAGGTCCGCCGGTGCCTCGGCGAGCAGCCTCACCAGCCGCTTCGCCGTGGTCAGCGGATACGACCCGTCCGGGGCCGGGACGTCGACGGACGTACGCACCTTCCCCGTGCGCAGATCGGCGACGACCGCGATGACGGAACTCGTCCCGTCGATACGCAGCTCCGCGGCGAGCCTGCCCTCCGCGCACAGCCTTCCGGCCGCGGCGACCCGCCGGGCCTGCGGGTCGCTGCCGCGCCGGGCGCGCTGCACGGGCAGGGCCTTCTGGCCGAGCTCCCCGCCGAGGCGCAGGCAGACCTGGCGGACGAGCCGCTCCCAGCTCTCCACGACATCCACGGCGCGGGGGTCGTCCGGACCGAGGGTCTCGTCCTCGATGCCGTTGCGTACCGGTACCCAGGCGGGCCCCATGTTCTGGAATCCGTGGCATCCCGAGTTCTCGTGCTGGAGGTACTCCAGGAGCTCCTGCAGCAGCCAGGCGTGGGCCGGGTTGCCGACGCCCTCGTGGCGGATCAGCATCTGCGCCTGGTGGGCCACCTCGGCCCAGGACAGATGCCACAGGCTGACCTTGTGCTTGCGGCGGCCGTCGATCTTCACGTCGACCATGGCGGCGCCTTCGAGGGCCACGTCGTTGGAGAGCGTGATCACGGCCTCGTACCCGCGACGGGCCGCGATGTCCATGTACTGCTGGACCTGCTCGGCCTTGAGCTGGTTGCCGTTCGTCTTCGTCTCCACGAGCGCCGTCCACAGCTTGCCCGCGCGTTCCACGCGGATGACGCCGTCGGGGCGCTTCGGGGCGTCGCCGTGGGGCAGCGACACCTCGGTGAAGGTCTGCATCCGGCCGGCGGGTGCGCCGAACGCGGCAGTGAGGCGGCGCCCCAGCTCGGGGACCTGAGCCATCACGGACAGCAGCACGGAGGTCGCCCGTACCTCGCGCTCCTTGTCGCTCTTGAGGGACGGGACCGGGAACAGCCGCGCGGTCCGCCAGGTGTCGTTCTCCGCGAGCGACTTCTTGGCCACCTTGGGCAGGGTGACCTTCTTCCGCGTCGTCGCGCGCGGCCCGCGGCCGCGCGTCTGGGCCGGCACGGCGGAGGGCGCGACCGGCGCGGGCGCGACCGGCGGGGCCGGGGCGCTGACCGCGGGCGCCGCCGCCTCGCGGGGGCCGTCGGGCACACCGGGCTTGTCGGGATCGACCGCTTCCCCGGACGGGGGCTCGTCGGTCTCCTCCAGGACGGCGATGCCGAAGTCCGTGGCCAGCCCGGCCAGGCCCGTCTCGTACCCCTGTCCCACGCCGCGGAACTTCCACTCCTCCCCGCGCCGGTACAGCTCACCGAAGATGAAGGCGGTCTCCACGCTCGCGTCGTCGATGGAGAATCCGACGAGCGGCTCGCCGGACCGGTCCGCGACCGTCATCCGCAGGTCGTCGAGATCCCCGAAACGGGCGCCGCCGTACTGGCTGGCCGCCACCACGATGCGTGCGACGTCCTCCGGAACCGCGGTCAGGTCCAGGCTGATGCGGTCCTCGTCGCCGCTGTCGGTCGGCGTCTTCCCCAGGAGTTGCACGCTACCGTCGGCGGCAGCCGGGTTGTTGTAGAAGTAGAAGTCGTTCTCGCTGCGGATCTTGCCGTTGTCGTCCAGGAGCAGTACGGAGACGTCGGCGTCGCCGGCCCCCGAGGCACTGGTCCAGCTCAGACTCACGACCACCGAACCGGCGTCCTCGCTGAGGGCCGTCAGGCTGACGTTCGCGCCCTTTGAGATCTCCTGCATGTCGTCCCCCCACTCGCCCGGCGTCGTCCGTCGCGGGCGGAGCGGACCGGGCCGTTCGTTCTGTCGCGCGGCAGATACGGCGCGTCACGGGCGAACCGTAGCGCCACAGGGGTCGGAAGATCAGGTGAAAGGCGGAAACGGGTGGGCTGCCGTTCCCCCTCGTCCTTACAGGATCACTGCGGGGCATGGGGGACACTGGAGGGGCTCGACCCCGATCAGTGTTCCCGAGGAGCTCTTCCCATGCCCCGCCTTGCCGTCTTCGCCGTTGTCGTCTGCGTCCTTGCGGTGGCCGCGGCCGTCGTCGCCTTCGTGGAGGGCAGCTTCCTCGGGATCGTCTGGGTGCTGCTCGCGGGCCTCACGTCCAACATGGCCTGGTACTACATCCGCAAGGCGAAGGCCGAGAAGGCCGCGGCCGCGCGCGGCGCCTAGGGAGTGTCGTCGAAGTAGCGTCGGCCGCCCGGAGGGCGGGGCTGGCGGGGCCTGGTGCGTGCGTGCCAGGCCCCGCCAGCCAGACGGGACTTTGACGACACGACCTAGTGTTCTGAGTCAGGAATCCTGTTCAGATAGCTGGCGAGGCGTTCGAGGATCTCGTCCGCGGTCTTGGTCCAGACGTAGGGCTTCGGGTCGC
>NZ_JBEZLW010000019.1:0-129717 GCF_040652395.1 Streptomyces sp. NPDC048269
CCGCAGGGTGCTCCTCGAAGCCGAGGCCACCCACCGCGCCATCCAGCTCGCGCGGGTGGCGGGCGCCCCCTTGTACGTCGTCCACGTCTCGGCGGTGAACTCCAGCGCCGCCGCCATCGCGCCGAGCTGCTCGAAGGAGGCCGTCCCGGTGACCACCGTGACGTAGCCCTGCTCCTGCTTCACGAGGGCGTCGTACTTCTCGCCCTCCCAGCGCTCCCACGCCGCGTCGCCGACCTGCTGCGTCTGCCCCGTCGGCTTAGCCTTCCGGGTGACCTCGCCGAGGTACTTGGCGGAGGTGTCGCTGGACTGCTCCACCGACACGTACTGCCGGTCGGGGTCCTGGAAGCCCAGGTGCCAGGCGTTGGCGTTCTTGCGCTGGTACGTCACCGAGGTCGCCCGCCACTCCGCCGGGAGCCCCACCGGGACGGCCACGGGGTAGGGGGCGGCGCGCCGGGCCGTGAGCGTCTCCACCCGGTAGTCGACCGTGCGCGTCGGATCGGCGTCCTCGTCGTGCGGGACGAAGAGGTAGATCCCCGCGACCACGATGCCGATCACTGCCAGCGACCGGACCATGTCCCAGATCGTCTGCTTGCCTTTCATACCTGCCACGGCACCATCGTCCCGCATCGCCGGGAGCGATCTCCGCCGGGGTGGGCCCGGGCGGCGACGCGGCGCGCCGGCGAGGGGCGCAAGACGTCCGCTCAGGCCAATCGACTGACCGATATTCCGCTCATACGTGACCCGCCCTGCTCAATATGTCGACGTACCGATAGAGTTCCAGTCACCCTCACATCCCGGCCGTCGTCGTACAGAAAGGTGCGCTCCGATGACCGAGCACAACCTGCCGCCCCAGCTCGAAGTCTCCCCCGAGGCCCCCGACCGCAACCTCGCCCTGGAACTCGTCCGGGTGACCGAGGCCGCCGCCATGGCCGCGGGCCGGTGGGTCGGACGCGGCGACAAGCTCGGCGCCGACGGCGCCGCGGTCAACGCGATGCGGACCCTGATCTCCACCGTCTCGATGAACGGCGTCGTCGTCATCGGCGAGGGCGAGAAGGACGAAGCCCCGATGCTCTTCAACGGCGAGCGGGTCGGCGACGGCACCGGTGCCGAGGTCGACATCGCCGTGGACCCGATCGACGGCACCACCCTGAACGCCAAGGGCATGCCGAACGCCATCGCCGTGCTCGCCGCCGCCGACCGCGGCACCATGTTCGACCCGTCCGCGGTCTTCTACATGGAGAAGCTCGTCACCGGCCCCGAGGCCGCCGACTTCGTCGACATCAACGCCCCCGTCTCGGTCAACATCCGGCGTGTCGCCAAGGCCAAGAACATGGCCGTCGAGGACGTCACCGTGGTCATCCTGGACCGCCCCCGCCACGAGGGCATCGTCAAGGAGATCCGCGAGACGGGCGCCCGGATCAAGTTCATCTCGGACGGCGACGTCGCCGGCTCGGTCATGGCGGTGCGCGAGGGCACCGGCGTGGACCTGCTCCTGGGCATCGGCGGCACCCCCGAGGGCATCATCTCGGCCTGCGCCATCAAGTGCCTCGGCGGCACGATCCAGGGCAAGCTGTGGCCGAAGGACGAGGCCGAGCGCCAGAAGGCCATCGACGCGGGCCACGACCTGGACCGGGTCCTGCACACGAACGACCTGGTGTCCGGCGAGAACGTCTTCTTCGTCGCCACCGGCATCACGGACGGCGAGCTGCTGCGCGGCGTCCACTACCGCTCGGAGACCGCGACCACGTCCTCGCTGGTCATGCGCTCGAAGTCGGGCACGATCCGGCAGATCGACTCGACGCACCGCCTGTCGAAGCTGCGCGCGTACAGCGCGATCGACTTCGACCGCGCCCAGTAGGCGCGGAGGCGGGCACGACAAGAGGGGCGGTCACCGTGTGCGGCGGGGACCGCCCCTCTGCCGTTTCCTGTCCCGGTACCTCGCTACGGGCGGCGCGCGCCCGGACTACGCGTCCGACAGGGCCGAAGACCGTCGCCTAGCCCGCGGCGGCTATCGAGTCGGCCCCGGGGGCCTGGCGCAGTTCCGCGGTCCTGCGCCGCATGCGGGCCAGCACGACCCGGCGCTCGGCGGCGGTGAGGCCGCCCCACACTCCGTACGGCTCGGGCTGGAGCAGGGCGTGCTCCCGGCAGGCGACCATGACCGGGCAGCGGGCACAGACGCGCTTGGCGGCCTCCTCGCGGGACAGCCGGGCCGCGGTGGGCTCCTTGGAAGGGGCGAAGAACAGGCCCGCCTCGTCGCGGCGGCACACCGCCTCCGCGTGCCATGGGCCGTCCTCTTCCCTCGTCGGCACCCGCGGCTTCGGCACGGCGGACGCGCGCCCCTGAAGACTCTGGACGGCGGCAACCTGCAGGGACTGATGCGGCGGATGCGGCACGGTCTACTCCTGACGACGGGTACGCGAGCGAGAGACGATGCACCTGTCCCTACCCGCTGTGCGCGCCCCTATGCACTGGGTGCCAGCGGGCGGCGGGGGTTCGTCCGAAACGCGACCCTGCCAGCGGCCCCTGCCACGAGCCTGCCCGCGGCCCTCCTGCGACGCAGCCCCCATGCCGTCAGACCGCGGGCGGCGCCCAGCCCGGATCCCGGCCCAGGAAGGCGAGCAGCGAGGCGTCCGGACCGGCACCGGCCCCGGGCCCGGTAATCAGCGCGGGGCCGTAGGCGAAGCCGCGCAAGGGCTCGGCGAGCGCGTTGGCGGCGGGACGCAGGGCTGCGGCGAGACCGGCGGACAGCGGTGACCCCTGGCCGGTGGCGACGGCGATGTCCCAGGCGTGCACGGCCGCGTCGAGGGCCGCCGCGCCGACGGCCGTCTCGGCGGACACGGTGAACGGGGGAAGCGGTACGGCGACCTCCGCGGTCCGCGGCGCGACCCCGGCGAAGGCCTCGGCCGCGGCGGCGAGCGCCGGCTCCAGCAACTGCGCCGGGGGTCCCGCCAGGGCACCGGAGGGCGCGAAGGGATCCTCGGAGGGGCCGGGACCGCCGGTGAGGCGGGCGGCGTACGCGAGCTGGTCGCCGGCCGCGTGCTGGAACACCTGGGTGACGTTCCACTGCTCGCACGGCGTCGGCCGGTCCCAGCCGTCGGCGGGCACACCGATGACGGCGATGCGCAGGGCTTCGTGCGCGCGGTCGAGCAGGTCCCACTTGGATGCGGTCATGGGCCGGATCCTAGGGACTCTCCGGCCACTTGCCTTCGGCTCCGGGCCGTCGGGCGCGCCGGTCAGCCTTCCAGCCGCTTGCGCAGCTTGTTGGCCAGATCGACCAGGCGGGCGCCGGGCTTCGGCCGTGCCTCGATGTTGCCCAGCAGCGCGAAGCCGCGGACGATCACCACCGGGGCCTGCGGGTCGGTCTCCCCGCGGCCCTCGCCGCGCACCTCGAAGTTGCCGAGGACCCCGCTGCCGTAGCCGCGCAGGGTGACGTTCTCCGGTACCAGGACCTCGACGTTGCCGAGGACGCAGGTCACGTTGACCTCGGTGACCTGCTGCTCGAAGACGGCCTCGGTGAGGTCGATGGTGATGTCGCCCATGACCGAGACCGCGCGGGTGTGGGCCCCCGGCCGCCAGCGGCCCTTGCGGGCGGCGCTGCTGCACACCGCGACCACCGTGTCGACGGGCCCGCCGGTCCCCGGGGCGTACGCGGGCGAGGTGTGGCCGGAGCCGGGCGCGGGAAGGTCCCGTACGAGCACTTCCAGCTCGCCCACCGTCTTGACGGCATACAGCGAATCCAGGCGCTCCGAGTGCTCCTCGGAGGTCAGCCGGCCCTCGGCCAGGGCGTCGGCCAGGATCTGCGCGATCCGGTCCCGGTCGGCGTCGGAGGCGCGCAGCTCGGCGGGGGCCGGCGCGGGGGCGGCGGGGTGCTTTTCCAGGTCCACGGCACCCAGCATAGCGAGACACGATAGATCGCGATACTCCCACGCGAAGCCGAGTGAGCCTTACCTCACAACCACGGGCACGGCGGGAGGTTCTACGCTGGTGGACTGCGCTGCCAATTGGTCGTCAGTGCTGTCTGCCGAGTGAGGAATGGCCCCAATGCCGGAGTTCGCGTACACCGACCTGCTGCCCCTGGGCGAGGACACCACCCCCTACCGGCTGGTGACCGCCGAGGGCGTGTCCGTCTTCGAGGCGGACGGCCGTACGTTCCTCAAGGTCGAGCCCGAGGCGCTGCGCAAGCTCGCCGAAGAAGCCATCCACGACATCCAGCACTTCCTGCGCCCCGCCCACCTCGCACAGCTGCGCCGCATCACCGACGACCCCGAGGCCTCGTCGAACGACAAGTTCGTCGCGCTCGACCTCCTCAAGAACGCGAACATCGCGGCGGCCGGCGTCCTGCCGATGTGCCAGGACACGGGCACGGCGATCGTCATGGGCAAGCGCGGCCAGAACGTCCTGACGGAGGGCGGCGACGAGGCGGCGCTCTCGCGCGGCATCTACGACGCGTACACCCGCCTGAACCTGCGGTACTCGCAGATGGCCCCGATCACCATGTGGGAGGAGAAGAACACCGGCTCGAACCTGCCCGCGCAGATCGAGCTGTACGCGACCGACGGCGGCGCGTACAAGTTCCTCTTCATGGCCAAGGGCGGCGGCTCGGCCAACAAGTCCTTCCTCTACCAGGAGACCAAGGCGGTCCTCAACGAGGCCTCCATGATGAAGTTCCTGGAGGAGAAGATCCGCTCGCTCGGTACGGCGGCCTGCCCGCCCTACCACCTGGCGATCGTGGTCGGCGGCACCTCGGCCGAGCACGCGCTGAAGACCGCGAAGTACGCCTCCGCGCACTACCTGGACGAGCTGCCGACGGAGGGCTCAGCCCTGGGCCACGGCTTCCGCGACCTCGACCTGGAGCAGCAGGTCTTCGAACTCACCCAGAAGATCGGCATCGGCGCGCAGTTCGGCGGCAAGTACTTCTGCCACGACGTCCGCGTCGTGCGCCTGCCGCGCCACGGCGCGTCCCTGCCGGTCGCCATCGCCGTGTCCTGCTCGGCGGACCGCCAGGCCACCGCGAAGATCACCGCCGAGGGCGTCTTCCTGGAGCAGCTGGAGACGGACCCGGCGCGCTTCCTCCCCGAGACGACCGACGAGCACCTCAGCGAGGCCTCGGACGTCGTCTCGATCGACCTGAACCAGCCGATGGACGAGATCCTGGCGACGCTGACCGAGCACCCGGTCAAGACCCGCCTGTCGCTGACCGGCCCGCTGGTCGTGGCGCGCGACATCGCGCACGCCAAGATCAAGGAGCGGCTGGACGCGGGCGAGGGCATGCCGCAGTACCTGAAGGACCACCCGGTCTACTACGCGGGCCCCGCGAAGACCCCCGAGGGCTACGCCTCCGGCTCCTTCGGCCCGACGACGGCCGGCCGCATGGACAGTTACGTCGAGCAGTTCCAGGCTGCGGGCGGCTCCAAGGTCATGCTGGCCAAGGGCAACCGCTCGCAGCAGGTGACCGACGCGTGCGGCTCGCACGGCGGCTTCTACCTGGGCTCGATCGGCGGCCCGGCGGCGCGGCTGGCCCAGGACTGCATCAAGAAGGTCGAGGTCCTGGAGTACGAGGAGCTCGGCATGGAGGCGGTCTGGAAGATCGAGGTCGAGGACTTCCCGGCCTTCATCGTCGTCGACGACAAGGGCAACGACTTCTTCACTTCGCGTGAACCCGAGCAGCCGACGTTCACCAGCATCCCCGTCCGGGGTCCGGGCCTCGGCTGATCCCGGTAGCAACACCTGTTGAGAGCCCCTGGCACCCGCCGGGGGCTCTCTGCTTGATCAGCGGTCACGCGCCCGGCTGGATGCGACCGCGCTCAGTCCAGGGCTGCCAACGCACCCGCTACGAGAGAACGTGCCGCAGCGCCCCGCACAGCCCCTTGTGAGAGCCGGTCGAAGGCCCGGGCGTACAGCTCGACCTGACTCGGCTGAGTGAGCGTGGAAGCGGCGTCCAGCGTGTCCGCGTGCACCCTGGTGTCATCGAAGATCGTGAAGGTCGGCATGGGCCATACGGTCCGTTGCGCCGAGAACGGGATGACGCCCACGGCGACGTTCTGGAGATCCATCACCCCGAGCAGGTGACCAAGTTGGGCTGCCATGGTTTCCGGACTGCGCATCCGGTACCGCAGTACGGCTTCCTCCAGCACGAAGGAAAACCGTCGGGCGCCATTGTTCAGCACCGCGTTTCGTCGTATGCGGGCCGCCACGGCGTCACTCACGTCGTCCGGGGTTCCCCGGAAGTCTGCGATGGATGACAGCAGAGCACTGGCGTATCCAGGTGTCTGGAGGAATCCGGGGATCACGTCCGAGACGTAGACCCGGAACACCTTGGTCTGCTGATACAGGTCCCCCGTGGACTCTTGCAGGCGGCGGAGACCACTCCGCTGAAGTCGTCTCCACTGAACGTGCGCATCGGCTGATTGTCTGTTTGCCGCTATCAGGTCGGGGACCTGATGGTCGGCGGAGCAGGCTCGGCACCACGCCCTGATGTCTGCGTCCGAGGGTGGTGTCTTGGCGTTCTCGATCCGGGACGACTTCGACTCTGACCAGCCGCACCTGACGGCCAGCTCCCGCCCGCTGATGCCCGCATCCCTTCGGATCTCGCGCAGATGGCCGGCGAGGTCTTCGCGGGCCTTCTGCACGCTTGAGGACGGGTGTGGGGGCATGGAGCTGGCTTTCGTCAGATCTCGTACTGGTGGTGCGGAATCGCTCGCTCCCAGACTGCTTCGAAGGCAGCGGAGCACAGCTTCACGGTCTCCGGGTCGGACGTGATCTCGTCCTCGACCGCTGCTCCGTCGCCGGAGAAGTGGTGCACACGGAGAAGAGCGCCATCGAACAGCCAGAAGTCATTTCCCGGCAGGGGGATGCTCGTTGCCCGGCGGCGTGGCAGCCACCGGACTGCCTCGCCCGCCGTGACGTTGGCGTGGGTGACGTAGTGCTCCCAGCGGATGTAATCCGATACTGGCTCGGAGACCACCCGGGCTCGGCGGACAGTTACGCCACGGGCCACGGTGTCCTTGATCAACTGATCGTAGGGATGCCACCAGGACTCGCGGTCCTCCCAGTTGATCCGTTCACCGCGCTTCCACGCCTCGAACCGATCAGTCGAGGCGTAGGAGTCGCGCAGCTCCAGATGGACAGCGGATCGCACGCACTGGCCAAGCAGCTCAGCGAAGCTGGGCACGCTCGACGGCATCACACGCCTCCCTGATCATCGGGATCATCCGGGCCGGAATCCTCACGATGGCTTCGCTGTCGGGGACCGGCCCGTTCGCGGGGCTGCTCGCCTCGCACTCCGCCTGAGTCTCGACGCTCGGCTTCCATCCCTGCAACAAGATCTCCTGAGCTTCCGCGTCCGCCCACACGGTGGGGCAGTGGTCCCGGTCCGTGTTCGGGTCGATGCCGACGAACTGTACGGCCATGGCCGGCTCCCTGGTCTAGGTGCTTGCTCGGGCTTGCATGAGCCTCTCTGAGCAGCCGATACGACGTCAATAGCGCTACCAGCCATGCGAATTGCCGTGCAAGGTCATGCAAGTTTATGGAGTCTCGTTCCAGCCGCCGCCTAGGTTCGTTCCGTCGACTTCGGAAGCGATCGGGAGGACGCCATGGCGGGCACCGGGCAGACGGCGGAACAGGCGTGGGAGTACGTGACCTACACGGCGAAGCGTGAGACGTGCCCCGCATGCAAGAAGCCCATCCGGCTCGATCGGCCTGCCCGGCGGGGGATGCTCGGGCGGTCGGACGGGAGTCCCGCCGTTGCCTACTGGCACACCAGCTGCGTGCCCGAGGGGGCCCGCCGGTGAGACGCGTTCTCCGGTACGCGCAGCACCGGATCATCAGGCACCCCGAGGGCCAAGTGAACGCGGCTGCGTCCTGCCAGCGGCGTGAATGCTGCTGGCAGGCATCCGAGAGTTCGGATGTAGCCGACGTCGACCGTCAATGCATGGCCCACACCGGACTGACCGGGCACGACAAATTCACCCGGAAGTTCACGGACGTGGCACTCGTCCTGCGGGTGGACGAGTGAGGGACGGCAGCGCGCAGCCCTCGCGCTTTCCTGCCGTCCTGGTCCCCCTCGGAGCGGTCGCGTGGACCTGAACCGCGGCGCTGATAGTCGCCCGAGGAGCACGCGCCTGACGGCGCACAGTCCAGCACAGACCCCCGCTCCTCACCGGGCGGGTCGCACGTTCATCAAACCGATTGCCGAGGAGGAACCAGTGAGCGGAAAGCACGGCGGCGGTACGGGCAGCGGCCAGGGCGGCAGTCAGCAGGACGACGGCAGCAGCGGGCGCGGACACGGAGGCGGCGGCACCGACACCGGTAGCGGCGGAAACTCCTCCGACGGCTCCGGCCCCGCGAAGAAGTAGGTCAGATGACCGCGCGCACAGAAGAGGCGGGCCCCAGGGGCTCGCCTCCGCGCTCGTCCAGTCGGGCGCTCTGCACTCCGATTGGCTGCCGACATACAAGGCAGTGCCCCGAGACCTGTTCGTGCCCGACCGCATTTGGCCGGGCATCCCTGACGGCGCCCGACAGAACCCTTTGGTGGACCGCACCACGGACCCCCATGCCTGGTTCCGCACGGTGTTCTCCAACATCCCCCTCACGACCCAGTGGGACGACGGCAACCATGCGGGTGACGGCCTCGGCACGACCCCGAGCAGCTCCAGTTCCCAACCACACATGGTGTTCTCGATGCTGGCCGATCTCGACGTCAGGCACGGTCATCGGGTCCTAGAGATCGGTACGGGCACGGGCTGGAACGCAGGTCTCCTCTCACACCGGCTCGGGCGCGGGAACGTGGTCTCCATCGAGTTCGACCCCGAAGTAGCCAAGGGGGCGGGCAGAAACCTTCGGGCCGCTGGCCTCTCCCCCCTGGTGATCGTAGGAGACGGCCGGCTGGGCTACGCGGGAAGTGAGCCGTACGACCGCGTCATCGCGACGTGCTCAATCGGTGAGGTTCCCTCCGCATGGGTCGAGCAGACCGTTACCGGCGGGGTCGTCGTCACCCCCTGGGGGACGGAGTACGGGGGCGAGGCGATCGTCCGACTCATCGTGAACGACGACGGCACGGCGAGCGGCCACTTCACCCGCTCCAGCGCCTTCATGCGCCTGCGACAGCAGCGCCAGAACAAGCCCCCGCATGACGAGTACCTCAAGGGCCAGGAATGGCCCGCGGACGGCGACAGGAGCACGACGGCGCTCTCCCCCGCCGAGGTCGGCGGATGGGTGGAACAGTTCGTGATCGGGCTCCGCGTGCCCGGGGCGTTCTGGACGGCAGAGCGCTACGACGGTGGCGCCTACACGCTGTGGACGTACAGCACCGACATGCAGTCGTGGGCCTCGGCCGACTATGAGCCTGAGCGGCAGGAGTACGACGTAGTCCAGTCCGGCCCTCGCAAGCTGTGGGACGAGACAGAAGCCGCCTACCGCTGGTGGGGAGAGCAAGGGCGACCCGGATTCGATCGCTTCGGCCTGACAGCAGACAGCAACGGCCGACGGGCGTGGCTCGACTCCCCGAGCAACCCCGTATCGGTTCACCACTCTCAATAGCGGAGGACAAACGTAAAAAGAATCCTCCAGCAGGCATTGGGGGGTCTTCAGTGAGCTTCTTCTTCGAAGGATTCCCCCCTCAGCTCGACCAGCCTCGAAGGGGTCGGGGGCGGTCCGGGCATAGCTGGAACCTCTCTTAAGGCTTGTCTGAGTGCTGTTGGCCGCCGCTTCATGCAGGCTGCTCGCCCTCCTATCGGCCCAATGGAGAGGCGGCCCCGGGCTTGCTCAGTTAGCGTCGACTGACATGAGCAGTAACGATGAGCGCGAGAACACGGCGGAGCGGTTCCAGAAGTTCACGAAGCGGAACATCCTCCTCGTAGCTTTGCTATTTCTGTCGAGTTTGGTCACAGCGGTGAGCACGCTGGTAACGGCCACCGTGGTAGTTAGGGAACAGGTTACCGATTGGCGACCTGCGGAGTACCGGAAGCTGCGCGAACTCCGAGCCGGACAGACGCTTGAGCGTTTTAAGGAGAAGCTGGGGAATCCCGTCTACAGGCCTAAGACTGACGAGTCAAAATTCGTGAAGTCCATCTTCCATCCGCGCGAGGAATACTGGGTGGAAGTTATTTCCGATTCGTCGCAAGTCGCGATGACGTACATGGTTATTTCGTGCAGCAAGGATTTCAACCCAACATTCACTGTGCGGCGGAAGGTTGACCTTCCCGTTGTGCTCAACAAAACTTCCATGAAGGACGTCGTTCCCTCTGGCGAGCAGGGCGGGACTCTGAGGTCGAACATCACTATGACCGGCTCCTGGACCTCGGCCGTGCTCCAGGTTGCGAAGGCAGGTACCGCAAGCTACTTTCGAGAGTTTGCCTGGGGTATGAATACGAGCTGCCCTATCCACTCTCGTCCACCCGGGCAGGAACTTGAACGTGCATGGGGTGGTTGGCAGGGACGTCAGGCGGAAGCTGAGTACCTCAACGGATTCCCCTCGGTCGAGATGGAAAAGGTCGACAAGCAAGGGCTTGCTCTTCTGTCCGCGACGGTGGTGAACACCTTCGTTGAGACCGCCCTCGACCAAAAACTCGTCACTTACTATCCAGTCATCCCTGGAATTGATCGGAACAACCTTGTTTAAGCGTTGTCCCGATTACGACCGCCATAGTTAATTGCTCGAATCAGTTCTGTGATTCGCGCGGCGGTATCCATGCTGGTCAGCGGCCTGGGCGGCCGCCCGCGTCTGTATCCGAAGCCCTCCGGATTCCCACGAACCCAGGCGAACCCCCGCGCTCGCACGCCGAGGGAAGGCGGCGGGTGCAGAAGTCGTCAGCCTCAGAGTTTCCGACCCACCCCGGGCAGGAGGAAGCCGCTGCGGCCCTAAGCGGCCGCTAGAGGAGTTGAGAGCAGACTGAAGCGGAGTTGGGTGAATGCCGAGTGCCTGCGGCCTCCACGGGCCGCCTAAGCCACTCCTCGGCCGTCTGGGGTGCCCTACCGAAAGGGGGGTGCACCCTTTTCAACTCCGACTCCTTATCGGGAGTCGTTCGCTTGCCTTGGCTGTTGAAGGCTCCTGAGGCTCCTAGGCCGAAGGAGTCTCTTACTGAGCTCTTCGCTCTGCTCTCGCAGACTGCGAGTTTTCAGCCTTGGCCGAGTCAGGCCCCGTTAGGGAGCCTGGCTTCCCGCCCGCTCTTCGAACGGCCAGGGGATAGCTACGAGCTTGCGAGTAGCTAACAGACCCCGTAGGGGTCTGTAGTTCCTAGTTACTAGTTACGTATCAGAAAGCCCGGGAGTGTGAAACAGCAAAGCTGTAGCCGCGAGACAGCAGCACCACCGTTATGAAACAGTGGCACTACTTCTCCATCCCATAGGGCACCCCCTGAGAGACAGGGGGGTTACACAGGGAGATACGGGTTATGCGCCACGGCCGCCGTAGCGGCGGTGTCGTAGCAGCCGTATTCGGGCTTCCAATGCTGCTGCCGCTCGGCCGGAGCCGACAGGAACACTGCCTGAGCATCTCCGCTCAGGTCATCCCAATTGAGCGTGCGGGTCTCGTTCGGAACGGGCTCCCTAGGCGGCCCTGGAATGCTCGCAGGGCGCCTTTCCCCATCCTCAGCCGGCCTGGGCACCCGAGGGGCGCGGAAGAGGGCCTGAGTTGCCTTCTCTGCCTTTTCGCCAGGGATGGCGATTCGATAGGTCGTGGCGACTCCACGGGAGCCTTTAAAGGTCACGTCAAGGAAGCCGAGGTATACAGCAGTGTGAAGCCATCGACTGGCCTTCGACCTGTCGATACCGGTTGCCTCTTGGATTCGGTCGAGGGAAGGCCGTATCTCCTCTCCCCAGGTTCCCCAGCGGGTACCGACGGCTATGAGGAAGCGAGTGAAGTTGGGCCACGCATCTTTGCGCGTGAGCCTGTGAGTCCTGAGAGCGTCGGCCACGGGAGCCTCGGCCGTGGCCAGGATGAAGACCCATTGGCCGTGTCGTGCCTTAGCGGCATCGGAGCGATTAGTCATGCGGGTACCGAAGTGTCCTCTCCGGGTTTGGCTGGTGACTGAGTTGTACTCCCGAAGGGGTGGCGGACTCAAGGAAGGCCGTTTAAACACCGAGGGCATGAAGAGACCCCGTAGCGTTTACACGCAACGGGGTTCAGTGGAGCTGCGATGGATCGATCTAGCTACTTCCGTGTGTACGCCCTCCGGGCCGGAAGAATGAACTCGGCCTCCGGGGAGGTCCATTCGTATCCCTCAGGGACGTGGAGGCCCGTTTCATCGGCGATCTCGGCCACCTCAGGTACGCGGACGAGTACGCGACGGGAACCGTCCTCCGCACTTCCTACGGTCACGGCAATCGCGTGGCGTTGCAGGAATACGCGCTTCTGCTCATCATCCTTGGTGGCCCACTCCTCAGAGTAGGTGCGCCCTGTTTCCTTCCAGGCCGGGACACTCTCGGCTGCTTTGATTTCTTCCCTCAGTCGCTCTACCTTCTTCGACTGGAATTCATGCTGCCCCCAGTACCGCTCAATCTGAACATCGGTCTTGAGACGTCCGGCGAGGTAATCAGATTCGAGGCGATCCAGGGTAGCCTCGGTCTCGGCGAGTTCAGTCTTGGCCTCACTGATGAAATTTCCGGCACGCTCCATGACAGGCAGCGGCCCGAGGGTGAGTTTCACAAACGATCCAACAGCCGTGTCGAGGTCATCCCTACGGATACGGCTAGGGGTAGAACACGTACCGGTATTGACATTGTTGCAGCCGTAGTAGTGGTGCACGGTGCCATTCGGCTTCACCTTTTTGTTGGAAGACATTCGCGCACCGCAACTCTGACAGATAGCCACACCACCGAGCATCGACCGCGAAGGCGTAGCGCGCCTAACCTGGCGGTCGCTCTTGAGCGCCGCAACAAAGTCGGACCATTCCGCAAACTCCATTAGGGCGTCATCGGTGATGCGAACGTTCTCGCCGTTCTCATCTACGACATTCTCGCCCTTGTGCGTGTAAATACCGGCCACCGTAGGATTCATCACTATGGCGCGAATAGCGTTTGCCGTCCAGGCGACAGCCCTCGGCTCTTCGCCCTTCACGATGCGCAGATGATCCCTCCACGTAGGGACACCGCGCTTATTCAGATCAACCGCAATCTTGTAGGAAGACCAGTCACCCTTCAGGCGCTCCACAATCTCACGGAACAGTTCCGCGTAGGTGGGGTCCTGAACGAGCTTCTTCCCGCCACCTTCCTGCCGCTCGAAGTGGTATCCGAACGGCTCCACACCACCGATCCAAACACCCTTGGCCTTACGGGCTTGAGAGCCTGAGAGCGCGCGGGCGCGGATGGTGTCCAGCTCACCCTCGGCGAACGCCGCGATGATCTGGGCGAACATCTTCCCCATGGGGGTGCTCATGTCGATGCTCTCGCTGACCGAGACGATCGCTTTGCCGTGCTCACGGCACCAATCAACAATCTCGGCGAAATGGCCAGCACGGCGGGAGAGCCGGTCGAGCTTCCAGACAGCCAAGACATCCCACTCGTCCGCCCGCTCCGTGAACCAGGGACCCAGGCCGGGACGCTTGAACGGATGCATCGCCCCGGACACGTCCAGATCTTCCGCCCAGCCCACTATCCGGCCGCCGACGGCCGGACCGGCAGCCCAGTGCTCCACGGCATGGCGCTGCTTCTCGGGGCTGGTGGTGTCGTCCTTCAGGATGGACAGGCGGACGTTCCCCAGGACCCTCGGATGCTTGAGCATGGCCCGGAGGTTACTGGAGTTCCCGTGACCAGAACAAGCCGAACGACTTCTTCCAGAACCCGGCCCCGGAGCCGACGTTCACCCACATCCCGGTGCGCGGTCCGGGCCTGTAGCGCGACAGCCTGAGGGCCCCTCCCCCGTTCGGGGGAGGGGCCCTCGCGCATGTCCTCCGATCGGCAGATGGATCACCGGCGGGCTCCGGGCGAGGCTGTTCCCGTACCCAAACGGCCCACCCGATACGGGAGTTCACGATGAAGAACCGCACGCGCGCCCTCGCCCTCGCCGGATCGGCCGCCCTGGTGGCGACCCTGGTCGCGGCGGCCCCCGCCCCGGCGGCCCCGGCCGCGGCGAAGCTCGCCTCCGTGCACGGGGGAGGCGCGATCTTCTTCCCCTACTCCCCCAAGGACGACATCCGCTTCACGGTCGACGCCGAGTCGGACCCGTGGACCAGGCCCTTCCCGGCCCAGGGCGGCGAGAAGGGGCTGCCGACGGACGCGCGCGGCCGGGTGACCGTCTACCACTACTGGCCGGAGACAGGCTCCACCGGTGTCGCCGAGGCGGAGGTGGACTGCATGGTCACCGGCGGCAAGACCGCCACGATCACCGCGGTGGTCACGTCCTCGAACGTCGGCTGGGAGGGCAAGCGGATCGGGATCAGCGTCCAGGACGGCGAACGCGGTGGCCCCGACCGGGTGGGCTTCTCGTGGGCCATCGCCAACGTCGACGTGAAGCCCGACGGCTCGGCCGCCGAGCCCCGCGTGGGCACGTGCATGGCTCCGGCCCCCTTCACGGAGGTCACGAAGGGCGGCTTCAAGGTCACCCCGGCCCCGCTGGCCCCCCGGCCCGAGCCGGCGTCCTGACCGACTCCATGAGCAGCCGCGCCTCGACCGGGGTGGCCTGCCACCCCGTCGTCCGCGCGGCGACGACCTCGGCCAGGGTCAGCCCGTACACCCGGCGCAGCAGCGCGATCGGCACGCCGTCGGCCCCGCCGACCGGCAGGTGGACGGCGCCCTCCCGGGCGATGATGCGCTCCCGGATCCACGGTGGCGGTACGCCCCGGCCGCGTTCGCACGCCTGGACGGCGTAGCGCGGGCAGTACGCGTACCCCTCCCAGCGGAGCCGGCCGTCGCCGATGGACTGCCACTGCTCCTGGACGCACTCCGCGCAGGGCTCGCAGTGCAAGGTCGCGTACATCTGCTGTTCGGCCATCCGGGCAGGATGCGGTACCGGGGTGGCCCACGCATCCGGATAACGTCTGGGGCATGACGCAGACGCAGCTCCCCACCGCCCGCGCCATCCGCGTGGTCGCCCACCGCGGGGCCTCCCACCAGCACCCCGAGCACACCCTCGCCGCCTACCGGCAGGCCATCGACGACGGGGCCGACGCGCTCGAATGCGACGTACGGCTGACCGCCGACCACAAGCTGGTCTGCGTGCACGACCGGCGCGTCGAGCGGACCTCCGACGGGAAGGGGGTCGTCTCCGAGATGACGTACGAGGAGCTGCGCGCCCTCGACTTCGGGGCGTGGAAGGGGACCGCCCACACCGGATCCCGGGTGCTGCTCTTCGAGGACCTGCTCCGGGAGGCCCTGGCGGCGCCGCGTCCGGTCGGGCTCGCGGTCGAGACGAAGCACCCGACCCGCGCGGGCGGCCGGCTGGAGGCCGAGCTGGTGCGGATGCTCAGGGAGTACGGGCTGGCCGACGGCTCCGCCGGCCGCGTCGAGGTGATGAGCTTCTCCCGCAACGCCCTGACCCGCATGCACCGCCTCGCGCCCGGCCTGCCCACGGTGTTCCTCATCGAGCGCAGGCTCCGCCCGGTGCGCCCCCCGTACGCGACCCACGCGGGCCCGGGCATCGACCTCGTACGCCGCGACCCGGGACTGGTGGCCCGGCTCCGGGCCAAAGGGCTGCGGGTCCGCGTCTGGACGGTGGACGAACCCGAAGACCTGGAACTGTGCGTGCGCCTCGGCGTGGACACGATCATCACCAACCGGCCGCGGGACATCCGCAAACTGCTCCTCGACATGTGACACCCGGCCGGGGTGCGCCGGCCGGGTGTGGGGGGGTTGTCGGTCGAGCGGGGCGGTTACGACGTGAAGCGCTGGTTCACGGCGCCGTTGCAGGTCTGCAGGCGCAGCGGGTCGTGGGCGGCGGCCACCGTCAGGCACATGCCCGGGGAGGCCGCGGGGCGGATGGTGGCGCCGTCGCGGACGAACTGCTGGTTCGCTCCGCCGTGGCAGTTCCACAGGATCAAGCCGGTGCCGGCTCCGTAGTGGGCGCCGGGGGCGTCGACGCAGCGGTCGTGGGTCAGCCCGATGTGGACGGACTTCTTGGCGGAGTCGTACCACCAGTCCTGGTTGCGGCCGCCGTGGCAGTCCCAGCCCAGGACCGCCGTTTCATTGGCGCTGGAGCCGCCCTTCGCGTCGAGGCAGTTGCCGGTCGCCTCGTTCTTCAGGGGTGCGTAGAGGGAGTCCCAGGCTCCGGCCTGGAGCACCGGGGTGCCCGTGCTCGCGGGGTCGGCGCAGGAGGCCTCGCGCAGGCCCGAGTTGTAGAGCTGGGTCAGGCAGGACGCGAACGCGCCGTGGCCCTTGTAGTTGGGGTGGAAGGACTGGCGGGCGGTGTTCTCGTCCCACGGGAAGTGGTCCCCGAGGTCCAGGTAGAGCCCGCGGGCCCAGGTGTCCTCCATGCACACCTCGTGGCCGTGGAAGAGCCGGGAGTTGTCCAGGTAGGTCGCGCCGGAGGCGAGGGCCGCGGCGCGCATGCCCTTCTCGAAGGTGGGGACCGCGTAGTTGCGGCCCCAGGTGGCGTCGGAGTCGTAGCCGGCGCAGCCTCCGGGCAGCTTGCCGGGGAAGTTCGGGTTGTCGTAGAAGTCGGGGCCGATGGGGCTGGGGTAGCCCATCACGACGAGCTTGTAGTCCGAGTCGGCGTACCCGGCGTCGCGCATGACCGTCTTCAGGTCGGCGACGGTCGCCTCCACCTTGGGCTTCAGGCCGTCGACGCGCGCCTGCCAGCCGGGGCCGTACTTGGGCTCGCAGGTGCCCTGGCTGAGCACCCAGCGGGTGACGCAATCGGTCATGACCGGGCCGAACTGCAGGTCGTCGTTGGCTCCGGCGACCAGCAGCACCATCTTGATCTTCGTGTTCCGTGCTTTGATGGCCAGGTTGTCGCTCTGCACCAGCTCGTCGGCGTACTGCTTGCTGCCGCCGATCCTGATGTTGCCGGTGTACCCGCCGGAGCAGGCGACGTTGAAGGTGAGGTCGGCCGGGATGCCGGTGCGGTGGATCGCCGAGTCCGGCGAGCGGTGGCACTGGTTGGACGAGGTGTTGGTCGCGGGGTCGTAGTTGCCGACGCCCTCGCCCGATATCTCGCTGTCGCCCAGCGAGATCAGCCCGGTCTTGCGCTCGTTCAGCGGGCGGATCGCCGCATCGCCGTAGATTTTGGTGGCCTCCGCCGCGCGGATCGCCTCCAGTTCGGGCGAGAGGGGCGTGACGGCCCCGCCGGTGGCCGTCGCCGGGGTACCCGCAAGGGTCGCCGCCTGGGCCATGGGGGTGATGGCGGTGACGCCCCCGAGGGCGGCCGCGACCGCCGCGACGGCGGCGAAGGTACATCTGAACCTGGATTTCGCGTGTGCACGTGCCATGAACGCCTCCCCGAATGCCGGTGTTACCCACGGTATTTACTGGTCAGTAGGGGAGTTGGGAACACTTCGAACAAGACAATTGCTCAACTTTTTGAGGAGGCCACGAACATGACCGACCATCAGCAGGCCGAAGCGTTCCGGACCGAGCACGACTCCATGGGCGACGTACGGGTGCCCGCGCACGCCAAATGGCGTGCCCAGACCCAGCGCGCGGTCGAGAACTTCCCCATCTCCGGGCAGCGGCTGGAGCGCGCCCACATCGAGGCGCTCGCCCGCGTCAAGGCGGCGGCGGCCGTGGTCAACGCCCGCCTCGGCGTCGTGGAGCAGGACCTCGCCGACGCCATCCGCTCCGCCGCCGCCGAGGTCGCGGAGGGCCGCTGGGACGACCACTTCCCGGTCGACGTCTTCCAGACGGGGTCCGGCACCTCGTCCAACATGAACACCAACGAGGTGATCGCCACCCTGGCCACCGAGCGGCTGGGCCGCGAGGTCCACCCCAACGACCACGTCAACGCCTCGCAGAGCTCCAACGACGTCTTCCCGTCCTCCATCCACATCGCCGCCACCGCCGCAGTCACCCGCGACCTGGTCCCGGCCCTGGAGCACCTGGCCGCCGCGATGGAGCGCAAGTCCGCCGAGTTCGACCAGGTGGTCAAGGCCGGGCGGACGCACCTGATGGACGCCACCCCGGTCACCCTCGGCCAGGAGTTCGGCGGGTACGCGGTCCAGATCCGCTACGGCGTCGAGCGGCTGCGCGCGGCCCTGCCCCGCCTCGCCGAACTGCCGCTGGGCGGCACGGCGGTGGGCACCGGGATCAACACCCCGCCCGGATTCTCCGCCGCCGTGATCGCCGAAGTGGCCGCGGACACCGGGCTGCCGCTGACCGAGGCCCGCAACCACTTCGAGGCCCAGGGGGCGCGGGACGCGCTGGTGGAGACCTCGGGCATGCTCCGTACGGTCGCCGTCTCGCTCACCAAGATCTCCAACGATCTGCGCTGGATGGGCTCCGGACCGCGCGCCGGATTGGCCGAAATCAATCTCCCGGATCTCCAGCCGGGCTCCTCGATCATGCCGGGGAAGGTCAATCCGGTCGTCCCGGAAGCCGTACTGATGGTCGCCGCACAGGTGATGGGGAACGACGCCGCGGTGGCGGTGGCGGGCGCGGCCGGCAACTTCGAACTCAACGTGATGCTCCCGGTGATGGCCAGGAACCTCCTCGAATCGATCCGGCTGCTCGCCAACGCGAGCCGCCTGCTGGCCGACCGCACCGTCGACGGGATCACCGCCAACACCGCCCGGGCCAGGGAGTACGCCGAGTCCTCGCCCTCCGTCGTCACCCCGCTCAACCGCTACATCGGCTACGAGGAGGCCGCCAAGGTCGCCAAGAAGGCCCTCGCCGAGCGGAAGACGATCAGGGAGGTCGTCCTGGAGTCCGGATACGTCGACCGGGGCGCCCTGACCCTGGAGCAACTGGACGAGGCCCTGGACGTCCTGCGCATGACACGGCCCTGAGCGGCCGGGACCCGGCCCCCGACGGGGGCCGGATCCGGTCGATTCCCGTCCCCGAACACCTCGGTGACCTGCACCGCAGCGGGCGCGCGGGCCCCCGCCCTAAGATCTGCGCATGACAGGTACCTTCCGGCCCGGGAACGGCGCGGCGCAACGCGGCGGCGCGCAGGGCACGCGCTGGGCGCCCGGGGATCAGATCCTCTGGCGCTACCGCGACCACGCCCCGGGGCTGAAGGGCCCGGTGCACATCTGCCGCCCGGTGACCGTCGTACAGGACACCGAGGAGTTGCTGGCCGTCTGGATGGCGCCGGGCACCGAGTGCGTCAAGCCGGTCCTCGCCGACGGCACGCCCGTCCACGCGGAGCCGCTCGCCACCCGCTACACCGTGCCGCGGACCACCGCACGGTCGCGCTGGTTCGGCGCCGGGGTGCTGAAGCTGGCCCGGCCGGGCGACCCGTGGTCGGTGTGGCTGTTCTGGGAGCACGGCTGGCGGTTCAAGAACTGGTACGTGAACCTGGAGGAGCCGCGGTCGCGGTGGTCCCGCGGGGTCGACTCCGAGGACCACTTCCTCGACATCGCCGTTTACCCGGACCGCAGCTGGAAGTGGCTGGACGAGGACGAGTTCGGCCAGGCGCAGAGGTCCGGCCTGATGGACCGGGAGCAGGCACGGCGGGTCCGGGAAGCCGGGCGGGCAGCGGTCGAGGTGATCGAGGAATGGGGGACGCCGTTCTCCGGAGGCTGGCAGGACTGGCGGCCGGATCCGGCCTGGACTGTTCCGGTCCTGCCCGAGGACTGGGACCGCACTCCGGCGCATATGACCTCATGAGACCCTTGATGCGCCCCCGGGGTTCAACCGTAGGATCGTCCTCCGGAAGGTCGCGCGCGCGAGGCGGTGCGGTCGTACCGTGCACCCGCAAGTGTCGTGCCGTACACGGAACTTGACCGGAGGTCGACGCAGGGCGAGAGGTAACGAGGGGGACGCGGAATCCGGGGTGATGGTGCCCCGGCCGCTGAGCGGGTATACCGCGACTGACCGAGTTGAGTGCAGCGCACATCGAGCGCAAACGGACGGAATTCCACGCGTGACGGAGTACCCCACCTCTCAGGAGGGCCCGCAGCCCGTCGCCTCCGGCGGAGGTACGGACGAGGCCGGCCACGGCAAGGCGCCCATCGCCGCCGCCGAGGCCGTACGCACGCATGTCGCCGGCGCCGGCTCCGGCCCTGGTCCCGTCGCGGAGCCGGGCGGCGCGGCCGCGGCGGCTTCCGACGTCCGCGCGGCCCGCTCCGCGGCGTCCGGCGGCTCGGCCGCCGGACTCCCCCGGCCCCGCCGCAAGGCAGCCGCGCCGGGCAACGTGACGGGCAGCGTGACGGGCCCGGCGGACCCCGGCGAGGGTGCAGCCCGCCCGCGACCCGGCGGACCCGCCCCCGAC
This sequence comes from Streptomyces sp. NPDC048269, assembly GCF_040652395.1. Lineage (NCBI taxonomy): Bacteria > Bacillati > Actinomycetota > Actinomycetes > Kitasatosporales > Streptomycetaceae > Streptomyces > Streptomyces sp. NPDC048269. The sequence continues at coordinate 20,297 of NZ_JBEZLW010000019.1, forward strand.
TCCGCGAGCGCCGCCGCCGCCGGGCACGGCGGCCCCGCCGTCTCCCCCCGTCCGCGCGTCGAAGGCGCCGCCCCGGCCGGGAACGGCACCGGTGACCTGAGCGCGAGCGCGGCCGGCGGGGCGGACCGGCTCGGCGGGGGCGGGATACCTGCCGCGGAAGCCGGCGCGGCGCGCCGCGAAGGGGACCGGCTGCGCTTCGTCGGCGCCGCGACCCGGCGGATCGCCCGCGGCATCGACCTCGACGAGATCGTCCTCGGCCTGTGCCGCGCCACCGTGCCCACCTTCTCGGACGCGATCCTCGTCTACCTGCGCGATCCGCTCCCGGTCGGCGACGAACGCCCCGTCGGCCCGGTCGTTTTAAGGCTGCGCCGCACCGACCGGCTCCGGCCGATCGACGATCTCACCGACGCCGCGCCGAGCGGCACCCTCGTCGCGGGCATGGACTTCGCCGGGGCCGCGGGGGCCACCGGCGAACTCGACTTCAGCCAGCTGCCGCTGGTCGGCCCTCAGGGTGACCTGCCCGCGGCCGAGTTGTGCGAGATCCGGCCCGGCGGCGCCCTCGCCGAGGTACTGCGCGGCGTACGGCCCGTCTTCGGGTCCTCCGCCGCCGCCAAGGCCGCGCTGCCGGAGCTGCTGGGCTTGGACCATCCGCTGCCGCGCGGCAACCGGGCCGTCCTCGCGCCGCTGCGCGGGCGCCGCCGGGTGATCGGCGCGGCCGTGTTCCTGCGCAGCCCCGAGCGGCCCGCCTTCGAGCAGAACGACCTCCTGGTCGCCGCCCAGCTGGCCACCCATACGGCGCTCGGCATCGACAAGGCGGTCCTGTACGGCCGTGAGGCGTACATCGCCGACGAACTCCAGCGCACCATGCTGCCCGACAGCCTGCCCCAGCCCACCGGGGTGCGGCTCGCCTCGCGCTACCTGCCCGCCGCCGAGACGGCGCGGGTCGGCGGCGACTGGTACGACGCCATACCCCTGCCGGGCAGCCGGGTCGCGCTCGTCGTCGGTGACGTCATGGGACACTCCATGACCTCCGCCGCGATCATGGGCCAGCTGCGCACCACCGCCCAGACCCTCGCCCAGCTGGACCTGCCGCCCGCCGAGGTGCTGCACCACCTGGACGAGCAGGCGCAGCGGCTGGGCTCCGACCGCATGGCCACCTGCCTGTACGCCGTCTACGACCCCGTCGCGCACCGGATCACCATCGCCAACGCCGGCCACCCGCCGCCGGTGCTGCTGCACCTGGGCGGCCGCGCCGAGGTGCTCCGCGTACCCCCGGGCGCCCCGATCGGCGTCGGTGGCGTGGACTTCGAGGCCGTGGAGCTGGACGCGCCCGCCGGGGCCACCCTGCTGCTGTACACCGACGGCCTGGTGGAGTCCCGCCTGCGGGACGTGTGGACCGGCATCGAGCAGCTCCGCGAGCGTCTGGCGAACACCGCGCAGCTGACCGGTCTGGACCACCCGCCGCCGCTGGAAGCCCTGTGCGACGACGTCCTGGACATGCTCGGCCCGGGCGACCGGGACGACGACATCGCGCTGCTCGCGGCCCGCTTCGACGGGATCGCGCCCAGTGACGTCGCGTACTGGTTCCTGGACCCGGAGGAGACCGCTCCGGGCCGGGCCCGCCGGTTCGCCCGCCGCGCCCTGACCCGGTGGGGCCTGGAGGAGCTGAGCGACTCGCTGGAGCTGCTGGTGAGCGAGGTGGTCACCAATGCCGTCCGGTACGCGGAGCGGCCCGTGACGCTGCGCCTGCTGCGTACGGACGTACTGCGCTGCGAGGTCGGCGACGACTCCCCGCAGCTGCCGCGCCAGCGCCGGGCCCGGGACACCGACGAGGGCGGCCGCGGCCTGTTCCTGGTCAACCGGATGGCCCGCCGGTGGGGTGCCACCCGGCTGAGCAGCGGCAAGGTGGTCTGGTTCGAGCTCCCGTTGCCGGCGGCGCACGAGCGGCGTTGACCGTCCCGTGCGGCTGAGGCCCCGTACGACAGACCGCCGCCCCGCAGCGTGAAGGCTGCGGGGCGGCGGTCTTTCTTCAACGGTCCGTCAGTGTCCGTCCGACTGCGGGAACAGCGGGTCCGGGGGCCTGGGGCCGCCGGTCTTGGTCGCGGTCGGCGTCGGGGTCGGCGTCGGGGTGACCGGCTTCGTCGGCGTGTTGGTCGGATCCGGCGACTTGGTCGTGCTCTTCGTCGGGTCCGGGGAGTTCTGCGACGGGCTGGTCGTGACCGGCGGCTGGCTGGAGGTGCTGGGCGTGGGCGACGGGGAGGTGCTGCGGGACGGCGCCTGCACGGCACCCATCTCGGCCTCCTTCAGGTCGAACTGGCCGGTGTCCTCGCCCTTGAGCACGGCAAGGGTGTACGCCTTCCAGATCGAGGCCGGGAAGCTGGAACCGCCCGCGCGACCCAGGCCGGCGGTGCCGGTCAGGGTGACCTGGGTGTGGGTGCCCGGCTCCTCGCCGAACATGGCGACGACGGTGACCAGCTCCGGCGTGTAACCGGTGAACCAGCCGGAGAAGTTCGACTCGCTGGTACCGGTCTTGCCGGCCGCCTCGTAGGCGCTGCTCCGAACCTTGTTGCCGGAGCCGCCTTCGTCGTTGACCACGCCCGTGAGCACCTTGGTGACGGTGTCGGCGGTCTTGCGGCTGATGGCCTGACTGCCGACGGCGGGTTCGGACTTGAACTCGCGGTCCTTGTGCTCGGCGCTCTTGATGATGGTCGGCGTGACCTTCTTGCCGTGGTTGTCGAAGGTGGCGTAGACGCCGGCCATCTCCACGGTGCTCGCGGTCATGGTGCCGAGCGCCATGGCCGGCCTGTCCTCGGGCCAGCCGTCGCGGTCCTTCATGCCGAGTTCCAGGGCCGTCTTCTTCACGACGGGAGGCTTCACGTCCACGATCATCTGCGCGTAGACGGAGTTCACCGAGAAGTTGGTCGCGTCCTGGACCGTCATCATCGGGTCGCCGAAGTTCCGGTTGTCCTGGTTCTGCGGGTTGAACGGGATCTTGCTGCCGACGACCTGGCGCTTGCTCGTGCCGTCGTAGAGGGTGTTCGGGGTGATCGGCTTGCCGTCCTGGGTCTTCGACCCGTTCTCCAGGGCGGAGGCGAGCACGATCGGCTTGAAGGTCGAGCCCGGCTGGTAGTCGGTGCGCAGGGCGTTGCTCTCGGACTTCTCCTCCAGGCCCTGACCGCCGTACATCGCGACGATCGCACCGGTCTTCGGGTCCACGGAGGTCGCGCCGGCCTGGACGCTCTGGTCCTGGGGCTTGCCCTTGGTGTCCTTGCGGTCGAGCTTGGACTCGAGCTCGTCCTGGACCGCCTTCTCCAGCGCCGCCTGCTTCGCCTTGTCGACGTTGAGCGTGATGTTCCAGCCGCCGGCGATGATCTGGGCGTCGGTGATGCCCTGCTTGTTCATCTCTTCGGTGGCGGCCTGGACCAGGTAGCCCTTCTGCCCGTCCATGCCCGGGCGGGGCTTGGGCTTGATCGGCGGCGGGAGGGTCATGGTCTTGCGCTTGGCCGGGTCCAGCTTGCCCATCTCGACCATGTTGTCGAGGACTGCGTTGAAGCGGATGTTGACCAGCCTCGTGCCGTTCGGGCCGGCCGTCGCCAGGTCGTACTGGCTGGGGGCCTGGATGACGGCGGCCAGGTAGGCGCCCTGCTCCAGCGTGAGCTTGTCGGCGTCGACCCCGTAGAAGGCCCGGGCCGCGGCCTGGATCCCGTACGCGTTGCGGCCGTAGAAGTTCGTGTTCAGGTAGCCGACGAGGATGTCGTCCTTCTCCATGCGCTGGTCGACCTTGAGGGAGATCACCAGCTCCCGGAGCTTGCGCGTCGGCGACTGGTCCTGCGTCAGGTAGTAGTTCTTGACGTACTGCTGAGTGATCGTCGAGCCACCGGCAGTGCCCTTGCCCCTGACCGTGTTGAACAGCCCTCGGGCCACGCCCATCACGTCGATGCCGCGGTCCTTGTAGAAGGACTTGTTCTCGATGGCGATGAAGGCGGTGCGGACGTCCTCGGGGATCTTGTCGATCGGCACGATCTCGCGGTTCATCTCACCGGTGCGGGCCATGACCGAGCCGTCGGAGTACCGGTAGGTGTTGCTCTGGAGCGTGGCCTGCTTGTTCGGGTCGGTGGGTTCGTTCACCGAGAAGTAGAGGATGATCGCCGCGGCCATGAGGAGCAGGATCCCCCCGAGGAAGGTCCCGAGGATCTTCTTCCAGGTGAAGAAGCGACGTATGCCGGAGCGTTTGCCGGTGCTCCCCTTGCCTTTGGTGCCCTGCGCGCGTCCGCTCGGCGCCCGCCGCGCACTGCGCTGCTGCTGCGCCTTACGCGCTTCTGCTCGGCCCATCGCTCCCGCTCCGCTCGATATCCCCCCGACGTCAGCTCAGAAAGCTAACACCGCAGGCTGTGACAAAGGTTGGCCAACCATGGCCAATACCGGTCAATTCGGACGTGAGAATCAGCACCCACGCCACAGGAACCGACGCACGCCAAGGCCCAAGGGTTGCCGTCCCGTGCGATCCGGAAAGAAAAGTGATATCACTTTGCTAACCGGCTGGACCGGCCGCGACCACAGAAACGGGGCAGATCATGACGAACACGATGAGCGCGGAGACCACACCGGCCGGGGTGCGCGAGTTCACCGCGCGCAGCGTGGGCGGCGGCCTGGCGCTGCTGCTCGGGCTGGCCGGCGTCGCGGGTGGGGCGGGCCTGATCGCGACCGGCGCGGTGCTGACTGCCGCCGCCGCAAAGGCCTCGCTGATAGCGGCCGGCATCCTGCTGGTCCTCGCCGCCCTCATCGCGATGAGCGGGCTCAACACGATCGCACCGGGTGAGGCCCGGGTGGTCCAGCTGTTCGGCCGCTACCGGGGGACCATCCGCACGGACGGGCTGCGCTGGGTCAATCCGCTGACCTCTCGGGAGAAGATCTCCACCCGGGTACGCAACCACGAGACGGCCGTCCTGAAGGTCAACGACGCCTACGGCAACCCCATCGAGCTGGCGGCGGTCGTCGTGTGGCGGGTCGAGGACACGGCGCGGGCCACCTTCGAGGTCGAGGACTTCACGGAGTTCGTCGAGACCCAGACCGAGGCGGCGGTGCGGCACATCGCGATCGAATACCCGTATGACGCGCACGAGGAGGGCGGCCTGTCGCTGCGCGGGAACGCCGAGGAGATCACCGAGAAGCTGGCCGTCGAACTGCACGCGCGGGTGGACGCGGCCGGGGTGCACATCATCGAGTCCCGCTTCACGCATCTCGCGTACGCTCCGGAGATCGCCTCCGCGATGCTCCAGCGCCAGCAGGCGGGCGCGGTCGTGGCGGCCCGCAAGCAGATCGTGGAGGGCGCCGTGGGCATGGTCGAGCTGGCCCTGACCCGGCTCCAGGAGGAGGACATCGTGGAACTGGACCCGGAGCGCAAGGCCGCCATGGTCTCGAACCTGATGGTGGTCCTCTGCGGGGACCGCGCGGCCCAGCCGGTCGTCAACACGGGCACGCTCTACCAGTGAGGTCCGCCGGCGAGCCGCAGGACCCGGAACCGGGCCAGGACAAGGCCCAGGGCCAGGGCCAGGAGCGGGCCGCGCGCGGGGGGCGGCAGGTGCGCAAGCAGGTGCTCCTGCGGCTCGACCCGCAGGTGTACGACGCCCTCGCCCGCTGGGCGGGCGAGGAACTGCGCAGCGCCAACGCGCAGATCGAGTTCCTGCTGCGGCGGGCCCTCTCCGAGACGGGCCGCCTGCCGGGCGGGGCCGCCCCGATCCCCCCGCGCGGCCGCCCCCGGACCTCGCCCGATTCCTGACCGGCTCCCCAGCAAACCCCTGTCGGGTACGTCCCTCCTGCGGATCCGGCCGGCCCGGCCCGCAGGAGGTTGCCCGGACCTGCCAAAAACGGCGATCCTGCCCACACTGGATGAATGAGGTCCTTCCGGGCGGTTACTGCCCCCCGCACGGCTCTGCTGGCACCCTTCGCAGCCCTCCTGATCGCGGGCGGCCCCCTACCCCTCGGCGCGACGGCCATGGCGCTCGACGGCCCGTCGGCCCCGCCCGCAGCGACGGCGACGGCGCCACCGTCAGCGACCCGCGTTCCGTCGGCGCTGAAGCCGATCGACCCGGCCGCCTTCCAGGCCACCGTGGACAGCGCGGCGAAGAAGCTCATGGTGCCCGGCGCGGTGGTCCTGCTCCGCACCCCGCAAGGGACCTTCCGTGCGATCGTCGGCACGACGGAACGGGGCACGGCCGAGCCGCCGGACACCGGCGACCGCTTCCGGATCGCCTCCAACACGAAGACCATGACGGCGGCGCTGATCGCCCTCCTCGCCCAGGACGGCAAGCTCCGGCTGACCGATCCGGTGTCCGCCTACGTCGCGGGGGTGCCGGGCGGCGGGAACATCACCGTCGCCGAGCTGCTGAAGATGCGCAGCGGGCTCTACAACTACACCATGGCCCCCGAACTCTCGGCAGCCCTGGACGCCGACCCCGGGAAGGCCTACACCCCGCAGGACGTCCTGGCCATGGCGTTCCGCCACCCGCCGAACTTCGCTCCCGACGCCTCCTACGAGTACAGCAACACCAACTACGCCCTGCTGGGCCTGGTCGCCGAGAAGGCCGGCGGCCGCCCCCTGGCCCAGCAGTTCCGGGACCGGCTGTTCACCCCGCTCGGATTGAAGGGGACCTCGCTCCCGGACCTCCACGACCGCTCACTCCCCGCGCCCTACTCGCACGGCTACATGTACGGCGGCACGTCGTACGCGCTGGTCGACGAGCCCTACCCCGCCGAGATGCGCGAGGCGGCACGGGCGGGGAAGCTGGCGCCCGTCGACTACACGCACCAGAACCCCTCCTACGCCACCGCCGCCGGAGGAGTCGTCTCCACCGCGGACGACCTGGCCACATGGATCAAGGCACTGGTGACGGGCAAGGTCCTGAACCCCGCGTCCCAGCAGCAATGGCTCCGCAGCCCGCAGGCCGAGGACCCGGCGGCCCCGGACGGCCAGAAGTACGGCTACGGCATCGCCTACCAGCGCTTCGGCCCGAACGCCGCGATGTACTACCACGGCGGTGAACTCCCGGGCTTCAACTCCTTCATCGGCCACGACCCGGACAACGACGTCACCCTGGTGGTCTGGACGAACCTGACCCTGTCCCCCGACGGCCGCACCACGGCCCAGGCCCTGCTGCCCACCCTCCTCAACCAGATCTACGCCGGTCTCGCCCTCCCCACCGCCTAGGCCTGCCCCTACGGGCGCCCGGCGAAGGCAGAGGAGGGCCAGCTCTACCCCGTGCGTATACACCGCGCGTATACACCGCATGTATAGTCCTGGGCATGTCCATCGGTCACACGCTCCTCGGCCTCCTCGAGGCCGGTCCACGCCACGGTTACGACCTCAAGCGCGCCTTCGACGAGAAGTTCGGCCACGACCGCCCCCTCGCCTACGGGCAGGTCTACTCGACCATGTCCCGCCTCCTCAGGAACGGCCTCGTCGAGGTCGACGGGATAGAAAGCGGCGGCGGCCCCGACCGCAAGCGCTACGCCATCACCGACGCCGGCATCACCGACGTCGACAGCTGGCTCGCCCAGCCCGAGAAGCCCGAGCCCTACCTCCAGTCGACGCTCTACACCAAGGTCGTCCTCGCCCTGCTCACCGGGCGCAGCGCCGCCGAACTGCTGGACACCCAGCGGGCCGAGCACCTGCGGCTCATGCGCATCCTGACCCAGCGCAAGCGCAAGGGCGACCTCGCCGACCAACTCGTGTGCGACCACGCCCTGTTCCACCTCGAAGCGGACCTGCGGTGGCTGGAACTCGCCGCCGCCCGCCTCGACCGGCTCGCCCAGGAGGTACGGCGATGACCCCGGCCGGCACGCTGCTCTCCGCCACGGACCTCCGCAAGACGTACGGGTCCACCCCCGCGCTCGACGGCGCGGAGTTCTCCATCCACCCCGGCGAGGTCGTCGCCGTCATGGGCCCCTCGGGCTCCGGCAAGTCGACCCTGCTGCACTGTCTCGCCGGGATCGTGACGCCCGACTCCGGCACCATCACGTACGCCGGCCGCGAGCTGTCGGCCATGAACGACGCCGAGCGCAGCGCCCTGCGCCGCAGCGAGTTCGGCTTCGTGTTCCAGTTCGGCCAGCTCGTCCCCGAGCTGACCTGCGTCGAGAACGTCGCCCTGCCGTTGCGCCTCACCGGCGTGAAGCGCAAGCAGGCCGAGCGCACCGCCCTGGAGTGGATGGCCCGGCTGGAGGTCGCCGACCTCGGCGGCAAGCGCCCCGGCGAGGTCTCCGGCGGCCAGGGCCAGCGCGTCGCCGTCGCCCGCGCCCTCGTCACCGGCCCCCGCGTCGTCTTCGCCGACGAGCCCACCGGCGCCCTCGACTCCCTCAACGGCGAACTCGTCATGCAGCTCCTCACCGAGGCCGCCCGGTCCGCGAACGCCGCCGTCGTCCTCGTCACGCACGAGGCCCGCGTGGCCGCGTACTCCGACCGCGAGATCGTCGTACGCGACGGCAAGTCCCGCGACATGGAGCGCGCCATATGAGTCAGGGCACGCTCCGGGTCTGGGTCCGGGACCTCGCCCTCGGCGCCCGGTTCGCCCTCGGCGGCGGCCGCGAGGGCTGGACCCGCACCCTCCTCACCGGCATGGGCGTCGGCCTCGGCGTGGCCCTGCTGCTGGTCACCAGCGCCGTGCCGAGCGCGCTGGCCGCCCGCGACGAGCGCGGCGCCGCGCGCGAGACGATCACCTCGGCGACCGCCGAGCAGCCGGGGCGCGACACCCTGCTGATCGCCCACGGGAACATGTCGTACCACTCGGACGACATCGACGGCCGCCTCGTCCAGCCCGAGGGACCGGACGCCCCCCTGCCGCCCGGCTTGAAGAAGTACCCCGGCCCTGGCGAACTGGCCGTCTCCCCGGCCCTCGACCGGCTGATGAAGACCGACGAGGGCAAGCTGCTCCGCGAGCGCCTCGACGGGAAGATCGTGTCGATCATCGGCGACGCGGGCCTGGTCGGTCCGGGCGATCTCTACTACTACGCCGGGACGGACCGCCTCGCCGCGCAGACGGACGGCCCGTACGTCCAGCGGATCACCGCCTTCGAGAACACCGTCGAGGCCCCGCCGCTCGACCCCGTCCTCGCCCTCCTCGTACTGCTGGTGTTCGTCGCGCTGCTGATGCCGGTCGCCGTGTTCATCGCAGCCGCCGTCCGCTTCGGCGGGGACCGCCGCGACCGCAGGCTCGCGGCCCTGCGCCTGGTCGGCGCCGACGGCCGGATGGTCCGCCGGATCGCCGCGGGCGAGGCGCTCGCCGGCTCACTGATCGGCCTGGGGGTGGGGGCCGGCTTCTTCCTGATCGCCCGCCGGCTCGCACCGTACCTGCACCTTCAGGGGCGCAGCGTCTTCCCCGCCGACCTCGACCCGCGCCTCCCGCTGGCCGCGCTCGTCGCGGTCTGCGTCCCGGCCGCCGCCGTCGCCGTGACCCTGTTCGCCCTGCGCGGCGTGGTCATCGAGCCGCTCGGCGTGGTCCGCACGGCGACCCCGCGCAGGCGCCGGATCTGGTGGCGGCTGCTGCTGCCGCTGGCCGGTCTCGGCCTGCTGGCCCCTCTGATGGGCCGCGGCAACAACAGCGGGCGGTTCAACCAATGGCAGGTTTCCGGCGGTGTGGTGCTGCTCCTGGTCGGCATCACCGTCCTGCTCCCCTGGCTGCTGGAGCGGGTCGTGGGCCGGCTCGGCGGCGTCGGCGCGGTTTCCTGGCAGCTGGCCGTGCGCCGGCTCCAGCTCACCAGCGGAACCGCCGCCCGGCTGGTCAACGGCATCGCGGTCGCGGTCGCCGGGGCCATCGCCCTGCAGATGCTGTTCGCGGGCGTCGAGGGCGACTACACCCGGGACACCGGCCAGGACCCCTCCCGGGCCTCCATGTCCATCCTGACCCGCTCCGGCACCGAGGACCGGGTGGACGCCCTCGGCAAGGCGGTGGCCGGCACCAAGGGCATCGCCAAGGCCGTTCCGCTGGCGTCCACTTCGGCCTCCCGCACCCCGGACCCCGAGGGCGGTTCGATCGAACTCACCATCGGGACGTGCGAGGCGCTGCGCGAGGTCGCACAGCTGCCCTCCTGCAAGGACGGTGACGCCTTCGTCCTGACCGGCGGCCCCGCCGCGGCGCGCCCCGCAGCCGCGGGGCCGGGCGAGAGGCTGTTCACCGGGAACCTCCACGACCCGGAGGGCCCCGAGCCGACCGTCTGGACCGTGCCCGCCGGCGCCCGGCCGGCGCCGGCGCGCAAGGACCCGAACGGCACCCTGCGCACCGGCCTGCTGGTCACCCCGGCGGCCGCTCCCAAGAACGTGAGCGGCCACGGCTCCGCCCAGGTGTACGTCCAGCTGGACCCGAAGGTGCCGGACGCACTGGAGCTGGCCCGGACCGCGGCCTACAAGGCCGACCCGCTGGCCACCGCCATGACCTTGCGGTCGACCCGGACGACCGGTCAGTTCGGCTCCATCCGGACCGGCCTGTTCGTCGGCGCCACCCTGGTGCTGGTGCTGATCGGCGCCAGCCTGCTGGTCTCGCAGCTGGAGCAGCTGCGAGAGCGCAAGAAGCTGCTGTCGGCCCTGGTCGCCTTCGGCACCAAACGCTCCACGCTGAGCCTTTCGGTGCTGTGGCAGACGGCCCTGCCGATCTCGCTCGGCCTGGCCCTGGCCACGGCCGTCGGCCTCTCCCTCGGCGCGGTGCTGATGCGGATGAGCAACGTTCCGGTCCGGATCGACTGGTCCTCGGTCGCGATGATGTCCGGCATCGGCACCGGGGTGGCCCTGGCGGTCACCCTGCTCAGCCTGCCGCCACTGCTGCGCATGATGCGCCCGGACGGCCTGCGGACGGAGTAGCCCGCCCCGCGTTCCCCCGGTACGCCCGTTCCCGTCAGGCCCGCCCGTCAGTCGGTGGGCCACACCGGGAGCGGGCGCACGGCTTCGCGCAGCGCGGCCGCGATCGCCCGGAACTCCTCCTGCCGGGCCGTCCCCGTACGCATGGCCAGCGCGATCCGGCGGGACGGGGCGGGTTCGGCGAAGTGCCCGGTGGCGAGGTGCTCGTTGCGGGCGGTCTCCAGCCGCAGCGCGCTGCGCGGCAGCAGCGTCACGCCCAGGCCCCCGGCGACCAGCTGGACGAGGGTGGACAGCCCGGCGGCCGTCGTGGTGACGTCCGCCCCCTCGGCGCGGCCGGCCTCCCGGCAGATGTCCAGGGCCTGGTCGCGCAGGCAGTGCCCCTCGTCGAGCAACAGCAGCTGCAGGCCGCGCAGTTCCTCGCGCGGGATGTCCTTGCGCCCGGCCAGCGGATGCTCCCGGGGCGCCAGGAGGACGAAGTCCTCGTCGAAGACGGGCAGTTCGGTGACCCCGGGAACGCCGAGCGGCACGGCGAGCAGCAGCAGGTCCAGCCGTCCTCCGGCGAGCCCCTCCAGCAGCGAGGCCGTCTGCTCCTCGTGTACCTGGAGGTCCATCCGCGGATAGCGCCGGTGGAACAGCCCGAGCACGGTCGGCAGCAGGTACGGCGCCACCGTGGGGATCACCCCGAACCGCAGCACGCCGGTGAAGGGGGCCCGTACGGCCTCGGCCTCCTCCAGCAGCCCGCCCATCGCGTCGAGCACCACCTGCGCCCGTGCCGCGATCCGCTCCCCGGCCGGGGAGAGCAGCACCTTACGGGTGGTGCGCTCCAGCAGTTGCACGCCGAGGGCCTCCTCCAGCGCGGACACGGCCCCCGACAGCGCGGGCTGGCTCATCCCGATGGCCGCGGCGGCGTCCCGGAAGTGCAGATGCTCGGCAACGGCCGTGAACGCCCGCAACTGTGCGAGGGTCGGCTGCTTCGCTCCCTTATTACCCACGGCCACTGATAGGTACCTCCGATCACCCGCCACAAGACTAGCTATTTCCGCAATCAATGCAGGTGTGCCAGCATGTGAGATACGTCCAACCCCCTCGGAAAACCCCCAAAAGGGGCTATTTTCCATTCTTCAAGGAGAGCCGTGCTCACTGTTGGTGACAAGTTCCCTGCCTTCGACCTGACCGCCTGCGTCTCGCTCGAGGCCGGCAGCGAGTTCGCGCAGATCGACCACAAGACCTACGAGGGCAAGTGGAAGGTCGTCTTCGCCTGGCCCCTCGACTTCACCTTCGTGTGCCCGACCGAGATCGCCGCCTTCGGCAAGCTGAACGACGAGTTCGCCGACCGCGACGCGCAGATCCTCGGCTTCTCGCTGGACTCCGAGTACGTCCACCACGCCTGGCGCAAGGACCACGCCGACCTGCGTGACCTGCCCTTCCCGATGATGTCCGACATCAAGCGCGAGCTGTCGGCCGACCTGGGCATCCTCGGCGAGGACGGCCTCCCGATGCGCGCCGTCTTCATCGTGGACCCGAACAACGAGATCCAGTTCTCGATGGTGACCGCCGGTTCCGTGGGCCGCAACCCCAAGGAGGTCCTGCGGGTCCTCGACGCGCTGCAGACCGACGAGCTGTGCCCCTGCAACTGGACCAAGGGCGAGAGCACCCTCGACGCCGGCGCCCTGCTGGCCGGTGAGTGACGGATGTCCCTCGACTCCCTGAAGTCCGCCCTTCCGGACTTCGCCAAGGATCTGAAGCTCAACCTCGGTTCGGTCATCGGCAACAGCGACCTCCCGCAGCAGCAGCTGTGGGGCACCGTCCTGTCCTGCGCGATCGCCGCCCGCTCCCCGCGCGTCCTGCGTGAGCTGGAGCCCGAGGCGAAGGCGAACCTGTCGCCGGAGGCGTACACCGCCGCCAAGTCCGCCGCCGCGGTCATGGCGATGAACAACGTCTTCTACCGCACCCGCCACCTGCTCTCCGACCCGGAGTACGGCACCCTGCGCGCCGGCCTGCGGATGAACGTCATCGGCAACCCGGGCGTGGAGAAGGTCGACTTCGAGCTGTGGTCGCTCGCGGTCTCCGCGATCAACGGCTGCGGTCAGTGCCTCGACTCGCACGAGCAGGTCCTGCGCAAGGCCGGTGTCGACCGGGAGACGGTCCAGGAGGCCTTCAAGATCGCCTCGGTGATCCAGGCCGTGGCCGTCACCCTCGACGCCGAGGCCGCACTCGCCGCCGAGTAGCACCGCCTCGTACGAAGACAGGGCCCCGCAGCCGGGAACGGCCGCGGGGCCCTGTGCGTTCACTTCTTCAGCGCGGCCATCAGCGTGCGCATGTCTTCGATCATCGCCGCCTTGATCGCGTCCTCGTCGGGGTCGGGGGCATCCGGCTCCCCGAACCACCCGACCAGGATCGTGAAGACCGCGCCGCCGTCGAGCACTTGGAGCCGGGGGCCCTTGGCCTGCCGGGTGAACACCGCCCGCTCGCCCAGCCCGGGCACCTGCTCCTGCTCCCCGGTGGGGACGCCCTCCCACAGCGACGTGCCGAGTCCGGGACTGGCGCCGAACTCCGCCCCGGGATCCGTCCGCTTGTGCAGCTGGACCACGGCTTGGGCCTGGAAGAACAGCCGGCCCTCCTGGGTGGAGTCCGCGCTGTACGCGCAGGACGACCAGTCCAGCGCGGCGTGCTCACCACGGCGCGGGACGTCCCTGACGAGCTTCACGGCGGCCCCGGAGACCGATGTCAGCGGCGCCTCCTTGCACAGGTCCGCAGAGTGCCGGTACGCGATCCTCGGCGCACTGCTGAATCGATCCTTCGACACGGCCAGCGTCCCGGCCCACACCGCCGAGGCCAGCAGCGCCCCGCCGACGGCCCACAGCCACGGCCGCGCGGGCCGTCGTACGGGCTCACCCGGCGCCTCCGGCCGCGCCTGGCCGGCGGGCCGGGAGCCCGGCTCCCACTCCCCGTCGAGCTCCGGCTCGCCGATCACTTCTGCCCCGGCTCCGCCTGGCCCAGGGCCGTTGCGCCGTGCGGCGACGGACCGACCGAGTCGGCGTCGTGCAGGAGCTGTTCGCGCGAGTACGCCCTCAGGTAGCCCACCACCGTGTTGGTGACGGCGACCAGCGGTACGGCGACCACCGCTCCGCCGATGCCCGCGATCATCCCGCCGGCGGCCACCGCGAGCACCACCGCGAGCGGGTGCACCCGTACCGCCCGGCCCAGAATGAAGGGCTGGAGCACGTGCCCCTCGATCTGCTGCACCGCCAGCACCACCAGCAGCACCATCAGCGCGGTGAACACGCCCTGGGTCACGAGCGACACGACCACCGCGAGGGCGCCCGAGACCACCGCGCCCACGAGCGGGATGAAGGCGAACAGGAAGATGAAGACGGCCAGCGGCACGGCCATCGGCACGTTGAGGAAGTAGAGGCCGAGGCCGATGAAGATGGCGTCGATGAGCGCGACGAGGACGGTGCCGCGCACGTACGCGGTCAGCGTGCGCCAGGCACGCGGACCGGCACCCGCCACGCCGGGCCGGGCGGCGGCCGGGACCAGTCCGAGCGTCCAGGTCCAGATGCGCTTGCCGTCGTAGAGCAGGAACAGCGTCGAGAACATCGCGAGCAGTATCCCGGTCAGGACCTCGACGAGCACCGTCACGCCTTGCAGGCCCGCGGAGGTGATCTGCTCGGTGTTGGTGCCGATGGTCTCGCTGAGGTTCTTCGCGATGTCGGTGATCTGCTTCTCGGTCACGTGGAACGGACTGTCCAGTGCCCAGAGTTTCAGTTCGTTGATGCCGTCGCGGACCCGGTCGGAGAGGTCGTCGAGGTTCTCCATGACCTGCCAGACCACGAACCACCCGACCAGCCCGATGACCACGAAGCCGAGGATCGCGGTGACGGCGGTGGCGAGGCCGCGCGGCAGGCCGAGACGGCGCAGGCGGACCACGAAGGGCTGGAGCAGCGCGGTGACGAGCATGGCGGCGGCGAAGGCGAGGACGACCAGGCGGACTTCGCTGATCACCTTCATCAGCACCCAGAGCATCCCGGCCAGGAGCAGGAGCCGCCAGCTGACCTCGGCGGCGACCCGCATGCCCCACGGGACCACGCTCACCGGGTCGGGGCGTTCGGGGACCACCGGCACGACAGCCGGACCGGAGGATCCCGTCGCCGCGGCCGCGGCCAGCGCACGGTCGGACGCGACCGGTCGCGGCAGGTCGCCTCTGCTCTCGGCCTCGACCTCGGCGCGCCGCTCGCTGAGCCGCTCCTCCATCCGGTTCAGCTTGCTCCCGAGCCGGCCGAGCCAGCCTGCCCTCATCGCCATGTCGTTCCCTTCCCCCCGCCCACTGGTCACACCTCGGAAGACCGTACACGCGAGGAGCCCCGCACCGTATGACGGTGTGGGGCTCTCCGGGGTTGAGCGGGGGTGCGACGGCGGCTTCCGGTGGGCTGCCGGCCGTGTGGTCGGCTAGTACCAGCCGTTGGCCTGGTGGAAGCTCCAGGCTCCGCACGGGCTGCCGTAGCGGTCGTTCATGTAGTTCAGGCCCCACTTGATCTGCGTGGCGGGGTTGGTGCGCCAGTCGGCACCGGCGGAGGCCATCTTCGAGCCCGGGAGCGCCTGGACCAGACCGTAGGCACCCGAGGACGAGTTGACGGCCTTGTAGTTCCAGGTGGATTCCTGGTTGATGATGTTCGAGAAGCACTGGAACTGGCCGGACGGGACCATCTGCTGGGCGATGGCCTTGACCTGCGCGACCGTGTAGGAGCTCTGGACCGCGAAGTCTCCGGCGTCGCGGGCGGCGGAGCGGCTGGCGGCCTGCTCCTTCTCCTCGCGGTCCGCCTTGGCCTTTACGTCCGCCTCCGCCTTGGCCTTCTCCGCTTCCGCCTTCTTGGACTTGGCGTCCTCGGCGGCCTGGATACGGGCTGCCTCCTCGGCCGAGCGCTTGGCATCGGCGTCGGCGGCGTGGGCGATGGCGTCGGCCTGCTGGGTCAGGGACCCGCTCTGGACCTCTGCCTGGTCGCCGACCGGGATGTCAGTGAGAAGAGTCGCGCCGGACGCTGTCGTTTCGAGATCGTTCGTGGGGTCGCCAGTGGCAACGCCAACGACTGCGCCGACGGTGGTGACCGCGGTGGCCGAAGCCACTGCGAACCCCCGGACCGAGATCCGGCTCACATGATGTCCTTCCAGCAACGTCCGCAGTGACCGCGCGGGCGCAAGAGTGCCCCTCGACACTGGCCTCCGTGGTTCTGCGGTCACTGGAGACGCGGGCCCGTGGGCAGCTCCCCTTGCGGGGACCGCCGCGTGAAACTCCGGGCGGCATACGGCGATCGACTGTGGAGTTGTGGTGCTGCGCGTACCTCACGGAGTGACCGGAGATACACATGTGCCGTATGCGGGGCCTGACGGAAAACAGACTCTGCCGGACGGCGACGCCGCGGGGCAATTCTGTGTTGCGTGGGAAAGGTCACACCTGGGATGCCGCCGTTGATTCGGTGAAAGGACTGTGCAGCACGACGCCGCCCGGCTAGGCTCTCGGGCCTTTGCCGGGCGGCGCCAACTCACCTTCCCGCTATGGGCGTTTTGCCCGCTGTGGTCACTACAGCGATTCGAGCATCTCGGTGACGAGTGCGGCGATCGGGGAGCGCTCGGAACGGGTGAGCGTGACGTGGGCGAAGAGGGGGTGCCCCTTCAACTTCTCGACCACGGCGACGACTCCGTCGTACCGGCCGACCCGCAGGTTGTCCCGCTGGGCGACGTCATGGGTCAGAACAACCCTCGAATTCGCGCCGATTCGGGACAGAACGGTCAGCAGGACGTTCCGTTCCAGCGACTGGGCCTCGTCCACGATCACGAAGGCGTCGTGCAGCGAGCGGCCGCGGATGTGCGTGAGCGGCAGGACCTCCAGCATCCCGCGGTTCAGCACCTCCTCGATGACCTCGCGCCCGGCGACCGAGGAGAGGGTGTCGAAGACCGCCTGCGCCCAGGGGCTCATCTTCTCGGACTGGTCCCCGGGCAGATAGCCGAGCTCCTGCCCGCCCACCGCGTACAGCGGCCGGAAGACCATCACCTTCTGGTGCTGCCGCCGCTCCAACACGGCCTCCAGGCCCGCGCAGAGCGCCAGCGCCGACTTTCCGGTGCCGGCCCGGCCGCCCATCGAGATGATCCCGATCTCCGGGTCGAGGAGGAGGTCGAGGGCGATGCGCTGCTCGGCGCTGCGTCCGTGCAGCCCGAAGGCCTCACGGTCGCCCCGTACGAGCTTCACGTTGCCGTCCGCCGTGACCCGGCCGAGCGCCTTGCCGCGCTCGGACTGCAGGACCAGTCCGGTGTGCACGGGCATCTCGGCGGCCTCCGGGACGTACAGCCGCTCCTCCGAGTAGAGGAGGTCGACCTGTTCCCCGGAGAGGGCGAGTTCGCTCATGCCGGTCCAGCCGGCGTCCGTAATGGCGAGCTCCGCCCGGTACTCCTCGGCCAGCAGGCCCACGGAGGAGGCCTTGATGCGCAGCGGGAGATCCTTCGAGACCACCGTGACGTCGTAGCCCTCGGCCTGGAGATTGCGGGCGACCGCGAGGATCCGCGAGTCGTTGTCCCCCAATCGGAAGCCGGCGGGCAGGACACCCGGGTCGGAGTGGTTGAGCTCGACACGCAGGGTGCCACCCAGATCGCCCAGCGGGATGGGGGCGTCGAGGCGGCCGTACCGGACCCGGAAGTCGTCGAGCAGGCGCAGGGCCTGGCGCGCGAAGTAGCCGAGTTCGGGATGGTGCCTCTTTGCCTCCAGCTCGGTGATCACCACGATCGGGAGCACGACCTCGTGCTCGTCGAAACGGGTGGTCGCGTTGGGGTCTGCCAGCAGGACGCTGGTGTCGAGGACGTAGGTCCGCCTGTCGGGCAGGCGGCGCTTTGTGCTGGTCACCACGGAAGGACGTACCCCCTCGGAAGAGGTCGGGCCATGAAGACCGGACCGGTCATCGGCACCCATGCCAGGGCCGATTTCCGGCCCTCCCACTTCGTCCGTGCGAACCGCACGTGCGTCCTGGTGCAAAGGGCCTCCCGGGCGGACGACCCCATGCCGTCCGCTGAGACTCGACACCCGTGGATCGGGCATCGACCTGAAAGGGGTATTCCCAGATCAGGCCAGGCCATGCCATGGCATATGACGGACGCTCGGTGAATCCCTGGTGAAGGCTTGGGAGGGAGGGGCGGCAGTGACCGAAGGGGCGTCAGAGGACGCCCCGGGTGGACCAGTGGCCGATCGGATACCGGTCCGCGGCAGATCAGGCCCAGATCGGGCCCGGATCAGATGCCGGTCCGAGGCCGGTCCGAGGCCGGTCCGGAGCAGATCAGACCCGGATCAGATGCCGGTCCGGGGCCGATCAGGTGCCGTAGCGCCGGTGGCGGGCGGCGTAGTCGCGCAGGGCCCGGAGGAAGTCGACCTTGCGGAAGGCCGGCCAGAAGACCTCGCAGAAGTAGTACTCGGAATGCGCGCTCTGCCACAGCATGAATCCGGACAGCCGCTGCTCGCCGCTGGTGCGGATCACGAGGTCCGGGTCGGGCTGGCCGCGCGTGTAGAGGTGCTCGGCGATGTGGTCGATGTCCAGGATCTCGGCGAGCTCCTCGAAGGAGGTCCCCTTCTGCGCGTGCTCCAGGAGCAGCGAGCGGACCGCGTCGGCGATCTCCTGGCGGCCGCCGTAGCCGACGGCGACGTTGACGAGTATCCCGTCGACGTCGTGCGTGGCCTGCTCGGCCTCCTTCAGCACGGTCTGCGTCCGCGCGGGCAGGATGTCGAGGTTGCCGACGTGGTGGACGCGCCAGCGGCCGTCCGCGGCGAGGCCCCGCACGGTGTTCTCGATGATGTTGAGCAAGGGGCGGAGCTCGACCTCCGGACGGTCCAGGTTGTCCGTGGAGAGCATCCACAGGGTGACGACCTCGACGTCGGTCTCGGTGCACCAGCCCAGCATCTCGGAGATCTTGTCGGCTCCGGCCTGGTGGCCCTGTTCCGTCGTACCTCCGGACGCCTTCGCCCAGCGCCGGTTCCCGTCCAGGATGACACCGATGTGCTTGGGCGCCGCGTCATGGTCGAGGCGGCCTTCCACCCGGCGTGCGTAGAGCCTGTACACCAGGTCGCGCAGCTTCACGATCTTCCAGCCCCTCCGTGCAATGCCCCCGTGCGAATTGCGGTCTCCCCCGAGGCCGCCACATTACTGCGCGGTGGGATGGGGTACCCAACTCGGTCTGTCACAAGTCCGTGATAGCAAGGACAACGTGACTGATACCAATCCCTATCGGGCAGAGCCCTCGCGCTACGACTCCATGGAGTACCGGCGCACCGGCCACAGCGGCCTCAGGCTCCCCGCGATCTCCCTCGGCCTCTGGCACAACTTCGGCGACGACAAGTCGCTGGAGTCCCAGCGGGCGATCCTTCGCCGGGCCTTCGACCTGGGCATCACCCACTTCGACCTGGCGAACAACTACGGTCCGCCGCCCGGCTCGGCCGAGCTGAACTTCGGCAAGATCTTTTCGCAGGACTTCGCGTCCTACCGCGACGAGCTGATCCTCTCCACCAAGGCCGGCTACCTGATGCACCCGGGGCCTTACGGCGAATGGGGCAGCCGCAAATACCTGCTCAGCTCGCTGGACGCCTCGCTGAAGCGGATGGGCGTGGACTACGTCGACGTCTTCTACTCGCACCGCTTCGACCCGGACACCCCGCTGGAGGAGACCATGGGCGCCCTGGCGTCCGCGGTCCAGCAGGGCAAGGCGCTCTACGTCGGCGTGTCCTCGTACACCGCGGAGCAGACTGCAGAGGCGGTACGGATCCTGCGCGGGATGGGGGTGCGTCCGCTGATCCACCAGCCCTCGTACTCCATGATCAACCGCTGGACGGAGGAGGACGGGCTGCTGGACACGCTGGAGGACGCCGGCATGGGCTGCATCTCCTTCGCGCCGCTCGCGCAGGGGCTGCTGACGGGCAAGTACCTCAAGGAGATCCCGGCGGGCTCGCGGGCCACTCAGGGCAAGTCCCTCAACCCGGACCTGCTGTCGGACGAGGTGCTCCGCCGGCTGAACGGACTGAACGACATCGCCGCGCGGCGGGGTCAGTCGCTGGCGCAGCTGGCGCTGAAGTGGGTGCTCCGCGACGACCGGATGACGTCGGCGCTGATCGGCGCGTCGAGCGTGAGGCAGCTGGAGGAGAACGTGGCCGCGCTGGGCGGAGATCCGCTCTCCGAGGCCGAGTTGGAGGAGATCGATTCCTTCGCGGTGTCCACCCCCGGCACCAACCTCTGGGCCCAGCGCGGCTGACCTGCGCGTTTGTCCGAGGGGTGCGGAGAACAAAAAACGGGCCGGTCCGTGGGGGGGATACGGACCGGCCCGAGGGGGGGGTTCCACCATAACCCTTCGTAAAGCGTGATGCGTGCATTGGCGCAACACGATTACGCTCCGAAACCGCCCAGCAGCACTCCGGTGAGTGCTCCGGCGGCCATGAAGGGGCCGAAGGCGAAGCTCTGCTTGCGGGTCGCGGGGCCACGCAGCACAAGGGACAGGCCGTACAGGGCCCCGTAGAGGAGGCCTAGGAAGGCCCCGGCGGCCCATACCCCCCACCCGTACCACCCAAGAGCGACCCCCAGCGAGAGCGCCAGCTTGACGTCGCCGAAGCCCATCCCGGCGGGGTTGATCAGGAACAGCACGAGGTACCCGGCGGCGAGCAGACCGCCTCCGAGCAGCGCGTGCCGCCAGTCGCCTCCGGCGCGGGGCAGGAGGGCGGCCGAGCCGAGGCCGGCGGCGACGGCTGCGGCGAGCGGGAGGGTCAGTACGTCGGGGAGCCGGTGCACGGCGCGGTCGACGAGGGCGAGCAGCACGAGCGCCGGGGCCAGGCCGACGTAGGCCAGGACCTCGGGTCGGGCACCGACGGCTGCCCCGAGGGCGGCACAGACGGCTCCGGTGAGGGCGGCGACGGGGAGGGGGCGAAGGCCGTACGCGTGCGGGGCCGCGCACGCGGGCGACGGGACGTCCGGGCCGGGCAGCGCGACCCCTGGGGGAACCGGCGCGGGCGGCGGGGCGCCCGGGCTCGCGGCTCCTGCGGGGACGCGGCAGCGGGCCGGGCCGAGCCAGCCCGACAGCCGGTGGCCCCGCGGGCAGCGTTGCCGCCAGGGCTCCCCCGGCTCGACGGAGAGCCGGTAGGCGGCACGCGGCAGCACCAGCCCTGCGGCCACCCCGTACCCGGCGGCAAGAACGATCACGACGACGTCCATCCGCCGACGGTAGGGCCGCTCGGCGGCCGTGGCCAACACCCCACCTCCTCCCCGGCCCCTTCACCTAAGCTCCGGCCATGGCGAACTGGCGGGACGGCGAGGGCACGCTGTGGGTCGGGGAGGTGGCGGTTCCGCTGGAGGTCGCCGCCTCGTACAAGGCGCGGACGCGCGGACTGCTCGGGCGGGACGGGATCGACGGGGCCTTGCTGCTCACCCCGGCGGCGAGCGTGCACACCTTCCGGATGCGGTTCGCCATCGACGTGGCGTACCTCGGCAAGGACCTCGACGTGCTGGCCGTCGTCACGATGCCTCCCGGCCGCCTCGGGCTGCCCCGGCTCCGGTCGCGGCACGTCCTGGAGGCCGGGGCCGGGGCGATGGCCGGCTGGGGGCTGCGGGCCGGGGCCATCCTGAAGGCGGACGTACCAGGGCGTCTCACGCGCGAGTAGGCGGGGCCCCTCACCGGCGGTAGGTTGGGGCGGTTGAGCTGGGGTGGCAGGGGAGCGGCATGACGGAGAACGCGCACATCAAGGCGCTGGAGCAGATCATGCCGGCGACGCACGGCGCCGACGAGGACATCGACTGGCAGGCGGCCGAGTCGGCCTGGGGCACCCGGTTCCCGGCCGATTTCATCGCCTTCATGGGGCGCTTCGGGGCCGGGTCCATCAACGGTGAGGCCACCATCCTGCTGCCGCTGCCCAAGCCCGGTCTGCAGTGGGACCCGGCCGGGATGGCCGAGGAGACCGACAACGCCCGCCAGGTCTGGGAGGCGGAGGGCGGCAGGTCCGCCTTCGACGTGGACCCGGAGTCGATCATCGCGTGGGGCGTCACCGGCGGGTCCGACATCCTGTGCTGGCTCACGTCGGGCCCCGACCCGGACCGATGGCCCGTTCTGGTGTGCGGACGGCACACCGCCGATTCGTTCGCGGTGTATCCGTACGGTATGGCCGAGTTCCTCTACCGGCTCTGCTCCGACGAGTTCGACGTGAGCCCGGTCAGCATCACCTTCTGGGACGGCGGCCACCTCAGCTTCGTCCACTGGCGCAAGGCCCAGCGCCGTTGGCAGGAGGGCCGCAACCCCGAGACGGGCGAGCCCGACCCGTACGCGGGCGAGTTCGCCGACTAGCCCCCGTAGAACCGAACACCTGCCGAAGACCAGCCGAACACCCGCCGAGCCCGTTCCGTGACCGGAAACGGGCTTTTCGGCATGTCTACGCGCGTCCCATCTGCTGATCACATATCGGAAAACACCAGCCGGAAAAGCCGCGGTTGGAGCATTGCCCACAAGTGTGGCCCCAATGGAATCAACCGCCCGCGGCCAGGAGAGAATTCCGGCCAACGGGCCACGGATGGACACCCCCGCCCGGAGCAACTCATAAGTAATAACGGGATCCAAAAGAAAATCAGGGGAATACACCCGTGCGACGAAGAATCTTCGGTGCGGCCTCCACCACGGTCGTGCTCGGTCTGCTGATACCTCTGGCCGCATGCGGCGGTTCCGGCGACGGCACAGGTGGCGAAGGCACGCTGCACCTCATCGCGGCGGAATACGGCGATAGTCCGGCCACCAGCTCGAAGGCCTTCTGGGACAAGGTGACCGGTGATTTCACCGCCGCCCACCCCGGTATCAAGGTCGAGGTCAAGCTCCTGCCGTGGGCCGACATCGACCGCGAGGTCTCCCGTATGGTCAAGGCCGGAAAAGCACCGGACATGGCGCTCATGGGCGCTTATTCGGACTTCGCCGCCCAGGACAAGCTGTATTCCGCGGACGAACTGCTCTCGGTCAGTGCCGAGGCGAACTTCCTCCAGCCCCTCGCCGAGGCCGGAACCGTCGGCAACACCCTCTACGGCCTGCCCTTCGTGGCGAGCAGCCGCCTCCTCTTCTACAACGAGACGCTGTTCAAGCAGGCCGGCGTCAGCGCTCCCCCCAAGACCTGGTCCGACCTCAAGTCCGCGGCCGGCAAGCTCAAGGACAAGGGGGTGAAGTTCCCGTACGCCCTGCCCCTGGGCCCTGAGGAGGCCCACGCCGAGGCGTTGATCTGGGAGCTGAGCAACGGAGGCGGATACGCCGACAGCAGCGGGAACTACAGCCTGGCCTCCGACCAGAACATCTACACCTGGCGCTGGGTCAAGGACCAGCTGGTCGCCCCCGGGCTCACCGGCCCCACCCCGCCCTCCCAGCTCAACCGCGCCGACGCCTTCGCCGCCTTCCTGAAGGGCGAGGTCGGCATGGTCAACGGCTACCCCTCGCTGCTCCACGAGGCGCGCGCCAAGGGCATCGGCGTCGGCGCCGTCACCATGCCGGTCTCGGACACCCTCGGCTCCGGGGAGACCCCGCCGACCGTGGGCGTGGCCGACTGGATGATGGCCTTCAGGCAGAACGGCAACCGCTCCGAGATCGGCAAGTTCCTGGAGTTCCTCTACCAGGACAAGAACCTGTCGGACTTCGCCAACCGCTACCACCTGCTGCCGTCCACCGTCACCGCCTCGCGCCCCCAGTCCGGCGGCGGCCTCGACAAGAACGACCAGCAGTTCCTGACGGCGCTCTACGGTGCCCAGCTCTACCCGGTGAACGACCCGTCCTGGGTGACGGTCAGCGACACCATCAAGCGCAACGTCGGACGCGCGGTGGAACCGAACGGAGACGCCAAGGGCGTCCTGGAGGAGATCGCCGCCAAGGCGAACCAGGCCTCCAAGAACCACTGAAAAAACGGAGTTCCCCCGTGACACGGGACCTTCGCCCCGCGCCGCAGCCCACCCCATGCGGCACCATGGCCACTGCGGCACTTGATCCAAGGCCGCCGGCCCAGTCGCCCGCCGAGCACCCACAAGGTGCGCGGGGCGGCCGGCCTCAGCTCTGCCCCCGATGACCTATCCCTGCTGCCCCTGCCGCCCGTGGTCCGCGGCGAACGCCGTCCGGTGCTGCTCGCAGCTGGAGTCCCAGCGCAGCGTGCCCGTGAGCGTCCCGTAGCCGGAGCGGGTCACCGACCACTCCACCGTGTACTCCCCGGTGTCGCACGCGATCCGCTTGCCGCCCGCGACCTTCTCGCGCCCCGTCGCCGGCTTCCCGGCCAGCTTCTGGCGCACCTCCCCCGCCGTGGCCCCCTCGGCGGTGCGCAGTACGGCGTGCACGACGAGCGGGTGCGTACCGTCCTTGGTCGTCAGTACCCTCTTCACGCCCTTCGATTCCGACACCGCCCAGGCGAACTCGTAGGAGGGCTGCCACGCCAGCGTCCTGGGGTCGGGCACCTGCCGCTCGTAGTCCGGGGCTCCCGAGGGGCCGGGGCGGGTGACCGTCCTGTACACGATTCCGGGGTGGAAACGGAACTGCCCTTCCACCTTGTGCATCTCGTCCTTGGTCCACATCGACTTCATGGTCTTCTCGCCGCCTGCCGGGTCCTGGAGGTACGCCATCCCCTCCGCGGCGGTGGCCGCCTGGCCGAGGGCGGGGGCGAGGGCGGCGGCGGTGGTCACGAGGGCGAGGGCGGCGATGCGGGTGCGCTTCATGCCCGGACCAACGGGGCCCCGCGGCGGGCCGGAACGTCGCCGGGCACGCTTTCACCCGTACGGGAGGGCTCCGCACGGGAGGGCCGGCCGAACCCGCGCGCGGAGCCGGAATACCACCTGATCAACTCCCGTTGTGCACAGGCGGATACGACGAGACGCGCCACGGGGGAGCCGATGAGCGTGGGCGTGAGTGTGGCCGTGAACGGGACGGTGGCGGCGGGCTGGGAGCCGGTACGGGAGGAGTTCGCGGCGGTGGTGGCGGGCGAACCGCACTCGCCCGAGGCGCAGTTCGTGGTGCACCACCGGGGCCGGCGCGTGGTGGACCTGTGGGCCGGGCGAGGACTACCTGGGGCTGCCGGCCGCCGAGGAGAGCCGGTGGAAGCCGGTGCTGGAGATGCTGCCGACGGCGGAGCAGCCGGCGGCGCGGGCCGCGGCCGGGCCGGGGCCCGAGCTGCTGGCGGTCGCCTTCAACACGCACCGGGACGAGCCGATGGACCTGATCGCCTTCGCCAACCACTCGAAGGTAGGGGCGCCCGGCCCGGCCTCGGCGGGCGGCACCGGCACGGCGCGCGGGATCGCCGGCATGTACGCGGCGGCGATCGGCGAGCTGGACGGCCGGGCTCCGCTGCTGAAGCCGGAGACCCTGGCGGAGTGCGCGAAGCAGCACACCCGGGGCGCGGACCTGGTGACCACCGACGCGGACCGTTTCGCGCTGGGCTTCGCGCGGCAGCCCGCGGTGGGCCCCGAGGCCTTCGGGCACAGCGGCGCGGTTGCGGGCGCCCAGGGCTTCGCGGACCCGGTCACGGGCATCGCGTACGGGTACACGCGCCGCCGTTTCGCCTTCCCGGGCGGGTCGGCGCCGGAGAACGAGCGCCTGACGGCGGCGGTGCTGGGGGTGGCGCGGGGGCTGTGACCGGGCCGGGCCGCCGGCTCAGGCCTGGCCGGTCTCGAAGCGGCTGATCTTGCCACCGGGAGTGACGTCGAAGCGCCAGGCGGTGCGCATCTCGCCCCATGTGTCGTTGCGGTAGGCGACGATGAGGGAGCGGCCGCCGTCGGACTCCTTCTGGACGTCCATGTGGCCGCCGGAGTCGAAGACCTCCCGGTCGATCCACTCCTGGAGGTCGCGGTCCGAGCCGTCGTCCGACATGGTCGCGTCGGGGGTCAGCAGGGCGAGGAAGGCGTCCTTGTCGTGCGCGTTGACGGCGGCGACGAAGGCGCCGACGGCGGGGTCGGAGAGTTCGCCGGGGCTGATGGTCACGGGGGCCTCCTGATCGGGGTGGTCGGGCCGGTCGAGCGGGTCGCGCGTACGTCCGTACGCCCGCCCGTACGCCCGTACGTGCGTGACCAGGGAACACCGCGGGGCGGGCCGGGGCGGCGACCCTCACCCGTTCGCCCGCCGCACGGCGTGTCAGCCGGGGTGTCGGCCCGCGTCGGCGGGGTCGGGGTCGGTGCGCACCGGGAAGCCGGTCGGCCGGCCCTGCTCCTTCAGCCAGGACAGCACCTGGTCGAGCGCCTCCACGGTCTGCGCACGGTTGCCGCCCCCGTCGTGGAAGAGCACCGTCGGGCCGTTGCCGATCTCGCGCTTGACGGCGTCGACGATGGCGGGCGCCCCCGGCTTGCCGAAGTCCTTGGTGTCGACGTTCCAGCCGAGCGGGCGCATGCCGTTCGCGGCGGCCAGGCGCCGGCTGTCGGGAGTGAAGGCGCCGCCGGGGGCCCGGTAGTACTCGACCTTCGCCGTGCCGCCCGCGGCTTCCTCGATCAGCCGCTTCGCGTCGAGGATCTGCTGTTCCTGGTAGGCGACGGGCTTCTTGTCCATGGCCGTGTCGTGGTTCATGGTGTGGTCGCAGAGCCGGTGGCCGGCGGCGACGACCTTCTTGACGAGGTCGGGGTGGGCCTCGGCCTGCGGCCCGATCATGCAGAAGGTGGCCTTCACGTCGTACTTCTTCAGTACGTCGAGGACCTTCGGGGTCCACCGGGGGTCGGGGCCGTCGTCGACGGTGATGTTGACCGCGTTCCCGCCGCTCTCCGAGGCGTGGGCTATGCCCTCGGGTATCCGCTCCGGTTGCTGCTGCGGCCTGCGCGCGGAGTGGTCGGCGTCCTGCTGCCGTGACGCGTTCTGGCCGGGGGTCGCGTGTCCCGACTCCACCAGGGTCGCCACTCCCCAGATCGTCGCCGCGACGGCGACGGCCGACGCCGCGACGGCTGCGCGGGCCCGGATGCCCTTCTCGTTGACGCGCGCCAAGAAACCCATGTCCACTCCCCATCCGCCTGTGAGCGTTCTGTGGATCAGGACGTGCGCCGCCGCCGGGGGGTTCCAGCCAATTAGCCTATAAATTCCATGTAATAGGACTTTGGTCTGAGTTGCCGGAGTTACGCGAGTTGCTGAAGTCGCTGAACTGCCTGACACGGCGGCGCGGTTGACGCATGCACAGAAAAGGCCCGGCACTGGTGGATCCGTTCATCCACCAGGGCCGGGCCGTCGTGCACCGTGCGTCGTGCGTCGTGCGTCGTGCGTCGTGCGTCAGTGCGCGAGGGACTCCTGCGGAGCCGGGGCCGCCTTGCCGTTGTCCGCACCGCCGTCCGTGCTGTCGTCCGCGTCGCCGGCCGGGGCCGGGCCCGCGCCCCGCAGCGGGACCTCCTTGACGAACCAGGCTGCCGCGAAGCCCAGTACGGCGATGGCCGCGCCGAGCAGGAACGCGGAGTGCGTACCGGCGGCCACCGCGTGCTGGTAGGCGTCGCGCACGGCCTCGGGCAGCTTGGCCAGGCTCGCCGCGTCCAGCTGGGCGGAGCCCGCTGCTCCGGCGGCCTCCGGGCCCAGGCGCTCGGACATCGTGTCCGTGACCCGGGCGGTGAAGAGGGAGCCCATCAGGGCCACGCCGAAGGAGCCGCCGAGCGTACGGAACAGGGTCGCCGAGGAGGACGCGACGCCCATGTCCTTCATCTCGACGCTGTTCTGCGCGACCAGCATGGTGATCTGCATCAGGAAGCCGAGCCCGGCGCCGAGGACGGCCATGTACAGGCCGGAGACGAGGCGCGAGGTGCCGGTGTCCATCGTCGCGAGCAGGAAGAGCCCGACGACCATGAGCGCGCCGCCGGCGATCGGGAAGGCCTTGTACTTGCCGCTGTTGGTGGTGATGCGGCCCGCGATCAGCGAGACGACCATCATCGAGAGCAGCATGGGCAGCAGGAGCAGGCCCGAGTTGGTGGCGGAGGCGCCTTGGACCGCCTGCTGGAACAGCGGGAGGTAGAGCACGCCGCCGAACATCGCGAAGCCGACGAGGAAGCCGATCACGGACATCAGGGTGAAGTTGCGGCTGCGGAAGATGTGCAGCGGCATGACCGGCTCGGCCGCCTTGGTCTCGGCGTAGAGGAACGCGGCGATCGAGACCAGGCCGACGATGATCAGGCCGATGATCTGGCCGGAGCCCCAGGCGTACTCGGTGCCGCCCCACGTCGTGACCAGCACGGTGGAGGTGATGGCGACGGTGAGGAGTGCCGCACCCAGGTAGTCGATCTTCGGGCGTTCGCCCTCCCCGGTCTTCTTGGGCAGGTGCAGGACGGCGGTGACCATCGCGAGCGCGACCGCACCGAGCGGCAGGTTGATGTAGAACGACCAGCGCCAGCCCATGTGGTCGGTGATGGTGCCGCCGACCAGCGGTCCGCCGATCATGGCGAGGGCCATCACGCCGGCCATCATGCCCTGGTACTTGCCGCGCTCACGGGGCGGGATGAGGTCGCCGATGATCGCCATGACGCCGACCATCAGACCGCCGGCGCCGAGGCCCTGGATCGCGCGGAAGCCGATCAGCTGACCCATGTCCTGGGCCATGCCGCTGAGCGCGGAGCCGATCAGGAAGATGACGATCGAGGTGAGGAAGGAGCCCTTCCGCCCGTACATGTCGCCGATCTTGCCCCAGATGGGGGTGGAGGCCGCCGTGGCCAGCGTATAGGCGGTGACCACCCAGGAGAGGTGTTCCAGGCCGCCGAGCTCGCCGACGATGGTCGGCATCGCGGTACCGATGATCATGTTGTCGAGCATGGCCAGCAGCATCGCGATCATGAGCGCCATGAGGACGACGCGCACGCTGCGCGGCTTCACCTCCTCCGAGGTTCCGGCAGTTTTGACTGTCTCGCCCATGTCCACTCCCCTGGCACTTCTGCTCTGCTGTTCTACCGCTTGCCGACCCGCTGATCGGCGGCTCTGGTGCTCTTCGAGCCCGGCTCTTACTTGCCGACCGGCTAGTTCACTACACTGGGGACGGTAGACCCGTCACTAGCCGGGCGTCAAGTAAGTAAATTTTGGGGAGAACCGACCATGACGACCAGCTCCAGCGGCCGTCCGCAGCCGCGCCGTGGCAACACGCGCCAGCGCATCCAGGACGTCGCGCTGGAGCTGTTCGCCGAACAGGGGTACGAGAAGACGTCGCTGCGCGAGATCGCGGAGCGGCTGGAGGTCACGAAGGCGGCGCTGTACTACCACTTCAAGACCAAGGAAGACATCATCATCAGCCTCTTCGAGGACCTGACGCGGCCGATCGACGAGCTGATCGCGTGGGCGGAGGAGCAGCCGCGCACCTTGGAGACCAAGTGCGAAGTGCTGCGCCGCTACAGCGAGGCGATGGCGGCGGGCGCCTCGCTGTACCGCTTCATGCAGGAGAACCAGGCGACGATGCGGGAGCTGAGCATCGGCGAGACGGTCAAGAAGCGGCTCTTCCAGCTGGTGGAGCTGCTGCGTACGGAGGACGGGCCGCTGACGGACCAGGTCCGCTGCGTGAGCGCCCTGTTCACGCTGCACGCCGGGATGATGTTCCTCCAGCACGTCGAGGGCGACCCGGAGGAGACCCGCCAGGCGGCCCTTGCCGTCGCGACGGACCTCATCACCCAGGCCCACCATCACGACGCCACCTGATCGCGGGCGGGGTCCTGCCCGGAGCCACCAGGCCGAGCCGGCCGGGCCGGCTCCGGGCCGGGTCGGGGCCGGGTCGGCCCCGACCCGGGCTGGCCCCGACCGGAAGCCCACCCGTCCGGATCAGGCGAGCCGGCGGTCCGCGGCCGCGATCGGGATGTCGTTGATGCTGGCCTCGCGGCGGCTCATCAGACCGTCCGGAGTGAACTCCCACTGCTCGTTGCCATGGCTGCGCCACCACTGGCCGGCGGTGTCGTGCCACTCGTACTCGAAGCGGACCGAGATGCGGTTGCCTGTGTACGCCCAGAGCTCCTTGCGGAGCCGGTAATCGAGCTCACGTTCCCACTTCGCGGCGAGGAAGTCGCGGATCTCGGCGCGGCCGGTGAGGAACCGGTCGCGGTTGCGCCACTGCGAGTCCTCCGTGTACGCGAGCACCACACGCTCGGGGTCACGGCTGTTCCAGGCATCCTCGGCGGCCTGCACCTTGGCCCGGGCCGACTCCTCCGTGAAGGGCGGCAGCGGCGGACGGACCACGCTTTCGTTCATGACGGACCCTCTCGCGATCTCACTGAAGAACGATCGTTCTCACCCTAGAGAACGCCCGTTCTCCCCGCAACAGGATCTCGACTACGCTGCCCCCATGGACGACGAAGAGGCCCGCACCCGGCTCCTGGACACGGCGGAGGCGCTGTTCTACGCCGAAGGCATCCAGGCCGTCGGCATGGACCGCATCCGCGCCGGGTCGGGGGTTCCCCTCAAACGGCTCTACCGGATCTTCCCTGCGAAGGAAGCCCTGGTCACGGCGTACCTGGAACGCCGTGACCACCGCTGGATGACGAGCCTGCGCGAAGCGGTGACGGCCGGGGCCGCAGATCCCGTCGCCGCCGTGTTCGACTGGCTCGCGGACTGGTTCTCCGAGCCGGACTTCCGGGGCTGCGCGTTCCTGAACGCCTTCGGCGAACTCGGCGCTGCCCACGCCGGGGTGCTGGACGTCGTGCGCCGCCACAAGGCGGAACTACGAGCCTTGCTGGCCGACTTGGCCGGCCCGCACCGCGAGGACCTGGCGGACCAGCTCCTGATCCTGGTCGAGGGCGCCACGGTGGTCGCCGCCCTGGACCCAGGCCCGGAACCGGCCCACGCGGCCCGCGAGGCCGCGCAACGGCTGCTGTCCGGCCACTGAACGGGATCGGCCCGGGCGGACTCGGCGGCTGCCGCCGGTGGACCGGGGCCGCGGTGACAGCGCGTATGACGCATGCGCACACACGCCGTCACAGCCGCCACCGTACCCGTCGAGGCGGGCGAGCTCTTCTACGAGTCGGCCGGCGAAGGACCCACCGTCGTACTGATGCATGCGGCATGCTCGACCTGAACATGTGGGACGAGCAGTTCTCATGGCTCGCGGAGCTGGGGTACCGCGTCATCCGCTATGACGCCCGCATGCACGGGCGTTCCTCCACCGTGGTCAGGGACTACGCCCACCACGACGATCTACACGCTCTGCTCACCCACCTCGATGTCCCTTGCGCCACGCTCGTAGGGCTTTCCCTCGGGGCGCGGACCGCCGTCGATACGGCGCTCGCTCATCCGGAGTCCGTGTCGGCACTGGTCCTTGCCTCACCCGGGGTGAGCGGCCGGCCCTTCAACGACCCCTACGTCGCGCACCACACCGCACAGCAGATGGCCGCGATGGGCGACCCGGACGGCGGCGCGCAGCGGTTCGTGGAGCACTTTCTGCGGATGTGGGTGGACGGGCCGCACCGCGAACCGTCCCAAACTGCGCGACCGGATGCGTTCTTCGGCGTCCGCCAATGTCGTGCGGCACGCCCGCGGGCTCGGGGCGGGGATACCGAAGGAAATCGGAGCAGCGGACCGGCTGGCCGCCATCGGCGTGCCCACCCTGGTTCTCGACGGAGAACTCGACAGCGGTGACATCACGTCAAACGCCCAGGCCATCGCCCAAACCGTTCCCGGTGCCAGGCATCAGCGGTTCGCCCTCGGCAGCCCACATGGTCAACCTCGAGGACACGGAGCTCTTCAACCTCGCGGTCAAATCCTTCCTCGCGTCCACGACCGACCTCTCCTGAGCACGTTCCCCTGTACCGGCGTGAGCACATCCAGGGGTACGCCGACGTTTTCCAGGCGTGTGCGTGCGCAGGTCGTCACGGTGGAGCCAGAAGCTCTGGAGGGGATGTTCTCCAGCGAGAGGACAGAGACCCCTCCATGACGGGAACGACCGCCGCCATCGCGTCCTTCGGGTAGTCCTGGCGCGGCACGTTCAGCGCCCTGTGCTGCCTATACAGGGCGGAGCTCGTCACGTGGGGAACTCACCGAGCCAGTTGCCTTTCAGCAGTACCGCGGGCACGTACTCGGACTCGACTTCGATCGGGATGCCTGCTTCTCGGGCGAAGCAGGTCATGGCGAGCGGAGCGAGCGCGACGAGACCCGAGATCAGCTGTGACCGGTCCTCCTGAGTCCAGTACTCCTGGTGCCACTGCAGGGCGGCCGTGAGGGCACGGTTGAACCCCGCGTGGTCGTCGCGAATGATGCGGTGGAACATCTCCATGGGCGGGTAGAACAGCCGGCCCACCGTCTCCGGGTCCGATGCCGTCTCCGGATCGGTCCCGTCGATCGCGGCCACCAGCTTCTGACCGAGGTCGGGGCCACCGAGCCAGTAGGTCTGGAGGGTGTCGATCCAGGCGTACTCGAATTCCTGGGTGACGCCGCCGTTCTCCCGCAGCAGCGACAGCGGCACCCGGCACAGCGCGGTGATCCGGTCCCGCTCCCGGCACACCACGGCCAGATAGAAGGCGGTGAGCCAGGCCGCCGGGGTCACGTAGGGCTGCGGACCGGTCGCTTCGAGCGTGCGGTCCTTGTGCGCGATGCGGCACTGGATGTGGGGCTCGGTCGTGGTCGCTGCGGCGAACACCGCGGAGCCGATCTGCATCGCGGTCACCCAGGCGTCCCAGGTGGGGTAGATCGCACCCCTCGGATCCATCAGGCAGCGCGCCTGGGCAACGATGAACGTGCTGTCCAGGGCCTCACCGAGAGCGGTGGAGCGTCCTTCCAGACGGCCGATCCACGCCTCCGCGCTCTCCTCGAGAAAGGCGAGGCCAGCTTCCGCGTTCCCTGTGGGAAAGGGGTGACGGGGGATGATCGCGACCAACGCTTTTCTCCTTAAAGCTTGAAGTACTTGAGCACGGCGCCAGCATACTGACCCGCGTTTTCATTGGCCTGGACGAGGACGTAGCGCAGGCTCTTGCCGTCGACGCCGTCGAGGGCGTCCTCGATCTCCTTGGCGTACTTGGCGTCGTCCGGTGACACAAAGGCCCGCTGCTTCATATCGGCCACAATCGTGCGAACGTAGTCGATACTGCCTTGCTTCACCTTCACTATGTCGGGGCGGCCATTGCTCTGGCGCCACTCCAAGACTCCGTTGGGGCTCTTGGCCTCCACGATGATGAGGTTGCCGTCCTTGTCGCGCCAGAGCTGGTCGAACCTCTTCGACCCGTTGGGGGTGTCCGGCAGGTCGGTGATCTCGTGTGCGCCTTCGAACTCCTTCTGCAGGAGCATGTGCCGGCGTGCGGCCTCTTCGCCGAGGTCTTCGCCCAGCTTGGTGTTGTTCGAGACGTCTTTGCCAACCGTCTGGTTGTAGTGCTCCTGCGCGTGGGCCAGGTCGTGCGCGTTCTCGTAGGTCGGGCTTTCGTCGAAGGCCTTCTCCCACTTGTTCAGCTCCATACCGGCGAACCGCTTGGCTGCAACCTCGTTGAGGTGCTTCAGGTTTTCGGGAGGAACCGTGTCCGCGCCCCGCTCCAGGGGGGTGAGGTGGAAGCCGCCAGGATGGGCATGCGGTATCGAATCCGCAGCCACCCAGCTCCCGTCCGACTGCTTGACGAGCTTCGGGAGGAGCTGACCGTCGACCAGTTCCTCGGCGTTGTTGCGCTTGCCGGGCCCCCACTTGTCGTAGTGCTCTGCCCGCCAGACCGGATCTTCGTTGACCAGCCGGACGTGCTCCCGTTCGATGGCTGAGATTTCCGCCGCAGTGCGGTCCTTGGCCGGAACCTCGCGGGCAGCTTCGTACTCCGCTCGGTGGGCCGCACGGGTCGCCTCGTCAAGGCCGTGCGAGGGCTGCGGCTGGTGGCCGCCGCCCGGGCCGGAGGGGCCGTTGGTGCCGCCGTGGCCGCCTGTGCCGGAGCCGTCGGGGTGGGTGCCGCCGGTGCTCGGGGTGTCCGGGTGGGAGCCGCCTCCGCCGGGGCTGTCCGGGTGGGTGCCGCCTCCGCTCGGGGTGTCGGTGCCGTGGGTGGACGGGGAGTCCGGGTGGGAGCCGCCGCGGGGGGTGTTGTCCAGGTCGTTGCGCGGCATGTTGTCCGGGGCATGGCCGCCGGGGGTGCCGTGGTCGCCGGCGCGACCCGTGGGGGTGTTGTCGAAGCCGTGCGGGCCGTGGGCGCCGTTGTCGATCGTGTGGAGCGGGTCGGAGATGTCGGAGCCGAGGTGGATCGCGTTGTCGCCGCCGCGGGCGCCCGCGCCCGCCATCTCCGGGACCTTCACCGGGGCCGGGGTGTCCACCTTCGGGACGTCCGCCTTCGGGGTGTCCACGATGTCCTTCGGGGCCTCGTCCGCCTTCTGGATGGTCTTGCCAGCTTCGTCGTAGATGTTCCCCTCGGGGTCCATGAACTGCGCCGGGCCGTCGCCCGGGACCTTCACCGAGCCCTCCGGAAGCTGCACGGTGCCCTCGGGCAGCTTGATGTTGCCGTCCGGGAGCTTGATCGCGCCGTCCGGGACCGCTGTGCCCGGCGGGAGGTGGATCGCGCCGTCGGGAAGGTGGACCGCGCCCTCGGGGAGGGCGATGGCGTTGTCGATGTTGATACTGGGGACTTCGACCTTGCCGAGGTTCTTGAGGCCGGCCATCACGTCGCCGATCTTCGAGATGCCCGCGCCCGCACCCTTGAAGACGTAGGTCATGGGGTCGACGATCCTGCCCGCCTTGCCCGCGACCGACAGTGCCTTGGCGACCGCGCCGGCCTTGCCCGCGCCCGAGACCGCACCGCCCGTGCCACCCGTGGCGATGGTGGTGATCACGTTGAAGGTGACCGCACCCGCCGCGCGGCCCGGGTTGGAGCCCCACTGGTCCCACGCCAGCAGTGCCTTGCCGGTCTCCTTCATCGCGGTACGCGAATCACGCAGCCAGGAGGGAAGTTTGTCGTCCGGGACCGCCATGAAGAGAGGGCCGGCTCCAGGGATGGAGACGATCGCGAGGCCGGTCGCCAGCTTGGCGAGGCCGGTCCACGACTGCTTGAAGGTGTCCCAGCCCTGAAGGCCCACGAGGCCGCCCAAACCCTTGAGGGTGCCCCAGACGCCGTCGACGAAGAAGCCCTTGGTGAACTCCCACGCGTGTTCCCACACCTGCCAGGCGGGGATCGACTCCTCGACCGCGTCGCCCCACGGCAGGGACTTCGCCTGCTTCAGGGCCTCGGCGTCGTAGCCGTACATGCCCTCGCCGTGCGAGCCGTCGTCCTTCTTGAGCGGCTTGCCGCCCACCAGGGCGACGATCTTGGCGTGGGCGGCCGTTTCGACGTCCTGGAACTGGGCCCAGACCTCGGCGATCTTGTTGCGGCGCTCGAGGTTCTCGTCGATCAGATCGCCGTCCTCGATCCAGTCCTCGTCGTCGGCGACCTTGGCGCGGAACGCCTCGGCTTCCTTCTTCAGCGAGTCCAGCCGCTTCGCGATCGGCTCCGCATCCCGCGCGTACGTACCGAGGGCGCCCGCTATGGTGCACATGTCGGTGCTGATCTTCAGGCCCAGGTCGGAGACCGGCTTCGTCGTCGCGAAGAGCTGATCGGCCTCCGGCGCCTGGTAGAACGCCTGGAGCCCGCCGAAGCTGCTGTGGACGTCGCTCGCCGCGGTCGAGATCGTCGCCCCGCCCGATGAGATCGCCTTCACCTTCACGTCCAGCAACGCGAAGTCCCCCGTGAAGACAGGCACCTCGGCCGGATCGACCGGCGCGTTCCCGCTCACTTCTTCTCCCCCGAGTGCTCGCGCAGATACTGAAGGTTCACCGAGCGGGCGGCGTCCTGGGCCGCCTTGGCCTGGTCCAGATCGCCTTCCAGGTACTCGTTGGTCGCCGTCGCGGCACCACGCATGCAAGCCTCGATGCGCTCCGTCATCGACTTGAGTTCCTTCTCGCGGCCCTTCAGGTACTCACCCAGAGCGGCCGCCACCGGACCCATGGCGTTGCGTGCCTGGCCGGGGGCCAGCGGGCCGACGAACTTCGCCGCCGATCCCGGTACCGCCGTGCCCGCGTACTGCGCCGCCTGCGACATGTCCGCCAGGAGGGCGTTCAAAGCCTTCTCCAGATCACCGGCGTGCCCGCCGACGGTCTTCAACTGCCCTTGCACGCCCTGCGGCTTGATGTCCCACGACGTCATCGGCGATCCACCCCCGTGTGCCCCACTGCCCTACGGCCCTACTGCGCTACTGCCCTGCTTGCCTACTGGCCTACTGGCCCGCTGAAACGATCCTGCTCAGCCGATGTTGTCCACCGCGGCCTTGGCTCGCTGAAGCGTCTGCTGCGCCGTGCCGTCGTTCTTCTCCAGCGTCGCGTTCAGCAGCCGGATGATGTTCTTGACCTCCTGCGAGGCGTTCTTCCAGCGCAGTTCCTTGGCGTGGTAGTCGTCCGCCACACCATCCGCCGCGAAGTCCGCCATCGCGGCCGCCACCTGCGACTCACGCGCGGCGATCACCTGCTCCAGCTGGGCGATCACCGCCTTGATGTTGCCCTGCGCCTCCGTCGAGGCGCCCATGTCGTACGAACGACGGTCCCTGTCACCAGCCATCACAACCACACTCCCCGTGAAGAAGATCAGCGACCCGAGAAGCGGGCCGCGTCGAAGTTCGCCGCCGACTGCTGCTGCCGCGCGTTCTCGCCCTGCTCCTGGTCACCCGACCCGAAGGCGCGCTCCATGCCCGACTGGCCGCCGAGGATCGCGGCCAGCGAAGCGTTGAGCTCCTTCGCGATGCCGTCCGAACGCACCTTGAACGAGTCGAACGCCACCTTGCCCTGGCCGTTGAACTTGCCCTCCAGCGGCTGCGCCGCGTCCACCAGCAGCTTGATCAGCGTTCCCAGGTCCGTACTCGAATTCCGCGACCCCGACATCAGGTTCGTCAGAACCTGCGTTCCCATGTCGAACTTCATCCCACTCCCCCGCACACTCGAACGATCGTCAGCATGTCTGATTTTCTAACATACATCGCTCCTGCAACGAGCAACGGGCCAGCTGTGACGCACTTATGACAAACCAGCAGGTGAGGAGAGGGGCCAGTCCCGGAGGATGACGGCTCGATTGAGTACGCGTACTCATGCCCTCGACGCGGCACGCCCGTCGCACGCCGTCGTCCAGGCAGCAGCAACGCCACGGCCACGGCCGATCACTCCCGGTGATCTTCACTCACCTCTGCTGCGGGCCGGCCTCGCCGGGGACTCCGCGTCCACTCGCGGATCCGGTCGGCACGTCACGAAGGCGTGACGGCTGGGCGACTTGACGGCGCTGGGCGCTCCCGGCTGAGCGAGCTGCGGGTCACACGCAGCCCGTCTACGACGCACCCGGTCCGCCACACGCCGGACGGGAAGCCGGCCGGTCCGGACACGGGCTGGAGGCCGGCGTGACGCTCTGCTATCCCCGGGGGCTGCACCACTGGAACGAGCAGCTGGGCGACTCCCCGCCGATCGACCCGCAGATCGTCAACGTGAGCGATGAACGGCCGCTGCAAGCGGTCCCTCGCGCCCAGGCGCGGCCCGCACTTGAGCAGGCACAGAATCCCTGCCGCGCAAAGGCTGGAAGGTCATCGCATAAGAGAACTCCCACGACGATCTCCGGCTAGGCCGCACCCTCGGCGGACCCCGACGACACAGTGTCGGTGTCGGTGGCGGTGCCGGTGGCGGTGTCGGGATACCCCGGCGACCGACTCCCGGTCGCCGCCCCCCTCCGTATGCACCCTCTACCCGTCGGACACGCCTCCGGCCGATCGCGCGAGCCCCGTTCACCGGCCCAACCGGCTCCCACGCAGCTGCGTGGATACGGGGGCGGGGGCTGAGCCGACCACCTTCCTGCTGGCTGTGATTCAGCCGCCGGCGCTGCGGGGGAAGGTGATCTCGACGCGGCGGTTCTTCTTGCGGCCTTCCTCGGTGCCGTTGTCGGCGATCGGGTAGTCCTCGCTGTACCCGCGGACGTCGAAGACGACGCCGGGGTTCGTCACCGTCTTGGCCAGCTCCGCCTGCACGGCGTCGGCACGCTGCTTCGACAGCTCCTTGCCGTGCTCGTAGCTGCCCTGATCGTCGGTGAACCCGAAGACGCGGATGCGGGTGGCCTTCTGGGTGTTGATCTCCTGCGCGATCGCCTGGATGCGGGCGGCGGCCTGAGCGGTGAAGACGGCACTGTCCTCGGGGAACAGCACCTCGGATTGCAGCGCCATCATGACGGTCTGGTTGGTCTCCTGCCGCCGCTGCTCACCGCCGAGGTCCTCGACGACCTCGGCGATGTCGAGCACCTTGATGGGTGCGAGGGTGCCGCCCTGGGGGATCTTCAGCCCGGGCGATTTCGAATCGATCGGCACGGGAGCGGAGGCGGACGGTTCCGTGCCGGGGGGTACGGACGGCTTGACGCCGTCGGCGTGGGCGCTGGTCACGCCGATGAAGTGGGCCCCGGCGATGACGAGACCGACGACGGCCGTGGATGCGGACAGGCGGTGGCGTTTAGTCATGGGGTCACCCGGAGAGTTTGACGGTCGCCGTGGCGAAGGTGGGCAGGTTGAATTCAACCTCCGTTGTGCTGGCGGGCGGCGCCGGAAACTGAGCGAAGAACGGAATCGCCGCGCCCCGCTCAATGAGGGCGATTCCCGTGGTGCACAAACACCGGCCGTCCGTGTCGCGCAGTACGTAGTAGCGCTTCTTGCCTGCCTTGTCGGTCACCGTCACTCCGGCGATCGACGTCCCGCTCTGCGTGAGCTCGTTGCCTCTCCAGGCGGGTGTCTTCGCATAGTCGGCGCTACCGCCGTTCTTGAACTGACCGCTGATGGTCAGGAATCCTCCGGCGTCACGAGTTGCCGAATTGACGGTCATCACCATGCCGTCCTCACCATTGGCCGTGGCCAGTACCTGTGTAGGTGCCGGGCTGGCGCTCCCGCCGGGCGCGGATGTCTGAGGAGCGGCACCTTGAGGGCTAGCTGCGGCAGACCCCTGCGGCCCCTTCGACTTACCGTCATCGCCACCGCCGCACCCGGCCAATGCGAGGGCGAGAACCGCCGCAACCGCTACGGCCGCTCCCCCACGGGCTTTCACCGTGTGCCGAATGCTCATTTATGCAGCTTCCTTGTCTCTCATGCGTTGTCAGTCGACCAGTCGTACGGTGAAGAGTGCCCTCGCCAACTGGGACACCGCGCCTGGCTTTGCCGGATCCACGGCGAGGGACTTCCCGCTGCACACAAAGGTGACGCTCCCGGCCCCAGGGGAGGGCGACGGGCTAGCTGTCGACGCCGGTGAAGGGGTGGGGCTAGGAGCAGGAGTGGGGGCCGAACGGAGCTCGCATCGCGGTTCGATCCGGGCTTTGGCTGTGGCCTTGCCTGGCAGGTCCCCGCTCCCGGGTATTACCGAGCTCCCCACCGTGTCGTTGGTAGTTACTGCGACGGTGAACTCAGGAATGGCCACTGTGCAGTTCGCGGTGGCATCGTTCAGCGCGGCGAACTCGGTGGCCATCCCACAGGCGCCCTCCCCATCAAGGAGGTCTCCGTTGGCAATCTTCTCCCAGTCGGCAGGCTTGAGGGCGAGCAAATCGAGCCCAAGAAACACGTTGTCCCTGGCTTCACGGGCCGCCGCCAGGGCCGCCGCATCCGCTGCCCCCTGCGCATCGCTGCGGGTGGCACCGGCCATTCCGACGACGAAGAAGGCGAGGGCGGCGAAGAGCAGGCCAGCGACCACCACGATGTAGATGGGGAAGGCCTGCCCTTTGTCGCTCAGGAAGCCTTCCTCCGTCACTTGCCTGCGGTGATCGCGCCGATCTGGGACGTGATCTTGGCTGTGATCGTCTGCCCGATGCCCGTGCCCACGATCGCCCCGATGATCACCACGACCACCAAGATGATCCCCAGGTACTCGAACGCCGTCTGGCCGCGATCCCTCGTGCCTGTGCCCGCGTACCGCTTCCGCATCCTCGCCAGGGTGTTCTGCAACATGGGGGTTCCCTCCCGGGCCGGTGACGCTGTCGATGGGCGGACGGTACGGCGAGTTACCTCTCGTAACCAAGGGTCTCGGGGCCCAATTACGGACCCACTGCGCACTCCGTCTACCCATGACCGGTCACTCCTGGACGGGCGGTTCCCAGCCAGCGGGCTATCGCCTCGCTGCGCGTGGCGCTGTGGAGCTTCGCGAAGATGCGGTTGATGTGGTTCTTGACCGTCTTCTCGCTGATGAAGCAGGTGGCAGCGATCTGCTGGTTGTTCATCCCGGATGCGATCAGGTCCATGACCTCCACCTCCCGCGAACTCAGGCCGAATGCAACAGAGTTGTTCAGCCGCTCAGAAGAGGGTGCCACAGTTCGTTGCTGCTGCGAAGAGGCCCTGAGCTCGGCGAGCAGGGCGCTCGCCGCCGTCGGGGTGAAGTGGGGGCGGCCCTCGGGGGCATCGCGGATCGCGCGGAGCAGCTCATCGGCCGTGAACTCCCCGTGCACGAGGTAGCCTCCGGCGCCCAACAGCAGGGCTTCCCGGACGATTTCGGCTTCCTTCCTGTACGTCAGCATCAGCACGGGAGCCAGCTGCACCAGGTGCGGCAGCGCCGAGATGCCGTCCACCCCCGGCATCCGGACGTCCAGCAGGACCACGTCCGGAGCGTGCCGGCGGGTCAGGCTCAGTGCCTCACGGCCGTCCGCCGCCTGCGCTATGACCTCGATGTCATCGGCCGCGCACAGGATGGCCGCCAGGCCCGCCCTGATGACCGGGTTGTCGTCGGCGATGAGCACGCTCAGTCGGGCCACGGCTCACCCACCCCCGAGCATCGCGCCGAAGTCGACGTTCGCCCCGTACACGAACCCGCACACCAGCAGGATCAGCGTCCCCGGCAGCATGAACATGGTGACGGCGAACGTCGCCTTCGGGACGGCCCGGGCCGCTCGCCGCCGCGCGTTCTGGGCGTCCGTGCGGCGCATGTCCTCGGCGATCGCGATCAGGGTGTCCACGATCGGGGAGCCGAGTTCCTCGCCTTGTTGCAACGCCGTCACGAACTGCGCGACCTGTTCGCTGTCGTTGCGCCGCCGCAG
This sequence comes from Streptomyces sp. NPDC048269, assembly GCF_040652395.1. Taxonomy (NCBI): domain Bacteria; kingdom Bacillati; phylum Actinomycetota; class Actinomycetes; order Kitasatosporales; family Streptomycetaceae; genus Streptomyces; species Streptomyces sp. NPDC048269. The sequence continues at coordinate 61,079 of NZ_JBEZLW010000019.1, forward strand.
CTCGTCGAAGGCCTGGCGGCGGCTGACGCCCATGTCCATCTGCTGAAGCGTGATGCGGATCTCGTCCGCCCACGGGCCCTCGTACTTGTGCGCCACCCGGTCCAGCGCCTGCCGGAAGCCGAGCCCCGCGCTCACCACCACCGCGAGCACGTCCAGGAAGTCCGGCAGGGTCCGCTCGATGTGATCGCGGCGGACCCGGATCGCCGACCACAGGCCGACCTCGATCCAGAACAGGCCGAAGGCGACCATGAGGAGGGCCGGGACCAGCTGTCCGTTGATCAGCATCGAGAAGGCACCCAGGGCGCCCAGGGCCCCGTACACCGCGCGCCGCGCCGCGTAGCGGTCGATCGTGAGGCCGGCCGGGTTGCCCGCCATGTCGATCTGGCGGCGCTTGCGCGCGACCTGCTTCGGGCCCATCAGGCGCAGTATCAGCGGGGCCCATCGGATGCCCAGCCGGTCCACGAGCGAGCCGACCGCCGTCGTACGGGTGGCGCCGACCTCCAGGGCAAGCGCGAGGTCGGTCGGCAGTTCGACGTCGGCCCGGTAGAGCCGGACGCCGTGGAAGGCGCCGAGGACGGACACCGCCACGAGCACGGCCAGGAGAAGAGCGATCACGTCGGCAGCCCCCTCACACGTCGATCTTGGACAGGCGGCGGATGAGGACGAAGCCGAGTGTGAAGAGCCCGAGCGCGACCAGGACCGCGGTCTGCCCGATGAAGGCCCCCGTCATCCGGTCCAGCGCGCCCGGCATCATCATGTCCACCAGCAGCAGGGAGCCCAGCCCGATGGCCGGGACCAGGTACGCGGTCACCGTGACCTGGGACAGCTGGGTACGGATCTCCCGGCGGGTCTCCTTCCGCTGCTCCAGCGTCACGGTGAGGTTGCGCAGGCTCTCCACGATCGTGCCGCCCGCGCGGGCGGACAGGACGAGTGTGGAGACCAGGACGACCAGTTCCCGCGAAGGCAGCCGCTCGGTGAGTTCGCCCAGGGACTCCTCGATGGAGTGGCCGACGGCGAGGCGGTCGGCGACGCGCGCGAGTTCCTCGCCCGCGGGGGCCTCCAGCTCCTCGGCCGCCATGCCGATGGCCGTGCGCAGGGCCAGCCCGGCCTGGGTGGCGTTGGCCAGGATCCGCGCCAGCTCGGGGAGCTGGTTGATGAACCGCTCCGTACGGCGGGTCCGCTGCCAGTTGAGGAAGGCGTTCGCCGCCCACAGCCCGATCAGGCCCGCCACCGGGCCGAAGAACGGGGCCAGGAAGGAGGCCGCGACCAGCCAGGTGCCCGCGACCGCCACCAGCATGTAGACGAAGAACTCGCCCGGCGTCAGGTCCAGGCCGGTCGTCGCCAGCTTGATCTCGATGCGGCGGCCGAGCTTCGTCTTCCGCAGCCGCCGGTCGACGCCGGGGAAGCGGCGCCGCCGGCCCGCCGGGGGCGGTGTCCCGGTGGCCGAGAGGCGTTCGATGAGGGCGGCCCGCTGCGCGCGGCCCGCCGTGTACGCGTGCACGCCGAGGATCACGAGTACGCAGGCCAGCAGCGTGGCGCCTAGGGTCAGGAGGATGAGTGGGTTCACAGGGCGGTCCGGGTGATGCGGGCGGTGAGGGGGTCGTCCGGCAGCGCGACCCCGAAGGCCTGCGGGATCGGCTGGTTGTTCATGTAGAGCCGGTCCGCGATGGGGCGGGGCAGCGGGTAGTACTCGAAGAACCCGTGGACCCGCCCGTCCGCGCCCATCGGCTGGGCCACGAAGCGGCAGACCGTCGTGATCCGGAAGGGTTCGCGGCCGTGCGATTCGAGGATGGAGATCTCCGTGATGCGGCGCGAGCCGTCGCCGAAGCGGGTGAGCTGCACGATGACGTTGACGGCGCTGTTGATCTGGTCCTGGAGCGCCTCGAAGGGGATCTCGACCTCGGACATGGAGGCGAGGGTCTGCAGACGCATCAGGGCGTCCGAGGAGCTGTTGGCGTGCACGGTGGCGAGGGAGCCGTCGTGACCGGTGGACATCGCCTGGAGCATGTCGAGCGTCTCCCCGCCGCGCACCTCGCCGACGATGATGCGGTCGGGGCGCATGCGCAGCGAGTTGCGTACGAGGTCGCGGATGGTGATCTGGCCCTTGCCCTCGACGTTCGCCGGGCGGGACTCCAGGCGGATGACGTGCGCCTGCTGGAGCTGGAGTTCGGCCGAGTCCTCGATGGTGATGATGCGCTCGCCCTCCGGGATCAGGCCGGAGAGGGCGTTGAGGAGGGTCGTCTTGCCGGTGCCGGTGGCGCCCGAGACGATCAGGTTCATCTTCGCCGCGACGAGGCCGGACAGCAGCAGCAGCATCTGCTCGTCGAGCGAGCCGAGGGCGATCATCTCGTGCAGCGTGAAGGCCCGCGGGAAGCGGCGGATGGTGAGGGTGGCGCCGGTCAGGGAGAGCGGCGGGATGATGACGTTGACCCGCTCACCGCTGGGCAGCCGGGCGTCCACCATCGGATTGGCCTCGTCCACGCGGCGGTTGACGGTGGAGACGATGCGCTCGATGGTCTGCATCAGCTGCTCGTGCGAGGCGAAGCGCAGCGGGAGCTGCTCCACGCGGCCCGCCCGCTCGACGAAGATCTGGTCGGGGCCGTTGACCATGATCTCGGAGATCGAGGGATCTTCGAGGAGAGGTTCGAGCACGCCGAGCCCGAGGGCCTCGTCGACGACGCGGCGGATCAGCTGCGCGCGCTCGACGGTGGAGAGGACGGGCCCTTCGCGGCTGATGATGTGGCCGAGTACGCGCTCCAGGCGCGCCCGGCGCTCGGCGGGCGCGAGCGCGGACATCTCGGCGAGGTCGATCTCCTCCAGCAGCTTCGCGCGGTACGAGGAGACCAGCCGGCCGTCCTCGCGCGGACTGTGCCGGTCGTCGGGGGTGTTGACCCGGGAACGCAGGCTCATCGTCAGGGGCCCTTCGGATCGTCGTTGGGCATGACCGCTGTGGCCACGGCGTCCGGGATGTCGAGGCCGGGCACGATGGCATTGATCTTGATGGTCACCGTCGCGGTCACCGCGTCGCCTCCGGAGGGCACCGAGACGTCCGCGGCAAGCCCTTCACGGATGGCGGCCCGTCCGGCGGCCTCCCCCCGCCCGCGGTGCTGAGCCTCGACCCGCGCCGCCGTGCGGGCCGCGTTGTCGGCCTGCTCGTGGACGTACGCGACCCAGCCGAGCTGGATCCCGCACAGGGCGACGAACAGCAGGATCGGCACGAAGCCGATGTATTCGATGGCCACTTGGCCCCGGTCGGAGCGCATGCGTCGCCTGTTCACGTCACTCCGTCTCCCTCTCCATCGCCGCGCCGCCCGTGCCGTCGATCGTGCCGAAGTTGAGCCCGGGAAAGAGGACGGGGATCTTCAGCGTGACCGTCGCCTTGTAGATGTCGCCCTCCTTCCGGCAGTGGGGGGTACCCATGCCCCACGCGGCCGAGATGTGCTTCCCCGCCGCCGCCACGCACGCGGCGTCCCCCGTCACCGCCCCCGCCCGCGCCGCCTCGTCCGCCGCGTTGCCCGCCAGGGAGAACGCGTAGCCGATCAGCACGCACTCCCACACCGCCGCCACGAGCAGCAGGATCAGCGGCACCGTGCCGACGAACTCGATCGCCACCTGGCCCTTGTCCCCCGGTCTCCGCGACGGCATGCGTCAGCCCTCCCGGCCTCGGCGCAGCCGCGCCACCGGTCCCGGGGCGCGGACCGCCAGCGAAGCGCCCGTGGGCTGCTGATCCGGAGCCTCCGGGGCCGCCAGCAGGCCCAGTTCGCCCGCCAGGGTCCACAGGGCCTGCTTGACGGTGGAGCGGTTGTCCAGGTCCTGGACCCGGCCCGCGTCCACCACGGCCTGGAGTTCCTTGAAGGCCGCCGGGACCGGGGTGCGGGTGGCGCGGGTCTTGGTGATCTTCTCGATGAGGGCGGGCTGGATCTCGGTGTGCTTGCTCCAGCGGTTGACGACCATCGCGGTGTCCTCCGCCTTGCGCACCTGGAGCCGTTCCCACATCCGGACCATCCGCTTGGCCGCCCGCACCGCGACCACGTCCGGGGTGGTGACCAGCACGGCCACGTCCGCCGTCTCCACCGCGGCGGCGTTGGCGCCCGTCACCTGGGTTCCGCAGTCGATGACGACGAGTTCGTAGCGGCCGCGCAGCGCGCCGATGACGTGCCGGGCGGCCCGCTCGTCGACCTCCTCGCCCCGCTCGCCGTCCGCCGGGGCCAGCAGCAGCGCCAGCCCCGTCCTGTCGTCGTACACCGCGTCCTGGAGCACCCGCGGCGAGATGTCCTGGATCCCGGCGAGGTCGGCGATGGAGCGCCGGAACTGTACGTCGAGGTACGAGCCCACGTCTCCCGCCTGGAGGTCCATGTCGACCAGTGCCGTACGCCGTCCCGACGCGGCCGCGGCCAGTGCGAACTGCACGGCGGTGAAGGTGGTGCCCACGCCCCCCTTGGCCCCGGTGACCGTGACCACCCGGCCGCCGGGCCCGGCCGTCAGGGCCTCGGCAGCTCCCCGCCCCAGGTGGCGGCGTACGCCGACGGACCACTGGGCGGCGGCCTGGACCCGCGCGGCGAGTTCCTCGTACGAGAGCGGAAGGCCGATCAGCCCCCGCGCACCGGAGTCCATGGCCGCGGAGAAGAGGGCCGGTCCGGCGTCCGAGGAGACCAGGACGACGCCGACCGCCGGGAAGCGCAGGGCCACCTCCCGGATGAGCTCCAGGGCGGGCACCGGGCCGATCCGCTCGTGGACGAGGACAACCTCGGGGAGTTCGTCGATCGACTCCGCGGCGAGGCGGGCCAGGGTGTCCAGGAGGGTGGTGGAGTCGGGGACCGGGACGGCCGGCTCCGAGGCCGGGAGCTGGCTGAGCAGGGTCACGATGACGCGCGCGGCGTCCGGGTCGCCGGCCGCGGGGAGGATTCGGGTGGTCATGCGCGCCTCACTTGTCCCCGTCGAGGGTGTACGTACGGTCGCCCGCGCTCGGCGCCGAGTCGGTGCCGGGTGCCACCAGGGCCAGGCGCACGTGCTCCGCGAAGGATTCGGCGTACGCCACGCGCTGGGTGTCCTTGGTGTTCAGCGCGAAGGTGATCGGGACGGCCTCGGCGGGACCCTTGCGGTCGCTGTCCTTGTCGAGGGCGGTGAGCTTGCCGACGCCCAGGACCCGGGCATTGGCGACGATGATCACCGACCGCGAGGGGTCGGTGTCCTTCGCGCCCTTGAACGTGGCGATGATGTTGACCTTCGCGCCGGAGGTGATCTTTCCGGCCACACCCGTCGCCGCGTCGATCATGATGGCGATCTCCTGCTCGCCGGGCTGCAGCTGCGGCCGGTCGACGAACATGTCCGCCTGGAGCAGCGAGCCCTTCTTCAGGGTGGTCAGCGCGATCTTGTCCCGGAGCGCACCGAGGTCGGTGACGGCGGTCTCCGAAAGCCACCGCTTCGGGATCCTGACCTCCTCGAACTGCCCTGCCGAGAGCGGGCTGTACGGCGTGATGTCGCCCTTGGCGCGGTACGCGACGACCTCGGAGCCGACCTTGGAGTTGACGTCGCCGATCACCACGAGGACTCCGGCGAAGGCCCCCAGGGCGCACAGGACCGACAGGAGCAGCAGAATGACGCCGCGGCGCTGGCGTGAGTTCATGAGCCGGAGTACCTCGCCGTTCTTCGTTCGTTCGATGTGTCGGTCGGTCAGGGTCTGGATCGGGCGGTGCTCGCCGGCACGGCCGACGGGGGCGGTGCGCTCAGGGGTGCGGCGCAGAAGCCGCAGCGGTCGCCGATGAGTTCGAGGCCGCACCAGCGGCACTCCTCGCGGCGGACCGAGGAGACCAGCTGGTAGAGCACGGACAGGTCGGGGATCCCGGCGGCGAACTCGACGAGCTTGGGCGTGCCCCACCAGCGGGGTGAGGCGGCCGGCAGCGGGTTCTCCATGACGCCCTGCACCTGCCAGGCGGGGGCGAGTTCGGCCGCGACCCAGTCGGAGGTGAGCTGGCCGCGGCCGAAGGTGAGGTGGGTGGCGAACTCGGGCCCGGCGGGGATGACGGCCGCGCCCCCGGGCGCCCCGGCGGCCCCGAGCTTCGCCAGGTGCGGCGTCGGATGGGCGAGTACGGCGAACTGCGCACTCGGCGACCACGACCTGGCGTGCGCCTTCAGTCCGACCGGGACCCGGTCGAGTTTGGCGACCGAGCCCAGCAGGGCGCCGGAGTAGACGTAGTGGGACAGCAGCCGCGCCGCGGAGGCGACGATTCCGGGGCTGAAGTCGCAGACGCTGAGCTGGCGCAGCTGACGTACCAGCAGGGCGGTGCCCAGGGGCGGCAGATCGATCCCGAGGAGCGCGATCCGGTCGGTTTCGAGGATCGCGCGTACGGTGTGCAGCCGCTGGACGGTGGAGCGCGGCAGCCAGGGCGGTACGACGGCCACGAGATGGCCGTGGCGCTCCAGCAGGGCGCTGGTCTCGGCGAGCGCACCCTCCAGGTCGAGCTGCTCGGGCGGGTGCAGTACGGCGGCCCCGGGCGTGTGCCGGTCAGGGGCCGGGAGTACGAGATCGGCGCTGGTGACAGCGATGGCGGTCGGCACGCGAATCCCCCCGTTCACCCCGTGCACCACGGCCGTTCGCGTAGCCGTCGCGCACACGCACACACTGCGCACACACTGCGCGACCGCAAACGATCGACGCCGTTCCCCCCTTGCCCCAGCACCATATCCGCGTCCCCGCTGGCAGGGCAGGGCCTTGGGAATTCCCGTACCGCCGGCCCAGGTCACAGGTGGCGGGAAACCCGGACAACAAGGATCGGGCTGTCAGCCATTTCCAGCCACATTGCAAAGACTCTTGACACCGGGATTGGTCTGGACCAACTTGGCTCCGCCGGACCGTTTTTCCGGGACGACCCCACACGCCCCTCGCCCTCCTCCCCTTCCCCTCGACGTGCCCCCATCCCCCTCCTCCCCCCACCGGAGCCCACGTGAACCGCATACGCTCCCTCGCCCTCCTCGGCGCCGCCACCCTCACCGCGGGCGGCCTCACCGCCCTCGCCACCGGTACCGCACAGGCCGCGGACGTCAACGTCGCCCGCAACGGCGGCTTCGAGTCCGGGCTCGCCAACTGGTCCTGTTCCGGCGGAAGCGGCGCTTCCGTCTCCTCGCCCGTCTACGCCGGAGCCGGCGCCCTCAAGGCCACCCCGGCGGGCCAGGACAACGCCCGCTGCAGCCAGACCGTCACGGTCAAGCCGAACTCGACGTACACGCTCAGCACGCAGGTCCAGGGCAGTTACGTGTACCTCGGCGCGACCGGGACCGGCACCCAGGACGTGTCCACCTGGACCCCCGGCTCGGGCGCGGGCTGGCAGAAGCTCTCCACCACCTTCACCACCGGCCCCGGCACCACCCAGGTCACCGTCTACACCCACGGGTGGTACGGCCAGCCCGCCTACGTGGTCGACGAGTTCAGCGTCTTCGGGCCGGACGGCGGCGGGGGCACCGACCCCGGGCCGAGCGTCCCGGGCGCCCCGGCCGGGACCGCCGTTTCCGGCCAGAGCGCGAGCGGGCTCACCCTTTCGTGGAACACGGTCAGCGGAGCCTCCGGCTATCACGTGTATCAGGACGGCACCCGCGTCCGGACCGTGACCGGCGCCTCCGCCCAGATCACCGGACTCGCCGCGGCCACCTCGTACTCCTTCCAGGTGAGCGCGTACAACGCCGCGGGCGAGGGCCCCAAGTCCGCCCCGGTCACCGGCACCACGACCGGCGGCGGAAATCCGGACCCGAACCCGGCCGTCCCCAAGCACGCGCTGACCGGCTACTGGCAGAACTTCAACAACGGTGCGACGGTCCAGAAGGTCTCCGACGTCTCCGCGCAGTACGACATCATCGCCGTCTCCTTCGCCGACGCCACGACCACGCCCGGCGCCATCACCTTCAACCTCGACTCGGCCGGCCTCGGCGGCTACACCGTCGCCCAGTTCAAGTCGGACATCGCCGCGAAGAAGGCGGCCGGCAAGTCGGTCATCCTCTCCATCGGCGGCGAGAAGGGCACCATCTCGGTCAACGACTCGGCCTCCGCGAACAACCTCGCGAACTCGGCGTACGCGCTGATGCAGGAGTACGGCTTCTCCGGCATCGACATCGACCTGGAGAACGGCCTCAACCCGACCTACATGACGCAGGCACTGCGCGCGCTGTCCGCGAAGGCGGGCTCCTCGCTCGTCATCACCATGGCCCCGCAGACCATCGACATGCAGTCCACTCAGGGCGGCTACTTCAAGACGGCGCTGAACATCAAGGACATCCTCACCGTCGTCAACATGCAGTACTACAACAGCGGCTCGATGAACGGCTGCGACGGAAACGTCTACTCCCAGGGCTCGGTGGACTTCCTCACCGCGCTGGCCTGCATCCAGCTGGAGGGCGGCCTCGACCCGTCCCAGGTGGGCATCGGGGTCCCGGCCTCGCCGAGCGGGGCGGGCAGCGGCTACGTCTCCCCGACCGTCGTGAACAACGCCCTGGACTGCCTGACCAGGGGCACGAGCTGCGGATCCTTCAAGCCGTCGAAGACCTACCCCGGTCTGCGCGGCGCGATGACCTGGTCGACGAACTGGGACGCCAAGGCGGGTAGCGCTTGGTCCAACGCGGTGGGTCCCAAGGTCCACGGCCTCCCGTAGGCGGTAGGTGTGTGGGGGTGGCCGGTTTCGGTTCGACGGGTACGCCGCGTTCTTGACCGGAACATGCCACGAGAGCACGCTGTGCGCGTCCGCACGGCTACCCCCACACTCCCCACCCAGGAGAACGCATGCGGCTCAACACCCGCCGAAGGGCCGCCGCCACGGCGGCCCTGCTGGCGCTCGCGCTCGGCGCACCCGCTTACGGCATGAGCGCTACGGCATCGCCACCGCCCACACCGTCCACCGCCACCCAGGACGAGGCGATCGTCCAGTACCGGATCCACGGCCCCTCCACGGCCGCCGACCGCACCGCCCTGCTCCGTACGGGCGTGTCGATCGACGAGGTGGACGACCACACGGTCGTGGTCAGCGCCGACACCATGCAGGCCAAGAACCTGCGCGCGCTCGGCTACCAGCTCACCGCCCTGCCCGGCCCCCCGGACCGCAACCTGCCCGGGGTCGCGGCCGGCACGATGGACTTCCCCTCGGCGGACTCCAAGTACCACAACTACGCCGAGGCGAACGCGGAGATCGACCAGCGCATCGCCCAGTACCCCGGGATCATGAGCAAGCGGGTGATCGGGAAGTCGTACCAGGGCCGCGACCTCATCGCTATCAAGATCAGCGACAACGTCGCCACCGACGAGGCCGAGCCCGAGGTGCTCTTCACGCACCACCAGCACGCCCGCGAGCACCTGACCGTGGAAATGGCCCTGTACCTGCTCAAGGAGTTCGGCTCGAAGTACGGCACCGACTCCCGGATCACCGGCGCGGTCAACGGCCGCGAGATCTGGATCATCCCGGACCTCAACCCGGACGGCGGCGAGTACGACATCGCCACCGGCTCCTACCGCTCCTGGCGCAAGAACCGCCAGCCCAACTCCGGCTCCTCGTACGTCGGCACGGACGAGAACCGGAACTGGAACTACAAGTGGGGCTGCTGCGGCGGCTCCAGCGGCAGCAAGAGCTCGGAGACCTACCGCGGCGCGGCCGCCGAGTCGGCCCCCGAGGTGAAGGTGGTCTCGGACTTCGTGCGCAGCCGGGTCGTCGGCGGCAAGCAGCAGATCACCGCCGCGATCGACTTCCACACGTACAGCGAGCTGGTCCTGTGGCCGTTCGGCTGGACCTACAACGACACCGCGCCCGGCATGACCGCGGACGACCTCGCCGTCTACAAGAAGATCGGCACCAGTATGGCGGCCAGCAACGGCTACACGCCGGAGCAGTCGAGCGACCTGTACATCACGGACGGCACGATCGACGACTGGCTGTGGGGCAACCAGAAGATCTTCTCCTACACCTTCGAGATGTACCCGGCGAGCTCCGGCGGCGGCGGCTTCTACCCGCCCGACGAGGTGATCGACCGCGAGACGGCACGCAACAAGGACGCGGTGCTCCAGCTGCTGGAGAACGCGGACTGCATGTACCGCTCGATCGGCAAGGAAGCCCAGTACTGCTCGTAGTTCCCGCGTGACGGGGGCGCCCCACCGCCAGGGGGGCGCCCCACTCAGTGCTCCGGAGCCGGCTCCGGCTCCGGCTCCGGGTCCCCGGGCACGAGAAAGCCGCGGGTGTACTCGGTGTGGGGATGCGCATACCCCAGCACCCGTACACGCGCACAGTGGACCTCTTCGAAGAGCGGCCGGGCCACCTCCGCCCCTTCGAGCGCCAGCACCGTGAGGGCGATGTTCATCCGGGTGAGGAGCGTCTCGGGGTGCTCCGCGCCGAGCACGCGCGTCTGCGCCTCCCTGACCTCTTCGTACAGCTGCCGCGCCGCCTGCGGATCGTTCCGTTGCACGACCACGGCCAGGTTGTGCCCGATCGCCAGCGTGAGGGAGTGCTCCACGCCCGACACGTCGCCGGCCCGCTCGTACAAATGCCGGAACATCTCCGCGGCTGCGTCCGTGTCGAGACCGGCGAGGATGATGGCCAGCGCGTTGCCGGCGAACAGGGTGTCGGGATGTGCCGCGCCGACGACGCGGACCGCATCGGCGTACGTTTCCTCCGCCAGTTCGAGCGCCCGCTGCTGGTGTCCGTTGGCCCAGACGGCGTTGGCGTGCCTGGCGCGGATGTGCAGGGTCAGCGGGTGCGCCCGGTCGAGGTGCGCGGTGGCGTCGGCGACGAGCCCCTCCAGCAGCTCAAGGCTGTGCGCCGCCCGTCCGGCGACCCGGTGGGCCTGCGCCTGGTGGAGCCGGGCTCCCAGCACAACGGGGTGGTGCTCCGCATACTCCGCCGCGAGGTCGGGCAGCAGGCGCGACAGCCGGTCCATCGCTTCCTCGCCCTCGCCGGCCATCAGGGCGGCGCGGGCCCCGCCGAGCCGCGCGAGCAGGGTGATTCTGTCGTCGGGGCCGCCGCGGGCGAGCTCGCGGTAGAGCCGACGCCCCTCGGCCGGGTCGCCCGCGCCGGACGTCCAGGCGGCGAGGCGGAGGCCGGCGAGCCGACTGAGCGGGTGCTCCTCGCCGAGCACCTCACGGCAGTCGGCCAGCAGGGTGGCGGTCAGGTCCCGCGCTGTGCGCACTTCCCCCGCCTCCCCGGTCCAGTACGCGGCCACGTGCCGGCCGGCCAGCATGCCGGGGTCGTGCGGTGCGAGCATCCCCTCGGCGCAGCGCAGGAGTTCCCCCGCGACGTCGTGGGCCTGGCGGTACAGGCCCAGCGCCTGGAGTTCGCCGATGACCGCGGCGATCCGGGACAGGCGCGGGCCCTTCAGCCAGACGGCCTCGGTGTCGGCGCCCAGTCCGAGCTTCCCCAAGGCGCCGTCCCAGCCGAGCGCTCCGCCGGTCCGGCTGTCGGGCAGGGTGCCGCCGCGTCCGGCGTCGTCGAGTACCTCCCAACGGCGCTGCCAGGCCGCCCGGTCCTGCCAAGGGGCGGCGGCCGGGTCATCGTCCGCGGTGTGCGCGACCAGGATCTCGACGAGGTCCTCCAGCTGCCCGGTGCACTCCTTCCCGGCCCTCTTGTCCGCCTCGCCCAGCAGGCCGTGCACGGTCGACCTGGGCAGGAAGGCGTCCGCTGCCCTGGCCGCTTCCTCGATCGCCCGGAAGTTCATACCGGACGCTTCCTTCAACTCCCGCAGATCCGAGCGGAATCGGCGCCATGAGTCCGTCATGCCGCCGATTTTCCCGGACGTCCGGAGGGTGCCGTTCGCGTCCGGGACACGACCCGCCCCGTCCGGAACGGACTTCTCCGTTCCGTGAACCAGCAGCGCTGGGCGCGGCCGTGATGGCCTGCTGCTCCACCGGTCTGCGCGCACTGGGCGCGGGCCGCTCGCCGAAGGAGTTCCGCCATGGCACCGTCCACGTCGCCGCGCCGCCCCTACTTCGAGTTGCGCGTCGGCTCCTTCCAGATGAGCCTGGCGCGCCGGCCGGCCCGGCTGATCGGCTGGCTGGGCTCCGCGTTCGTCACCGCCGGCGGCGCCTGGCTGGGCGCCAACTGGCCCTGGTGATCGGCCGCGCGCCGCTCAGGAGAGAACCGCCAGCGCGTCGATCTCGATGAGCAGCCCGGCCGGCAGCCCGACGTACACGGTGGTCCGGGCAGCGGGCGCTTCCCCCAGGCCCTGCTGCTCGAAGTAGGCGTTGTAGATCTCGTTCATCTCGCCGAAGTGGCCCGTGTCCGTCAGATAGACGCGGATCATCATCACGTCGTCCCAGCCCGCACCGCCGGCCTCCAGGACGGAACGGACGTTCTCCAGCGTCTGGAGGGTCTGCTCGCGCAGCGTCGGCCCGGCGGGGGTGGGCGGCTGCCCTTCCACGTGCGGGAGGAAGCCGACCTGCCCGGCGACCTGGAGGATGTTCCCCTTGCGCACGCCGTGCGAGAACTTCGCGGGCGGGGTGGTGTGGGTGCCGGGGGTGAGAGCGGTCTTCTCGGTCACGGGGTGGCCTCCTGTGGTCCTGTTCCGGAATAGTCCTGGCTGATGACGTGAGCGGTACGGAGTACCAGCGGCAGCAGTTCGAGCAGTCCGTCGGCGGTGGCCACCACACTGGGCGCGGAAACGGACAGCGCGGCGGCGACCCGCCCGTCGGGCCCGTACACGGGCGCGCCGAGGCAGTTGACGGACTCCTCGTGCCCCCCGAGGTCGGCGGCCCACCCCTGGTCCCGTACGAGGTCCAGCTCCCGGAGGAACGCGGCGGCGTCCGGGGTGGAACGGGCCGTGTACCGCGGGTACTCGATCCGCTCGGCGAGGCTCCTGCGCTCGGCCTCGGGGAGGTCGGCGAGGAGCAGCTTGGCGACGGCGGCGACGGTCAGGGGCACGGGCTTGCCGATGCGGGAGTACATGCGGACCGGGTAGCGGCTGTCGACCTTGTCGATGTACACGACCTCGTCGTCCTGGAGGAGGGCGAGGTGGACGGTGTGCCCGGTGGCCCTGTTCAGTTCGACGAGGTGGGGGTGCGCGATCTCCCGGACGTCGAGGTTCTCGACGGCTTCGGCGGCGAGCGCGAACAGCTGGGCGCCGAGGCGGTAGCGGCCGTCGGGCTGCCGGTACACGAAGCCGCGCTCGTGCAGGGTGCGCAGGAGGCGCAGCGCGGTGCTCTTGTGCACGCCGAGGTCGTCGGCGACCGCCCCCAGCCCGGCCGGGCCCTTGGCGAGCAGCGGCAGGATCCCGAGCGCCCGTTCCACGGACTGGCTCATGCGTGCGCCTTCCTTGTCGTACGGTGCCGTGCCGTGCCGTGCCGCTGCGCTGGGCTTCCCGGGCGCTGCCCGGACCCGCGCCTCCAACGCCGGCGAGGCTGGATGTGGCTGAGCGCCACTCCCGCCTGCGCCCCGGCCTCGCGCCTCAAACGCCGGCGAGGCTGGAATTGCCCTGCGGGCAATCCAGCCCGCCGCAAGCATCGTTGCGCTGCGTGCAAACCAGCCGCGCCGGTCTGGCGGCGCCAGGCAAATCCAGCCCCGCCGGCGATTGAGGCGCACCCCTCCAGCCCCGCCGGCGTTTGAGGCGCGGGGTCTGGGGCGGAGCCCCAGCAACGGCGCCGCACCGGTCCGGCGGGCTCCGGCGGAACCCACTGGCGGAGCCCCACCGGCCGAGCCCCGGCAACGGCGCCGCACGTTGACCCACCGTCACCCGGGATGTTAGACAGCACGCAGCGGCATACGCAACGACCGTTGCACACAATGCAACCCCCGGGAGGCACCCGCATGGCCAGCGACCCCGTCAAGGACCTCGCCGACGAACCGGTCGACCACCGGTTCAAGGGCCTCCCCCCGGACGCCCAGACCGCCGGGCTCACCGTCGGCGGACTCGCCGCCCAGCGCCGCGACCTGCACACCGGCGGTTTCACCACCCCCGTGCTGACCCTCGACGCGGACGCGCTGGAGCACAACCTCACCGCCCTCGGCACGTACGCCGCCCGCCACTCCCTCGCCTTCGCGCCCCACGGCAAGACCTGCATGGCCCCGCAGCTCTTCCAGCGCCAGCTGGACCACGGCGCGTGGGGCATCACCGTCGCCATGCCCCACCAGGCCCGTGTCTGCCGCGCCTTCGGCATCCGGAGGATCTTCCTGGCCAACGAGCTCGTGGACGCGCCGGCCCTCCGCTGGGTCGCCGACGAGCTCGCCGCCGACCCCGACTTCCGGTTCGTCTGCTACGTCGACTCCGTCCGCGCGGTCGAGCTGATGGAGGAGGCCCTGCACGGCCACGGCGCCACCGCCGCCGCCACCATCGACGTCGTCCTCGAACTCGGCGCCGGCGCCGAGGGCCGTACGGGGATCCGTACCGACGCCGAATGCCAGGCCGTCGCCGAGGCCGTCGCCGCGTCCCCCGCCCTGCGCCTGGCCGGTGTGGCCGGCTACGAGGCCACCATGCCCGGGGCCGACGCCGACAGCGTCCGCGCCTGGCTGCGCCGCCTCACCGCGCTCGCCGCCGACCTCGACAAGCAGGGCCGCTTCAACGGCACCGGCCTGGACGAGGTCATCGTCAGCGCCGGCGGCAGCGAATGGTTCGACGCCGTCGCCGAGGTCTTCGCCGAGGTCCCGGAGCTGTCGCTGCCCGTCCTGCCGCTGCTGCGCTCCGGCGCGTACGTCTCCCACGACCACGGCTGGTACTCGGGCCTGACCCCCTTCAACCGCGTCCCCGACGAGGGCGGCCTGGTCGCCGCCTTCCGGCTGTGGACCCAGGTCGTCTCCCGCCCCACCCCCGGCCAGGCCTTCGTCAACGCCGGCAAGCGCGACATCGCCTACGACCTGGGCCTGCCCGAAGTGCTCACCGTGCGCAGCGCCCGCGACGGCGTCGAGCGCGCCGCGACCGGCATCCGGGTGACCAAGCTGTCCGACCAGCACGCCTGGATCGAGACGGACGCCGACGCCACCGCGCTGGAGGTCGGCGACTGGGTCTCCCTCGGCATGGCCCACCCCTGCACAATCTTCGAGAAGTGGCCGCTGATCCCGGTGGTGGAGTCGGACGGCACGGTCAGCGACTACGTCCGCACCTTCTTCTGAGCCACGCCCGTGGACCTGGTCATCCACGGGGCCCGCGTCGTCGACGGCACGGGCGGGCCCTCGTACACGGCCGACGTCGGCGTGCACGAGGGCCGGATCGCCGAGATCGGCCGCATCCCCGGCGGAGGCCGCAGGACCCTCGACGCGCACGGCCTGGCCCTCGCCCCCGGCTTCGTCGACATGCACGCCCACAGCGACCTCGCCCTGCTCCGCGACCCGGACCACAGCGCGAAGGCGGCCCAGGGCGTGACCCTCGAAGTCCTCGGCCAGGACGGCCTGTCGTACGCGCCCGCCGACGACCGCACCCTGGGCGAGGTACGGGCCGCCATCGCGGGCTGGAACGGTTCCGGGGACGACATCGACCTCGACTGGCGCACGGTCGGCGAGTACCTCGACCGCCTGGACCGGGCCCACGACGGCCAGGGGATCGCCGTCAACGCCGCGTACCTCGTCCCCCAGGGCACGGTCCGCGCCCACGCCCTCGGCTGGGACGACCGGCCCGCGACGGGGGCCGAGCTGGACCGGATGCGGCAGCTGGTCGCCGACGGCCTGGCCCAGGGCGCCGTCGGCATGTCGTCCGGCCTGACCTACACCCCCGGCATGTACGCCTCCGGCGCCGAACTGACCGAGCTGTGCCGCGTGGTGGCGCGGTACGGCGGCTACTACTGCCCCCACCACCGCTCGTACGGCCACGGCGCGCTCGCCGCCTACGCCGAGATGGTCGAGCTGACCCGGCAGGCCGGCTGCGCCCTGCACCTCGCGCACGCCACCATGAACTTCGGCGAGAACCGGGGCCGCGCCCCCGAGCTGCTGGCCCTGCTGGACGCGGCCCTGGCCGAGGGCTGCGACATCACCCTGGACAGCTACCCGTACACCCCCGGCTGCACCACCCTCGTCGCCCTGCTGCCCAGTTGGGCGGGCGAGGGCGGACCGCAGGCCGTCCTCGCCCGGCTGCGCGACGACTCCACCGCCGAGCGGATCCGGTACGCGCTGGAGGTCACCGGGGCCGACGGCTGCCACGGGGTCCCCGTCGACTGGTCGACGATCGAGATCTCGGGCGTCACCGACCCCGCGTACGGCCGGTACGTCGGCACGCGCCTGGACGGCTGGGAAACGGCCCGGCGGCTGCTGCTCGGCGACCGGCTCGCGCCGACGGTCCTCCAGCACGTCGGCCACGAGGAGAACGTCCGCGCGATCATGCGCCACCGCGTCCACACCGGCGGCTCCGACGGGATCCTCCAGGGCGCGAAGCCGCACCCGCGCGCCTACGGCACCTTCCCGCAGTACCTCGGCCACTACGTCCGCGAACTCGGCGTGCTCTCCCTGGAGGAGTGCGTCGCGCACCTCTCCGGCCGCCCGGCGGCCCGCCTGCGCCTGCCCGACCGGGGCCTGGTCCGCGTCGGCCACCGCGCCGACCTGGTCCTCTTCGACCCGGACACGGTCGCCGCCGGCTCCACGTACGAGAACCCGCGTGCCCTGCCCACCGGCATCCCGCACGTCCTGATCGACGGGCGTCCCGTCGTGCGGGACGGGCGGCGCACCGGCGTCCTGGCGGGACGATCGGTACGCCGGACCCCGACTCCCCCTCCCGGGTGACATTTACGATCAAAGGCATGGTCCCCCTCGCCCTCGCCGCCGTGCTCTTCGTCGCGTTCTGCCTCAGCGCCCGCAACGACCGCCGCCGCTTCCGCAACGCCGTACTCCTCGGCCTGACCCTCGTCTTCCTCTCCTTCGGTCTGCTCCTCCAGGTCAAGGCACTGCCGGGCTGGCTGGCCACCGCCGTCCTGCTGCTGGTCCTGGCCGTGCCCACGCTCGGCCTGGTGGCGCTCGGCGTCTTCCTCGTCGCCAACGGCATGACCATGGTCCGCAAGGAGGGCACCCACCTGCCGAACCTGCTGTCGCTGCTCGCGGGCCTCGGGATATTCGCGATGATCGCCCTGCTGTTCGTCGTCGGCCTGTCCGGCTCCGTGGTCCTCGCGGGCATCGTGGCGACCCTCGTCGCGGTCGTCGCGTACCTCTCCTTCGTCTTCCTGTGCTTCCTCGGCTACGCCTTCCTCTACGGGCGGATCAAGGTGCGGGGCGACGTCGACCACGTGGTCATGCTCGGGTCGGGCCTCCTCGGCGGGGACCGGGTGCCGCCGCTGCTGGCCTCGCGGCTGCGCAAGGGACAGGAGATCTACGAGGCCCAGCTGGCCCGGGGCGGCCGGCCGCCGGTGCTCCTCGTCTCGGGCGGCAAGGGCTCGGACGAGAAGGTCTCCGAGGCCCGGGCGATGGCGGACTGGCTGATCGCGCACGGCGTGCCGGCCGAACACGTCACGCTGGAGGACCGGTCCCGCACGACCGAGGAGAACATGCGGTTCAGCCGGGAGCTGATGCTGGCGGACGACCCGGGCTACCGGTGCGTGGTGGTCACCAACGACTTCCACGCCTTCCGGGCCGCGATGATGGCCCGCAAGACCGGGGTCAACGGGCAGGTGCTGGGCTCGCCCACGGCCCGCTACTTCTGGCCGACGGCCACGATCCGCGAGTTCGTCGCGGTGTTCTGGGAGCACAAGGCCGTGAACCTGGGGATCTGTGGCGTACTGGTCGCCGTCGGGGCGCTGGCGACGGTGGGGAGCTGAGCCGTGACCGGTGGCGGCTGAGCCGTGACCGGTGGCGGCCGAGCCGTGGCCGGTGGCGGCCGAGCCGTGGCCGGTGGCGGCCGAGCCGTGGCCGGTGGCGGCCGTGCCGTGGCCGTTGGCAGCTCAGCCGTGGCCGGACGGCTGGGCGGCTGGGCGGCTGGGCGCGGCGAGGGGCTGGGCGGGGCGGCTGGGGGCGCGCCGGCCCGTCGACGTGCGTTCATGGGGCCGCCGCCGGAGGATGGGGGCCAGGGGGCACCGGAGGAGGTACGCGATGGACAGTGAATCGGACCAGCAGCCCACACGGTCGGACCGGCTCTTCACGGGCGGGGAACGGCCGTACGACCCCGAGGACCTCGTGATGGCGACCGGCCACGACCTGACTCCGGAGCTGGTCGAGAAGGCGCGCCAACTGATCGAGAAGGAGGGCCCGCAGGTCATCGAGCGCTACCTCCCGTAGCGCTCCGTACGCACGCTGCTGACACCCCGGCCCGGGGTCGCCCCCCGGGCCGGGGTCGTATCCGGGACACGGGCGGGCACGACGGGGCGTAGGACCGCATCTGGAGCCGGACCGCATCCAGAGCCGGTGAATGCTCGTTAGCCGTCCGGGGGCCACAACCCTAAGGACAGGTGAATGCACGCTCTCGACGTCGACTGGGACCACCCCACGGACCCCAGACCCGGCCCACAGCTCGACCACGTACGCGCGTACGTGACCTCGGCGGGCGCCGACGGTCACCTGTGGCACGGGGTCCCCACCCTGCTGCTCACCACGGTCTCCCGCGCCACCGGCCGCACCGTCCGCACCCCGCTGATCTACGGCGAGGACCGGGACGCGGCCCGCCTCATCGTCCTGGCCTCGGCCTTCGGCGCCCCGGACCACCCGGCCTGGTACGGGAACCTCACCGCCCACCCGGAGACCCGCGTCCAGGTAGGCGCCACCACGTTCAAGGCCACGGCGCGCACGGGCACGCCGACGGAGCGGGACACGTACTGGGACATGATGACGGGCCTGTGGCCCCCGTACGAGGACGACCAGGTGTCCGCCAGGCCGCGCGAGATCCCGCTGGTCATCCTGCAGCGCTGAGGAATGGTTCCTGCGTACCCGATTTATTGGGATGCGGGCTGGTCAGGGCACACGTAGGGTCGACGCCCGTGGAACCACTCACCGAGAAGCAGATCCGCTCGTCCTTCGTGAACTGCACCAAGGGCGAGGCGGCGCGGCTGCGCCTGCCGCTCGACTTCGCCGAACTGCCCTGGGAGGACCTGGACTTCCTCGGCTGGGTGGATCCGGGGGCGCCGCTGCGGGCCCATCTCGTACTGCCCGGGTCCGAGGGCCCGGTGGGCATCTCGCTGCGCGTGCCCGCCGTGAACCGCACCAGCGCGGTGAAGTCCAGCCTCTGCCAGATATGCCTGACCGGCCACGCCTCCTCCGGGGTCACCCTGCTCGCCGCCCCGCTGGCAGGCGCCCGGGGCCGGGACGGCAACACCGTCGGCATCTACGTCTGCGCGGACCTCGCCTGCCCCCTGTACGTACGCGGCAAGCGGCAGCCGAAGCTGCGCGCCGGCCGGTACGAGGAGTCCCTCACCCTGGACGAGCGCCTGGCACGCATGTCCGACAACCTGGACGCCTTCGCGGCCAGGGTCACGGCGGCCTGAGCCCCGGCCCCGCCGCCGCGTTCAGCCCGTCGGCGGGGCAAGCTCGAACCACACCACCTTCCCGGTCCCGCACTCCCTCGGGTAGGCCCCCCAGTCCCCGGCCAGCGCCGCCACGATCCCGAGCCCCCGCCCCGACTCGTCCAGCGGCCGGGCCACGCGCGGCACGGGCGACTCCAGCCCGGCGTCGAGCACCTCCACCCGCAACCGCTCCCCCTCCACGAGCCCGCACCGCACCCACACCTCCCGCCCGGCGGGCATCCGGGCATGCCAGCAGGCATTCGCCATGAGCTCGCTGAGCAGCAGCACGGCCGTTTCGGTGGTCTCGTCGGGCAGCTTCCACTCACGCGCCTGAGCGGCGAAACGGGCACGGGCGCGGGGGACGCTGATGGGCGCGCGGGGGTAGCGCCACTCGATGGGGTGATCCATGGTCCATACGGTGGCGGCAGGGGTATGGGCCGGGCGAGTAACCGCGCGTAGACGGGGGTCGGTTGTACACGCGCGGTACCGGGGACGGGGAGGAGCGGGGCGATGACCGAGGCATGGCGGTACGGCGGCAACCAGGTCAAGCTGTGGCGCACCGAGGCGGGCAGGACCCGTGAGGAACTGGGCGCGGAGGCGAACTACGACGCGGAGACGGTCAAGTCGATGGAACTGGGCCGCAGACGGCCCACCATGCGGCTCCTCCAGGTCGCGGACCAGATGTTCGGCGCGGGCGGGAAACTGGCGGCCGTCGCGGAGTACATGAAGCCGGAGCCGTTTCCGAAACGGTCGGAGGAATACATGGCGGCGGAGGCGGAAGCCTTCGCGATCAATTGGTACGAGCCGCTCCTCATCCCGGGTCTGCTCCAGAGCGAGGAGTACATGCGGGCGCTGATGAGTGATGCCTGTCCCCCGCTGGACGACGAAACGATCGAGGAACGCATCCGGGCCCGCCTCGGACGCCAGGAGACCATGACCCGCCGCATCAAAACGGTCTACGGCTTCATCATCGCGGAGGCAGCCCTCCGCTCGGAGGTGGGCGGCAAGGAAGCCATGCGTCGCCAGATGGACCTGCTCCTGAAGCTGAGCGAACTACGGAATGTATTCATCCAGGTCCTCCCGACCGGGCGGGCATGCGGAGTGGCTCTCGTCGGCCCTCTCATCCTCCTGGAGACCCCTGAACACCAACTGTGGGCCTGGGCCGAGGGCCAGAAGACAAGCGCCATGTACTCAGACCCCGACAGGGTCAGCGCCCTCACTCAGACCCATGGCATGATCCGAATGAACGCCCTCAGCGCGGGCGAGTCGGCGGAGTTCATCAAAAAGCTCGCGGAGGAACTATGAGCAGTCGTCTGACGTGGTTCAAGTCCAGCTATAGCGACAGCGAGGGCAGCGCGTGCATCGAAGTCGCCCTGGACTGGCACAAGTCGACGTACAGCGACGCGCAGGGCAGCAACTGCGTCGAAGTTGCCACCTGTCCCCACACCGTCCACGTCCGGGACTCCAAGCTCGGTGAGGCCGGCCCGCGGTTCGCCGTGGCGGCCGCGGCCTGGGGGGCGTTCCTCGACGGTCAGGCGGCGGCAGCCGCCGCCACCGCGCTGTAGGTGCGGCCCGCGACGACGTAGTCGCCCAGCGGGATCATGCCGAAGCCGTCCACGTGTACCCGCCAGGACGGCCGGTTCCCGGCCTCGATGAAGGCCACCACCGCCTCCGCGCGGCCGGCCGCCTCCGCGACGGCCATGGCGAACAGGCCCCGGGCCACGCCATGGCCGCGGTAGGCGGCGTCGACGACCACCGGGCCGTAGAGCAGCCAGCGGGTTTCGCTCAGCGGACGGCCCTGCCACTCCAGCACGTCCTGGGCCCGGATCAGGCCCGCGACCGCAGGCGGTGGCCCGGGCATGTCCTCGGCCACCGACAGGGCCAGCAGCCCGGCGACCCGGCCCTCGTCGTCCGCGACGAGGAGCTCTCCGGCCCCGGCCATGGCGCGCAACGTGTCGGCATCGAACGCGCCCTGTACGAAGCCCTGCCGGGCGCGCTGTTCCGGCGTCAGGGCGTCACGGTGATTGGCGGCGAAGAGCGCGGCCATGGCGGGCGCGTCGCGGTCGGTGGCGTAGCGATAGCGCATGAGCCGATGCTGCCACGGCTCACCCCCGGTCGTAGACGGTCACGTCCACGTCGCGCGCGCACAACGCGTCCGTGATCAGCGGCTCGATACGGGACCACTTCCCGCCCGCCAGCCCGCAGCCGATGCGCGGCATGTGGACGGACGCCCCCAGCTCGACGGCCTGGTCGGCCAGCGCGACGAGGCAGCGCTCCACGGCGTCGTACCGGATCGGCGGCCCCCCGCTCCCGGTGCGTATCCCGCGCTGGCCGACCATGTTGGCCACCCACACGTCGGGCTGTACCCGCACCAGTTGCACGGCCCCGAGCCCGAAGTCGTTCCCGCTGCGCCCCCGGTGCCAGGCCCGGTACGCGGCCTCCGGCTCGGGCCACCGCTTCGCAACGGCCAGCACGAAGCCCTTCCCCCACCCGCCGAGGTCGTTGCAGATATGGGCGATGACCTTGGGCCCCTTGGCCTGCGGACTGGTGGCATCCCCGTCAATGATCCTCAGCGGCTTCATAGCGAAACAGTAGGCGAGCCCACTGACAGGGGGCCGGGCGGTGGCTCCGAGGGGGCGCCTCAGCTGGGCGGCACCAGGGGGGCGGGGCGGGGGCTTCGAGGGGCACCAGCCGGGCGGCACCAGGGACGTGCGCGGGGGCCACGGGGGGCCGGGGCCAGGCTGGGCGGGATCGAGACGCGGGGCGGGGGCTACGGGGGGCGGGACCTCAGCGGGGCGGCGGCAGGGAAGTGGGGCGGGGGCTTCGGGTTGTCGGGAGCCGCTCACTCCGGATCAGGGTGGGGCTGGGGGTTTCCCGTCCGTCCCATCGTCTTCCGGGCCGGGCCGGTCCCTCAAGGGCGCTCCCTTCGGTCGCGTCGCTTCGCGATGTCGCTGCGCTCCACCCTTGACCGACCACCCCGACCCGGAACATTCGAGGACAGACGGGAAGCCCCCAAAAGAACGGTCACCAGTGTTCGAGAGGGGAGCGAGGGCCATCAGGGATGCGGGTGCCCGGTTCCCCGCAGGGCCGGCCCAGCCACCTCACCGAGCCGGGTCAGCGGTGGGGGCGCGGGCACGGGCAGACACCCACACGGCCCGCATGGAAGAGAGCACGGGTGGGGGGCGGGCCCAGCCCGCACCGGGCAGCGGTCAGAGAGCCCTCGGGGTCGGCCAGGCGGGCAGACGCGTCAGATCGCTACGCGCTTCTCGCCGCCAAGCGTCCGGCAGCCGTCTGGGGCTGGACATAAGCCGCCCACGATCACTGCACACGTCTCCCGGCACGCGGCAGCGGGCAGACGCGTCAGATCGCTACGCGCTTCTCCCGGCCAGGCGTCCGGCGCCCGTCTGGGGCTGGACATAAGCCGCCCACGATCACTGCACACGTCTCCCGGCACGCGGCAGCGGGCAGACGCATCAGATCGCTACGCGCTTCTCCCGGCCAGGCGTCCGGCGCCCGTCCGGGGCTGGACATAAGCCGCCCACGATCACTGCAGACGTCCCCCGGCATGCGGCTGCGGGCAGACGCGTCAGATCGCTACGCGCTTCTCGCCGCCAAGCGTCCGACGCCCGTCTGGGGCTGGACATAAGCCGCCCACGATCACTGCAGACGCCCCCAGGGACGCGACAGCGGGCACTTTGCCCCCATTTGGATGCGAGTTGAGAGTGAGTGGATCACTTCCCGGAGTAGGAGACCGAAAAATCCGGCACCACACTCCCCCAGCCGTCCTTTTTGCCCCCGCACTACCCGCACGGCGCCCGCCAGCGTGCCCGCAAGGCTCCCCCCGCCAGCGCGCCCGCCCGGCGCCCACCACCGGCCCTTTCTGCTCTTTTGTGGTGCCGGCAGACGTCTTCCTGTGCCCCCAACTACCCGCAGGCGCCTGACGGGAGTGCTCAGGTGAGGGGCCGGGCGGCTTATGACCAGCCACGTGCCGGGGTGGTCGCCGCCGGGTCACCTCAGCTGTGTAGCGATTGGTGGCGGCCTGTTCCCAGCCCCAGACGGGCGCCGGACGCCGAGACGTGAGGAGCGCGTAGCGATTTGCCGCGCCCCCGCTCCCGATCGGCTGCTGGTCGCTGTCTGGGGTGGGTGGGGCTGGTGCCCGCGCCCCCACCGCTGACCGGGGGCGGTGATGGGATTTGGCCGGCGCCCGGGGGACGGGCACCCGCATCCCTGATGTGCCCGCCCCTGACTCTGAACACTGGTGACCGTTCTTTTGGGGGCTTCCCGTCTGTCCTCGAATGTTCCGGGTCGGGCCGGTCGGTCAAGGGTGGCCGAAGGCCATCGCGAAGCGACGCGACGAAGGAGCGCCCTTGAGGGACCGGCCCGACCCGGAAGACGATGGGACGGACGGGAAACCCCCAGCCCCACCCTGATCCGGAGTAAGCGGCTCCCGCACCACCGAAGCCACCGCCCCGCCGCCCTGATGCCGGGTGTGTGGCTGCCGCCGTTCGGAGCCTCCGAGCCGCGTTCGTGGTGCCGGGTGTGTGGCTGCGCCGTCCGAAGTCCCGCCCCGCGTCCCTGATGCCGCCCCAGGTCTGCAACCCGCCGCGATCCCGCCTCGCTGCCGGATGCCGCTGGTCCGGCTTCCGTCTTCCGGTGCTCCCGCCTCGCCTCCGGATGTCGCTGGCCCAGCTTCCGCCTTCCGAAGCCCCAGCCCCACGCCCCCCGGATGCCGCCTGCCGCATTTCCTCATCCCTCGACACCCCCCCACCCTCGACACCGCCCCCCACCCTCGACACCGCCCCCCACCCTCGACACCCCCTGCCACCCTGTCAGTTCGTGCCAGACCGCTGGTCCCCGATGCGGTTTCTGACGTACCGTCATATCCGTCCCCCGCCCCCCCGTCCCGGAGGTCCGCCATGTCCGCCGACCGGCCCATCGGTCTCGACGAGTACCCCGTCCACCAGGCGCCCCTGTCGATGAAGCACCTCGTCAGCGGTGACCGCAACGCCTACGACCGGTGCATCTTCCACGTCTTCGACCACGCCGGCCGCGCCGTTCTCATCCTCGGCCTCGGGGTCTACCCCAACGCCGGGGTCATCGACGCCTACGCCACCCTCCGCGTCGGCGACGAACTCCTGGCCGTCCGGGCCTCCGACGCCCTCACCGACGACCGGATGAACCTCTCCGTCGGCCCGCTCAGCATCACCGTCGACGTCCCGCTCAAGCAGCTCACCCTGCGCTGCGCAGCCGATCCCGACGACCCGGACGGGCTCTCGTACGACGTCACCTGGACCGCCGAGTTCCCCGCCGTCTGGGAGCCCCACCACATCCAGCGCCGTGGTGACCGCCTCATGCTGGAGGGGCGCCGCTTCGTCCAGGCCGGCCACGTCACCGGCACCATCCGGGCCAAGGGCGAGGAGCACACCCTCACCCCGCACCAATGGACCGGTACCCGCGACCGCAGTTGGGGTGTGCGGCCGATCCCCGGCGAGGACGGCGGCCGGGCCGCCGAGGAGTACCGCCCCGAGGGCTTCCACTGGCTCTGGGTCCCGGTCCGCTTCGAGGACCGCTTCCTCATGGTCATCGCCCAGGAGGACGCCGACGGCCACCGCACCCTGAGCGAGGCCCTCCAGGTCTTCCCCGAGGGCAGCGGCCGCCACGACGTCCAGCTCGGCTGGCCGCACACCGAGATCCGCTACCGGCCCGGCACCCGGCACCCCGAGAGCGCCGTCGTCCACCTCACCGACCCGGCCCGCAAGCCCCTCGAACTCGGCGTCGAGATCCTGAACTCCTCCCCGCTCGCCGTCGGCGCCGGCTACCCGCCCGCCGCCGACTGGCAGCACGGCACCTGGCAGGGCCGCGGCTGGACCGACCGCCGCGTCTACGACCTCTCCGACCCCGCCGCCCACCCCATGGCCGCCTTCGGCGTCACCGACCACTCGGCCCGCTTCACCCTCGACGGGCAGATCGGCCACGGCATCTTCGAGCACGGCAGCTTCGGCCGGCACGACCCGAGCGGCTTCGCCGACTACTCCTCCGTCGCCCCCTAGGAAGCCGCCCCGCAGGCAGCTGCCGACGGCCGACGGCCGACGGCCGACAGCCAGAAGCCAGCCGCCCAGCACGGAACAGCCGGCAGAACGCAGCCACCACCTAGCGCCCGGTACCAAGCCGCCAAGCCGCCAAGCCGCCCAGCAGGAAAGGGGTATTCATGGCCACCGCTCCACGTCCGCGCACCTCCACCCGGGAGCCCGAAGAGCTCGGCCGGCGCCTCGCCGCCTGGCTGGACACCAAGCTCCCCGGCGCGAAGGTCACCAACGTCTCCGTCCCCGGCTCGAACGGCATGTCCAGCGAGACCCTGCTCTTCGACATAGAGCACCCCGACACCCCGCTCCGCGCCTGTGCGCTGCGGCTCGCCGCCGACCCGGCCGCCTACACCGTCTTCCCCACCTACGACATGCCGCGCCAGCACCGTGTGATGAGCCTGGTCGCCGAACACACCGACCTGCCCGTCCCGCGCGTGCAGTGGCTGGAGGAGGACCCCGAGCCGCTCGGGGCGCCGTTCTTCGTGATGGCCCGAGCCGAAGGACGGGTCCCGCCGGACGTCATGCCCTACACGTACGAGGGCAACTGGCTGCACGCCGCGACCGACGCGGAGCGCGCCGCCCTCCAGGATGCGAGCATCTCCCTGCTGGCCCGCCTGCACGACCAGTTCCCGCGCGAGGAGGCCGAGTTCCTGCTCCCCAAGGGTGAAGGAAGCCCGCTGCGCCGCCACGTCGACGCCCAACGCGCCTACTACTCCTGGGTGGTGGGAGGACTCGCCCCGTCCCCGCTCATCGAGGGGGCGTTCGCCCGCCTGGAGGAGCTGTGGCCGCGGGACGAGGGGCCGGCCGTCCTCAACTGGGGCGACGCCCGCATCGGCAACGTCATCTATGACGGTTTCACGCCGGTCGCCGTCCTGGACTGGGAGATGGCCTCGTACGTCCCGCGCGAGGTGGACCTCGGCTGGACCGTCTACCTCCACCGGTTCTTCCAGGACCTCACCGTCGGCTTCGGCCAGCCCGGCCTGCCGGACTTCCTGCGCCGCGAGGACCTGGAGCGGCGGTACGCCGAACTCACCGGCCACACACCGCGTGACATGGAGTTCCACACCCTGTACGCGGCCCTGCGGCACGGGATCGTGATGCTGCGCATCGCCTACCGGCAGGCGTACTTCGGCGAGGTCGAGATCCCGGCGGATCCGGACAGCCTGATCCTGCACCATGCCAGCCTGGCCGCCATGGTGCAGGGAACGTACTGGTAGACGCGTACGGGCAGAACGCGTACGGGCAGAACGCGTACGGGTGGAGGCGTACCGGCGGACTGCCCGGCGGAAGCCGGGTCAGGCCGCCTGCGCGTGCTGCTGCCGCGTCTGCGGCAGCACCGGGCTCACGACGCGGACCGGGCGCGAGCCCGGACCGCCGACGTGCGAGAAGGGCTGCGTCCGCCAGTCGAGCCCCTGCGGCAGGCTCAGGAGCACCACGGGCTCCAGCTCCTGCGGCTCCAACGGCTGGATCAAGCCGACGGTGGGCAGCGCGTCACTGGCCGGGCGCCCGGTGCCCGCGCACACCGTGAGGCCGAAGGGGTTCCACGGGGTCAGGCAGAGCGCGTGCTGCGGCAGGTACTCCTCGTCGGCGACGAGAGCGATCGACTGGCCGCAGTCGGGGCAGACCGCGTGGTGGATCTCGAATCCCTCGCCGTCGTCGAGGTATTCGAGGTGGTCACCGTCCTCGGAATCGAGAAGTTCCAGTGGCTCCGGTTCGGTGCGACCGGCGCGCGTGGTGTTCAGCATGGATGTACTCCCCCTTGGGTGGGCCGGGCGGGCTGGTTCTTCGGCCTCGGCCAAAGCAAGCACTTCCCGTCGCGCGGCACGAGTAACCACAACAGCCCTGCGTACGCGTGCATACGCTTGTGGCCTTGGTCACATGCCCGGCGCAGATGCCTCCAGTGGGCGGACAGCACTGTGCCTGGGATGCCGTTGGGCCTTAGGTTGAGCGGCTATGAGCGCAATGGAGGAGCTGGACCGCCAGATCGTGGATCTGCTCGTGCGGGACGGGCGGATGAGCTACACGGATCTGGGCAAGGCCACCGGACTGTCCACGTCGGCGGTCCATCAGCGAGTACGCAGGCTGGAACAGCGCGGTGTGATCCGCGGCTACGCGGCCGTGGTCGACCCCGAGGCCGTCGGCCTGCCGCTGACGGCCTTCATCTCGGTCAAGCCGTTCGACCCGAGCGCCCCGGACGACATCGCCGACAGGCTGTCCGGCGTGCCCGAGATCGAGGCCTGCCACAGCGTCGCGGGCGACGAGAACTACATCCTCAAGGTCCGCGTCGCGACGCCCCTGGAGCTGGAAGACCTGCTGGGCCGGCTGCGCGCCCTCGCGCACGTCGCCACGCGCACCACGGTGGTCCTCTCCACCCCGTACGAGGCCCGCCCGCCCCGGGTGTAGCCGCGTCGGAGGGACCCGGCGGTCGGGTGGGCCGGGCGGACGCGGGAGACTGGTCCCCATGACTGACCGCACCGCCCACTCCGCCGACGCCGCCGGAGCACCGACAAGGACCGTCCTCCTGCGCGGAGGCGAGGTACACAGCCCCGCGGACCCCTTCGCCACCGCGATGGTGGTCGAACGCGGCCACGTCGCCTGGGTCGGCTCCGAAGGCGCGGCCGACGCCTTCGCGCAGGGCGTCGACGAGGTCGTCGACCTCGGCGGGGCGCTCGTCACGCCCGCCTTCACCGACGCGCACGTCCACACCACCTCCACCGGCCTGGCCCTCACCGGGCTGGACCTCTCCGGAGCGCGCTCCCTGTCCGCCGCGCTGGACCTGGTACGGGCGTACGCCGCGAGCCGTCCGGCCGACCGGGTGCTCCTCGGGCACGGCTGGGACGCCGCCCGCTGGCCCGAGCGCCGTGCCCCGCGCCGCGCCGAGCTCGATCAGGCCGCCGCCGGCCGCCCGCTCTACCTCAGCCGCATCGACGTGCACTCGGCCGTCGTCACCACCGCCCTCCTGGACCTCGTACCCGGCGTCAGCCCGGACGGCGACGAGCCGCTGACCCGTGACGCCCACCACGCCGTCCGCGCCGCCGCCCTGGCCGCCGTCACGCCCGCCCAGCGCGCCGAGGCCCAGCGGGCCGCCCTGGACCGGGCCGCCTCGCTGGGGATCGGCTCCCTACACGAGTGCGGCGGGCCCGACATCTCCTCAGCCGAGGACTTCACGGACCTGCTGGCCCTGTCGCGGGAGCGGCCCGGGCCGCGCGTCTTCGGGTACTGGGCCGATCGGGACCTCGACCAGGCCAGGGCGCTCGGGGCCGTCGGGGCAGCGGGCGACCTGTTCGTCGACGGCGCCCTCGGCTCGCACACCGCCTGCCTGCACGCCCCCTACGCCGACGCCGCGCACACCGGCACCGGCTACCTGGACGCGCGTGCGGTCGCTGAGCACGTGGCCGCCTGCACCGAGGCCGGGCTCCAGGCCGGTTTCCACGCCATCGGTGACGCGGCGATCACCGCCGTCGTGGAGGGCGTCCGCGCGGCTGCCGAGAAGGTCGGCCTGGCGCGGGTCCGGGCGGCCCGCCACCGGGTCGAGCACGCCGAGATGGTGACCCCCGCCACCATCGCCGCCTTCGCGGAGCTGGGCCTGACCGCATCCGTGCAGCCCGCCTTCGACGCGGCCTGGGGAGGCGAGGACGGCATGTACGCCGACCGGCTCGGCGCCGAGCGCGCCCGCACCCTGAACCCGTACGCGGCCATGCTCAAAGCCGGTGTCCCGCTGGCCTTCGGCTCGGACGCGCCCGTCACCCCGCTCGACCCGTGGGGCACCGTCCGCGCGGCCGCCTTCCACCGGACCCCCGAGCACCGCGTCTCCGTCCGCGCCGCCTTCACCGCGCACACCCGGGGCGGCTGGCGGGCGCTCGGCCGCGACGACGCGGGCGTCCTGATCCCCGGAGCCCCGGCCGACTACGCGGTGTGGCAGACCTCCGAACTGGTCGTCCAGGCTCCCGACGACCGGGTCGCCCGCTGGTCCACGGACCCCCGCTCCGGCACCCCCGGACTGCCCGACCTGACCCCCGGCGCCGAGCTGCCGGTGTGCCTGGCCACGGTGGTCGGCGGGCGGGAGGTATTCGTACGCCCACAGGGGTGATCCGGTGTGCCTCGGTTCGGTGCGGGCGCCCGGACCCGGATAGGTTCGGCCGGGTCCACCACAGGACGTCCGTGCCGGACGGATCCGTCCGCTGACCGCGCCCGCGCCTCGGGGGCGACGGAAGGTTTCGCCGGTGGGGGCACCCCCAGAGGTCTTCGGGGGAGGGTGGCCCCGGGGTCGGGGCCCGGCGGTCCAGTAGACAACGGTCACGGCGGCCCGCAGCCAGCGGGAGTCCGACCGGCCCGAAGGACCGCAGGCCCCGACCACTGTTCTAAAGTCATCCTCTGCGACCAGACGTACAGGACGTGCGAGAGCACAAAGGGGACCCAGTGAGCGACGGCGGACAGCGGACCTACGGACCGCTCGGTACGGCCTTGGTGATCATTCCGACCTACAACGAGGCGGAGAACATCGGGCTGATCGTCGGACGCGTCCGCTCGGCGGTCCCCGAGGCCCACGTCCTGGTCGCCGACGACAACAGCCCCGACGGCACCGGCAAGCTCGCCGACGAGCTGGCGGCAGGCGACGACCACGTGCACGTCCTGCACCGCAAGGGCAAGGAGGGGCTCGGCGCCGCCTACCTGGCGGGCTTCGTCTGGGCCCTGGAGGCGGGTTACGGCGTGATCGTCGAGATGGACGCCGACGGCTCCCACCAGCCGGAGGAACTGCCCCGCCTGCTCACCGCGCTGGCCGGCGCCGACCTCGTCCTGGGCTCCCGCTGGGTGCCGGGCGGCCGCGTCGTGAACTGGCCCAAGAGCCGCGAGATCCTCTCGCGCGGCGGCTCGACGTACTCCCGGCTGATGCTGAACGTCCCGATCCGCGACGTGACCGGCGGCTACCGGGCCTTCCGCCGCGAGACCCTGGAGGGCCTGGGCCTGGACGAGGTGGCCTCCGCGGGCTACTGCTTCCAGGTCGACCTGGCCCGCAGGGCCGTGCAGAAGGGCTTCCGCGTGGTGGAGGTGCCGATCACCTTCGTCGAGCGTGAATTCGGCGACAGCAAGATGAGCAAGGACATCGTGGTGGAGGCCCTGTGGCGGGTCACCCAGTGGGGCCTCAAGGCCCAGGCGGCCAAGCTGCTCCCGGGCAAGGACGCCGGCAAGGACACCGAAAAGGGCAAGGGCCAGGCCTGACGGGCAGGGCCCCTAGGGGACGGCCGCTACCTCCGGCTGAGGTCGCTCTTACGCGCGCCCAGGCACACTGGGAGCATGACGACCGGCGTTCCCACATCGACGGCCCCCCGGCGGCGCTCGCCCGCCCGTACGTTTCTCCCCCTGGCGATCGCCGCCTGGCTGATCCTGGAGATCTGGCTGCTCGGCCTGGTCGCCGGCGCGGCCGGCGGACTGGCCGTCGCCGCGCTGATCGCGGGCGGGATGATCCTGGGCGTGGTGGTCATCAAGCGGGCCGGGCGACGTGCCTTCAAGAACCTCGCGGACACCTTCCAGCAGGCACAGCAGGGCCGGCAGCCCGCCCCGCAGCAGCCCGGCCAGGGCAACGGCCTCACCATGCTCGCGGGTCTGCTCCTGATCATGCCCGGCCTGCTTTCCGACGTGGCGGGTCTGCTCTGCCTGCTCCCGCCGGTCCGGGCGTGGATCGGCCGCCGCGCGGCCCGCTCGCTGGACCGCAAGATGGCCTCGTCCCCCGCCGGCACTTTCGGCGACGCCTTCCAGCAGGCCCGCATCCACCACCCCGACGGCAAGATCGTCCAGGGGGAGGTCATCCGCGAGGACCGGCCGCAGCAGCCGGGCGCCCCGGGCGACTCGACGTACCGCCCGCCGCTCGCCCCGTAAGGAACCCCGGGGGGCAGGAACTCCCGGCCGGCCCCCGCCCAAGAGCCCCCGCGCGCCAGACCCCCGGGCAAGAGCCGGAGACCGGCAAGCACAAAAGCCGAGGGGCCCCGCCACACAGTGTGGCGGGGCCCCTCGGCTTTTGTGCTTGCGTCCGGCTGTCAGGCGGACTTGCGGCTGTCCCGCGGATGCACGGCAATGTTCATGGCGCCGGAACGAAGGACCGCAAGCCTTTCGGCAAGCACTTCCTCCAGCTCCTCGCGGGTGCGCCGCTCCATGAGCATGTCCCAGTGCGTTCGCGCAGGCTTGCCCTTCTTCTCTTCGGGCCCGTCCCCGTCCACCAGGAGTGCCATGGCGCCGCAGGCCTTGCACTCCCACTCCGGCGGAATTTCTGCCTCAACCGAGAACGGCATCTCAAATCGATGTCCGTTCTGGCATGCGTACTCCACCGCCTGGCGCGGGGCCAGATCGATGCCGCGGTCCGTCTCGTAGCTGGTAACCACGAGGCGCGTACCGCGGAGAGCTCGCTCACTCATGAATCGTGCCTCCCGGGCTTTGTCGCCCACAGGACAGGTGTCGCTGTCGTCGTCATCCGGTCAACGTCCGGTCGGCGGTATAGATTCCCGCTCCGGGTCACGCGTCGCCCGTCGTGCCGCCCCTTGTTGTACCCACCAATGCCCGTTTTGTCACATCTGGCAGCAGATGTCACCCAACGTCTACACTTCTAAAGCGCGCAGTAACGGTCCGCCTGGCAGGCCAAAGGCGTACACTACCGGCCCTTGGCTTCAACGTCTAAATTCGTTCGGAATTCGTTCGTGGATCCGGGCCGGGCGCGCTCGCGGATCCGCTCTCAGATCCGCTCGGGTACAGGATTGCCTGCCGCCTCCACCGCGCGCCGCACCGGCACTCTGGCCAGCAGCACGAAACCCAGTGCGAAGAAGACCACCAGCGAGATGATCGCCTCCCGGTAGCTGCCCGTGACCTGGTAGGTCAGGCCGAAGACCAGGGGTCCCACCCAGCTCAGCCCGCGGTCGCTCATCTCGTACGCCGAGAAGTACTCGGCCTCCTTGCCCGCCGGCACCAGGTGCGAGAACAGCGAACGGGACAGCGCCTGGCTGCCGCCCAGCACCAGCCCGATCATCGCGGCGAGGGCGAAGAACCACACCGGGGTCCGGGCCGGCAGGAAGTACCCGACCCCCAGCGTCACCGCCCAGGCGGCCAGCGAGCCCAGAATCGTCCGCTTGGCGCCGTAGATCCGGGCCAGCCGCCCCATCCCCAGGGCGCCCCCCACCGCCAGGACCTGCACCAGCAGCACCGCCCCGATCAGCGTGGACTGCTCCAGCTCCAGCTCCTCCGAGCCGTAGATGGAGGCCTGGGAGATCACCGTCTGCACGCCGTCGTTGTAGATCAGGTACGCGAGCAGGAACGACAGGGTCAGCGGGTAGCGCCGCATGTCCTTCAGCGTCGCGACGAGCTGCTTCCAGCCGCTGACCGCCGGCGCGGACCCCGGCTCCCGCACCACGGCCCGGTCCCGCAGCCGGCGCAGCGGGATCAGCGCGAAGGCGCCCCACCACAGGCCCGCCGAGGCCAGACAGATCCGTACCGCCGTGCCCTCGGTGAGGCCGAAGGAGTCGTGGCCCATGTAGAGCACGAGGTTCACCACGAGCATCAGGGAGCCCGCGGTGTAGCCGAAGGCCCAGCCCCGCGAGGAGACCGTGTCCCGCTCGTCGGGGGTGGAAATCTGCGGCAGGTAGGCGTTGTAGAGCACCATCGAGACGGACAGCGCGGCGTTCGCCACGATCAGCAGCAGCCCGCCCAGCAGGTAGCGCTCACCGCCCAGGAAGAACATCCCGGCCGTCGCCGCGGCGCCCGTGTAGGCGGCCACCGCCAGCAGGGGCTTCTTGCGGCCGGTCCGGTCGGCGACGGCTCCGACCAAGGGCATGAGCAGCACGGCCAGGATCACCGAGGCCGAGACCGAGTAGGCGAAGAAGGAACCGGCCCGCACCGGAACGCCCAGCGGGTGTACGAAGCCCTCGGCGTCGGCGGCGGCCTTGGCGATCGAGGTCAGGTACGGCCCGAGGAACACGGTGAGCACGCTCGCCGAATACACCGAGACGGCGAAGTCGTAGAAGTACCAGCCCCGCTGCTCGCGCTTGCGCGCGGCCGTCGCCGCGACGGCCGGTCTGCCGTCCTCGGCCCCGGATTCCGCTTCGTCTTCCGTCCGTGCACTCATGAGCGCCCCCTCGCTGGTCCCCGTGGTCGCGCGGCCTGCGGGAGCCCGCGCGGGCACCCGCGCCCTCGTCAGGCCCAGGTCCCGCGCCGGTCCAGCACCGCGCGCAAGATGTCGATCCGGTCGGTCATGATGCCATCGACACCCAGGTCGAGGAGAGACTCCATACGTTCCGGTTCGTTCACGGTCCAGACGTGCACCTGCAGGCCCCGCTCGTGCGCGGTCCGCACGAAGCGCCGGTCGACCACGCGGATGCCCGCCTGGGTCTCCGGAACCTGGGCCGCCACCGCCCCCACGCGCAGCGCCGCCGGGATCGCGTACGAGCGCAGCCGCAGGCCGAGCACTCCGCGCACGCCGTACGAGGTGGCCAGCCGGGGTCCGGCGATCTTCTGGGCCCGGGCCACCCGGCTCTCGGAGAAGGACCCCACGCAGACCCGGTCCCACAGGCCCGCCCGCGCGATCAGGTTGACCAGCGGGTGCAGGGCCGACTCGGACTTGATGTCGATGTTCCAGCGGGCGTCCGGGAACTCCTCCAGCAGGTCCTCGAAGAGGGCGAGCGGCTCGGTGCCCCCCACACGGGCCTGGCGGATCCGCTTCCAGGGCAGTTCGGAGATCCGGCCCTGCCCGTCGGTGACCCGGTCCAGGGTGGAGTCGTGGAAGGCGACGAGCTTCCCGTCGGCCGTGGCGTGCACATCGGTCTCGAAGTACCGGTAGCCCGCCCCGGCGGCCCGGCGGAAGGCGGCGGCCGTGTTCTCCAGCCCGTCCGCGGCCCCTCCCCGGTGGGCGAAGGGAATCGGAGCCGGGTGGTCCAGATACGGATGGCGAAGGCGTACGTGTGTCACGGCGGCAGTATCCCTCGTGCCGCCTGATGCTGCTGGTCCGCCGGCCGGTGCTTGCCGGTACGCCGGATGAACGGGCGAGGGCGCCCCTGGTGGAGGTGGACCGCCCCGTGGCAGTCTGGGTCCGCGTACTTCAATCCAATCCCGGCCTCCGGCTACCCCGTCGAGGCCAATCCGACGAAGGTGGACCGGACGCCATGGCCGAATGGACCTCAGCGGTCGGTGCCGCACAGCTCGCACGTCTGATCACGTCCCAGCAGGACCGCGCCGCCGTGCCCGGTTCCCGCAAGCTGCCCGCGTACCGCACCCTCGCCGACGGGATCCGCCTCCTCGTCCTCGAAGGCCGCGTCCCGGTCGCCGCCCGGCTCCCTGCCGAGCGCGAGCTGGCCGTCGCCCTCTCCCTCAGCCGCACGACCGTCGCCGCCGCGTACGAGGCCCTGCGCGGGGAGGGGTTCCTGGAGTCCCGCCGGGGCGCCGGCAGCTGGACCTCCGTACCGGCCGGGAACCCGCTGCCCGCCCGTGGTCTGGAGCCGCTGCCGCCGGAGTCCCTCGGCTCCATGATCGACCTCGGCTGCGCGGCCCTGCCCGCCCCCGAGCCCTGGCTCACCAAGGCCGTCCAGGGCGCGCTGGAGGAACTGCCGCCGTACGCGCACACCCACGGCGACTACCCGGCGGGCCTGCCCGCCCTGCGCCGGATGCTCGCCGACCGCTACACCGAGCAGGGCATCCCCACCATGCCCGAGCAGATCATGGTCACCACCGGCGCGATGGGCGCCATCGACGCGATCTGCAGCCTCTTCGCGGGGCGCGGGGAGCGGATCGCCGTCGAGTCCCCCTCGTACGCGAACATCCTGCAGCTCATGCGCGCGGCAGGGGTCCGCCTCGTGCCCGTCGCCATGGCCGACGGGCTGACCGGCTGGGACATGGACGTCTGGCGGCAGGTGCTGCGCGACTCCGCGCCCCGCCTCGCCTACGTCGTCGCCGACTTCCACAATCCGACCGGAGCGCTGGCCTCCGAGGAGCAGCGCCGGGCCATGGTCGAGGCCGCCCGGTCCGCGGGCACCGTGCTGGTCGCCGACGAGACCATGGTGGAACTGCAGCTGGACCCGGAGCTGGAGATGCCCCGCCCGGTCTGTTCCTTCGACCCGGCCGGCAGCACGGTCATCACCGTGGGCTCGGCCAGCAAGGCGTTCTGGGCGGGCATGCGGATCGGCTGGGTCCGCGCGGCCCCCGACGTCATCCGGAGCCTGGTCGCCGCCCGTGCCTACGCCGACCTGGGGACGCCGGTGCTGGAACAGCTCGCCGTGAACTGGCTGATGCGGACCGGGGGCTGGCAGGAGGCCGTCGGGATCCGCCGCGAGCAGGCCAGGGAGAACCGCGACGGGCTGGTCGCCGCCGTGCGGCGGGAACTGCCGGACTGGGAGTTCGAGGTCCCTCGGGGCGGTCTGACCCTGTGGGCCCGCGCCGGCGGTCTCTCGGGCTCCCGGCTGGCCGAGGTGGGGGAGCGGGTCGGCGTACGGGTGCCCTCGGGGCCCCGGTTCGGCGTGGACGGGGCCTTCGAGGGCTACGTCCGGCTGCCGTTCACCGTGGGCGGCCCGGTGGCCGACGAGGCCGCCACGCGCCTGGCGGCGGCCGCCGCGCTGGTCAGTACGGGCGCGGGCGGCAGCGGCGCCGAACCCCCGCGGACGTTCGTGGCGTAACGCCGCCCCGGGCCGCGGTGCGGCCGGGGCACGGGTTCTCCACGCGGCTCCGGCCTGTGTGCAGCCGGGTCACGGGAGCTCCGAGGTCGTGACGGCCTGCCCCTGCAGGGCCTTGCCCAGCGTTCCGTCGGCCCGGCGCTCCGGCAGGAGCTCCAGTACCGCCTGGCGGAACGCCGGGTGCGCGCCGTCGTCGTACGGGTCCGGGGTGGCGGGCACCTGGAGCCGGTGCACCGGTCCCGAGCCGAGCCGCGCGTACCCGCGCCCCGGCGGTACCTGGGCCGGCGGGGTGGTGTGCGGGGGCAGCCCCAGTACGTCGGCGATCTGCTGGATCGTGGCGGGTCCGAGGACGATCCGGGCCCGGGTGTGCTGCCAGACGGTGTCGTTCAGCAGTTCCAGGTGGTCGAACTGCTCGGCGACGACCACCGTGACGTGCGCGGCCCGTCCGTGGCGCAGCGGCACCTGGAGCTGGGCCAGGGGGTCGGGCGCGCCTTCGGCGGTCGCGAGATGGGCCAGCACGCTCGGGCGGTCCAGCAGGATCCACAGGGGGCGCCGGGTGTCATCGGGTGAGGGGCGGCCGGCCTCGCGGGCCCGGTGGGTGGCGATGAGGCGCCGCTCGGTCTCCTGCGCGGCCCATTCGAGGGTGGACAGCGCCCCCGCGAGCCCGCATTCCACGGCCAGGACTCCGCTGCGTCCGGACAGGCAGGAGTACTCGCCGCTGGCGCCGCCCTCGACGATCAGTACGTCGCCCCCGTGCCGCAGGGCCTGCAGGGCGATGGAGCGCAGCAGGGTGGAGGTGCCGCTGCCGGGCTGGCCGACGGCCAGCAGGTGGGGCTCGGTGGAGCGGGGGCCGGTGCGCCAGATCACCGGCGGTACGTCCCGGGGCTCGTCGCCCTCCAGGACGGGCAGGGTGCGCTGGACGCTTCCGGCGTCGGTGAAGCCGAGGACGGCCTCACCGGGGGAGGTGACGAACAGCTGGGCGGCGATGCCCGTCGGCAGCGCCGCCAGCACACTCAGGTCGAGCTGGTTGCCCTCCTCGTCCCAGTCGAAGAGATACTCCCGTCCGCGCCCGGACTTGGCGTGCAGCAATGCCTCGATCCGGGCCCGTGAGGCGGCCTCGCCATCGGTGAAGTAGGCCGGGTAGCGGATGTGGAGCCGGGTGACGCGGCCCGCCTCGTCGAACTCGTAGCCGCTGAAGGCCTTGTCCCAGTCCCCGCCGTGGGCGAAGAGCGGACTCGGGTCCTCCGGGATGGAGAAGTACGGCACGAGGGCTTCGTAGAGGGAGCCGAGCCGTTCGGTCTCGGCATCGCTGGGCCCGGTCTTCACCGGGGTGCGGTCGCGTCCCCGCCAGGCCGCCGCCGCCATGAGTGTGATCAGGGCGAGGAGCGGTCCGTAGGGGACGAGCGCGACCACGAGGACGCAGGCGGCTCCCAGGAACAGCGCGGGACCACGCTTGTCCTTGGGGGTTTCGGACCATTTGCGCCGCCCGGCCGAGGCCAGGATGCGCAGGCCGCGTCCGATGGTGAGGAGCGGATGGAGGACGTCCGTGGCGCTGTCGGCGGCTGTGCGAGCGATGTCGCGGCCCCGGGTCAGCGACGTGGTGCCGCTGCTGAGGATGCGGGGAAGTGGGCGCCGGGCCACGGGCGTCTCCTGGAGTTGTGGGTGCTCGGGTACTACGGGTGGGGCTGGGTGACTTCGGGCGGCGGCGGCCTAGAGCTTGATCCCGCCGAGAAGGCTCGCGAGGCTCGCCGTGCTCGCCGTGATGCTGGGGGCGATGGCGGAGCCTGCGAGGAAGAAGCCGAAGAGCGAGCAGACGAACGCGTGCGTCAGCTTCATCCCGTCCTTCTTGAAGAACAGGAAGCAGATGATGCCGAGCAGGACCACGCCTGAGATGGACAGGACCATGAGAATTTCTCCTGGTGGGTGGGGACAGTCACCATCAGTTCTTCCAGGCTCACAGCAAGTATCAATGCGACAAAAGGTGCATACGGGTGAATCCAGGAGTTTTTCACTGGACCGGCTCACCTTGACTGGCGCGTCCGGCGCGAAGGGGGGCAAGGGTGATCATTGCCTCGGCCCGGCCCGGACATGTGCAGGTCCGGGCGCTACCCTGACGATTCACCCGTACGGACGCAGTGCCGTGCACCCCCCTGCCCGCCCGGCCCGGGGGACGAGCAGCGAGTGAAAGGCGGTACGAACGATGAGCGAGCACAGCCCGGAAGGCTCCGGTTCCCAGGACGTCCCCGACGAGGACGTCATCGAACTGGCCACCAAGATCTTCGACCTCGCCCGTCAGGGTGAGACCGAGACGCTCACCGCGTACCTCGACGCCGGGGTCCCGGCGAACCTCACGAACGACCGCGGCGACACCCTCGTCATGCTGGCCGCCTACCACGGCCACGCCGACGCCGTCGCGGCCCTGCTGGCCCGCGGCGCGGAGGCCGACCGCGCCAACGACCGCGGCCAGACCCCGCTCGCCGGAGCCGTCTTCAAGGGCGAGGAGGCCGTCATCCGCGCCCTGCTCGCCGGCGGGGCCGATCCCAACGCCGGGACCCCCTCCGCCGTGGACACGGCGCGCATGTTCGCCAAGGCCGACCTGCTGGAACTCTTCGGAGCCAAGTAATCCGCTTTTGCCCGTGACAGGGCGGGGCCCGAACCGGTCCCCGACCTCACAGGTTGGTCACGGCGGCCGTAAATGTGGTCGCGGCGCACAAACCGCCTGGGTCATCATGGCGACGGATTCGATTCGCGAACATGACGGACGGGCAGGAGCGGGCTGGACACAACGGGTGTCCGTACCCCCTGCCGGACCGGCCGCCATGGTCGCGGAGCACCGACGAGAGTGAGAAGGCAATGGTCTACATCGAGCGGAACCTGACGGCGAACGTCCTCACATGCTGTTACGCGGCCCTGTGAATCCCGATTCCCGGTTGCGTCCCCAGCTTGATTTGAGGCCATTCCCATGTTCGAACCAGTCATAGCGCCGAGCGGCACCCTGCTCGGGCTCCTCCAGCGCGGCCGCGGCGACGGCACGCTGCACGCCCTCGCGGCACCCAGGGCGGAGGCCCTCACGGCCCTCAACCAGTGCGTGCTCCGCGACCCGCGCCAGGACTGGCAGGTCGAGAACCGCTCCTTGTACTACGCCCGGCTGTACCTGGACCTCGACGGCCCCCTCGGCGAGATCGAGACCCACCTCTTCAGCGCCGACGACCTCGTCGACGAGGAGGACCACCGGACGGGCCTCGCCCTGTCCGTGCTGGGACACCTGGCCTCGTACGGCCGCGACGACGCGCTCATGCTGCTGCGCCGGTACGCCGCCTCCGGAGCGAACTGGGCCTGGGCCCTCGACGAGCTCGCCCTGCGCGACGACGACGAGGGGCTGCGCGGCCTCGCCACGCCCGTCCTCGCCAGATTCCCCGCCACGGCGGACGGCGAGGCCCGGCTGGCCGCCGCCGTCCGCGACGCGTACGAGCCGAGGCCCTGGTGCCTGTGGGAGGAGTCACCGCGGTACGGGGAGCGCCTGCGCGCCGCCCGCCAGCAGGGCTCCTTCGACCGCTGGCAGCGGCAGCTGACGCCCAGCGGGCCCCGTCCCGGCTGGGGAGTCCAGGCCGTCTTCGACTGGGCCGCCGACGGCCTGCGCCGCGGCACCCCGCTGCACGTGCCCGCGGCGCGCTGCCTCGCCGCCGTGGCCGCGCCCGAGGACCGTCCCGCCATCCTCGCGGCGGCCGCCGGAGCCTCCGGCGAGGCCGCCCGCGCCACCGCCCTGCACCACCTGGTCCTCGCCGAACCGGACAACCCGGCCGTGCTGGACCTGATCGAAGCCGCCGTCGACGAGCCCGCCGTGGCCGCGTACGAGCGCATGTGCGGCCCGGAGGCCGTCGAACGCGCCCGCCGCTGGATCCACCGCCCCGACGCCCTGGGAGCGGCCGCCGCGGCCACCCTGGCCGCCCGGGGCGGGGCCGAGGACGCCGGCCTGGTCCTCGGGGCCCTGCGCTCCACCGTCCGCGGCTCCGGCCCGGACACGCGGCGACTGTTCGCCCTGGTCGACGGAGCCGGCCGGCTCGCCATCGGCTGCGCGGCCCCCGTCCTGCGCCACATCTACCGCGAGACGGCCTCGTCCCACCTGCGCGGCCGGGCAGCCCGCGCCCTGGCCAGTACGGACCCCTCGTTCGCGGCGGGCTTCGCCGTCGAATGCCTGTGGGACTGCGAGGAGACCACCCGGGAGGTCGCGGCCCGGCACGCGGAGACGGCCGACGCGCGCGTGGCACCCAGGCTGCGGCGCCTGGCGGCCGATCCCGCGGAGGAAGAGGACGTCCAGTCGGCCGTGCGCAGCCGGATCGCGCCGGAATCGGCCGTGTAGCCCCGCCGGCTCCCGCTCCGACACGCACTCGGCCCGGCCCCCTGATGTGAGGGGGGCCGGGCCGAGTGCTGTCCCGGCGGGGGCGACCGAGCTGGACGGACTTACGGTGCCGGGGCGGCCGGCGGGCGGGTGGGCGGGGTGGCGCCGGGGGACGCCGATCTCGACTTCAGCAGTTCCTCCAGGCCCTCGGAGTAGTCGATCGAGCAGGACGGGACCTTGGAGGTGTCGATCACGCCGAAGCCGACCCCCTGCTCCCGAGCGGGTAGTGGTCCGACCAGCGGAACGTGAGCGTGTAGCCCGGCGGGACCGTTTTCGCGTTGACCTTGAGTCTGAGGCCGTCACCACCGCGCTGCATGATCTCGGGCCCCCTCACCCAGTGCTTGGCCGAAGCCCCCTCGACCGTTTCATCGCGACCGGAGGAACCTGACGGGAGTACCCGGCCGGGCCTGCGCTGCCGCGTCCAGGGCCGGACCCGGCGGGACCACGCCCACCACCGGGTAGCCGCCCGTCACCGGGTGGTCGGCCAGGAACACCACCGGCAGGCCGTCCGGGGGGACCTGGACCGCGCCCAGCACCATGCCCTCGCTGGGCAGTTCGCCGCCCCGGCCGCGGACCAGCGGCGGCCCCGCCTCGGTGCGCAGGCCGATGCGGTTGGACTTCGGCGACACCCGGAACACCGAACGCCACAGCCCGGCGAGCGAAGCCTCCGTGAACCAGTCCGCCCGCGGCCCCGGCCACAGCGGGAGCAGCAGTTCCGAAGGCGCCGCCGGCAGCCCGCAGGCGTCTGCCCCCGGGACCGGGTCCGGCCCTGGCGGGCCCACCGGCAGCACCGTCCCGGCCGACAGGACCGGCGGCCCCAGGTCCGACAGCAGGTCCGTCGAGCGACTGCCCAGGACCGGAGGGACGGCCAGGCCGCCCCGCACCGCGACGTAGCCGCGCAGCCCCGATTCCGCCCGGCCCACCTCCAGCTCCGCATCCGCCGCCAGCCTGACCGCGGCTCCCCAGGCCACCGGGCGCCCTGCCACCCGTACGGAACAGGGCGCGCCCGTGACCGCCACGGTCACCGGAGCCAGAGCCCGCAGCCCGACCCCGTCCACGGTCGTCTCCAGCGCCGCCGCGTCCGGCTGGTTGCCGACCAGCCGGTTCGCCAGCGCGTACGCCGCCGTGTCCAAGGCCCCCGAGCGGGGGACCCCCAGCTGCGCATACCCCGGCCTGCCGCCGTCCTGGACCGTGGTCAAGGCCCCTGGGCGCACCACCAGCAGCCCGCTCATCCGGTCTCCTCCGTGAACCGCACCCGTACCCCCGGCGTGAACAGCGCCGCCGGTTCGCGCTCCGGGTCCCACAGCACCGCGTCCGTGGACCCGATCAGCTGCCAGCCGCCGGGGGAGGAGCGCGGGTACACCCCCGCGTACTCGCCGGCCAGCGCCAGCGAGCCCGCCGGGACGGCCGTACGGGGCGTGGCCCGCCGGGGCAGGTGGAACCGCTCCGGCAGACCGGTCAGGTAGCCGAAGCCGGGGGCGAAGCCGCAGAAGGCCACCCGGAACACCGTGCCGCCGACGATGCCCGGGACCTCTCCGGGCGCCACGCCCCACAGCCGGGCGGCCTCGGCCACGTCCGGTCCGTCGTACCGCACGGGGAGGGTCACCAGCGGACCCTCCGTCTCCGTGAGCGGCGGCACCTCCCACCCGGCGATCCGGGCGCCCAGCCCGACCGGGTCCCGTACGCCGTCCAGCAGCACCGTGCGCGCCGCGGGCACGAGGTCCCGTACGGCGCCCAGCTCGCCCGCGTCCCGCCGCCGCAGCAGCTCGGCGTGGAGCGCGGCGACCTCGGCCGCCGAGCCGAGCTCGATCAGCAGCGCCTCACCGCCCACCACCAGGGGCCTCACGCGAAGGCCTCCACCCGGACCCCGGCCGCGCCCAGCGCCTCCCGGACCCGGCGGGCGAGTTCAGCGGCGCCCGGGGTGTCCCCGTGCAGGCACAGCGAGCGCGCGGCGACCGGCACCCGCGACCCGTCGGCCGC
The DNA here is from genome assembly GCF_040652395.1 of Streptomyces sp. NPDC048269. Lineage (NCBI taxonomy): Bacteria > Bacillati > Actinomycetota > Actinomycetes > Kitasatosporales > Streptomycetaceae > Streptomyces > Streptomyces sp. NPDC048269. The sequence goes on from NZ_JBEZLW010000019.1 coordinate 103,538, forward strand.
CGTCACCGCCCCCTCGGCGGCCATCCGTACGGCCCGCGCCACCACGGCGGCCGGGTCGTGGACGACCGACCCCGGCTCGGTGCGCGGCACCAGGGTGCCGGTGGGCGTGTATGCGCGGTCGGCGAAGGCCTCCGGGACGGGCGCCAGCCCGGCCTCCGCGGCGGCGGAGAGGAGCAGCGATCCGGGGAGGCCGAGCACCGGCAGTCCGCCCGTGGCGCCGGCCCCGGCCGCCATCCGGACGCCCGCGACCACGGCGGCGGCCTGGCCGGCGTCGTGCACGGTGCGGTTGTAGAGCGCGCCGTGCGGTTTCACGTACGACACCCGGGAACCGGCTGCCCGCGCGAACACCTCCAGGGCCCCGATCTGGTAGGCCACTTCATCGGCCAGCTCCCCGGCCGGCACGTCCATGGAGCGCCGCCCGAAGCCGGCCAGGTCGCGGTAGGAGACCTGCGCGCCGATCCGTACGCCCCGCTCGGCCGCCAGCTCGCAGACCCGGCGCATGATGGACGGGTCCCCGGCGTGGAAACCGCACGCCACGTTCGCGCTCGTGACGACGGACAGCAGGGCCTCGTCGTCGGTCAGGGTCCACCGGCCGAAGCCCTCGCCGAGATCCGCGTTGAGGTCGACCACCGGGGTGGATGCGATCATGGAAGCCATGCGCCGAGCGTAGAGCAGGCGGCCGGGGACGATCCGGCCGAACCATGCCGTTTGGGATGTTGTCCGTGACACCGCCTAGTCTTTGTCCGTGACTCTCCCCGCCCCGGCGAAGACCCTTCCGTCCCCGGCGCCGGGCCCGGCCGCCGACGAGGGCCTGGCCCGGCGGCTGCGCGCCCTCGCCTGCACCGCCCCGCTGCACGACCTCGACGTACGCAAGGCCAATCTGGCGGGCGAGTACGGGGTCTACGCGATGGCGGAGGTCGCGCTGGCCGCGATCGACCTCGTCACGCTCAACATGGACTTCGACACCGGCGCCGACCACGAGCAGATAGTGGCCAGGCTGCTGCCGCGCGTCGCCGCCCAGGCCCCGGGCCGCCCGGCGGCCGAGCACGAGCGCGTCGCCCGCTGGGTGCTGGAGAACCTCATCAACGTCGGAAGCGTGGACCGCGGCTTCCGCGCGATCTACGGCACGTTCGGCCCGGACGGGGTCTACGTCCGCCGCGACTACGACTTCAAGCTGATCGAAGAGGTCCCCGGCTACGGCGGCGCGGTCTACCTGCGCACCACCGACGAGGCCGTCAACGTCCTGGTCGGCGCCCTCGACACCGACGTCACCAGCGCGCAGATCGCGGCCGAGGTCAAACTGGAGGTGCTGATCAGCCGGGGCCGGCTGGCGGACGCCCAGCTCGCCGCCGAACAGGCCCGCTACCGCACCGTCCAGTACGCGGAGACCCTGCGCCGCACGTTGGACGCGACGCGGCGGAACGTGCGGGCGGTGGACTGGCTCCAGGCCGTCCCGGACATGATCGCGGAGGCTCTCGACCACGTCGCCGACCGCTACCGCCACGAGAACGCGATCCTGACCAACATCCGCAAGGCGCGTGACGAGGCTGAGGAGCCGGACAACAAGCGGCGGGCGGCCGAACTCGTCGACATCGTCAAGGACTGCATCCGCCGCCACACCCAGCTCCAGTCCCGGCTCCTGGACGCGGGGCCGCTCTTCCGCGCCGAGCAGGACCGCCAGGCCTTCGCCGCGCCCGCGCGGCGCTCCGGCATCGACCTGTACGGGCAGTTGGTGGCCCCGCTGCTGCCGCTGCCGCTGGAACGGGCGAGGCAGGTGACGGACGCCTTCTTCGCCTCCGGCGCGGGACTGCGCACGCCGGTCTCGGTGCGGGTGGGGGACCTGGTCGACATCCTGCTCACCCCGCCCGTGGAACGGGAGCACCTGGGCGCGGAGATGCCCGAGCCGGACCTCATCGCCACCCCGGACGACAGCCGCTTCAGCGAGGAGCAGCTCACCGCCGCGATGGAGCTCCTCGACCTTCCGCACGACGCCCCGCGCCGGCTGTCCGGCCTCCTCGCAGAGGCCCGCCGCAGCGACCCCGACCTGCCGTACCTGGTGGCGCTGCTGGCCGTCCACGCGGCGAGCCCGGCCGTCGGCACGGCCTACCGCCAGGGCGAGGAGCGGCTGCTCTTCGCGGTGGACGACGGCACCCAGCTCGAGGATCCCGAGTTCGGCGGCGCCGACCTGATCGTCGGCACCGCCCTCCTCGACGCGGCCGGCATGGCCGCGGACCGCGCGGAGGCGGCATGACCGCCACAAGGTGCGGCCGTGCCGCCGCTGGGGCCCGTCGGCCTGTACGCGTCGTCGCAGGTTGCGGTCGAGTGGCTGTTTCGGGTGCGTGCGGCCGTGGCGTTGTCCGGGCGGCCGCGTCTGGTGCCGGGACCGCCACTTGGTGCGGCCGTGCCGCGGCTGGATCTTGTCGGCTTGTACGCGTCGTCGCAGGTTGCGGTCGAGCGGCTGTTTCGGGTGCGTGTGGCCGTGGCGTTGTCCGGGCGGCCGCGTCTGGTGCCGGGACCACTACTCGGTGCGGCCGTGCCGCGGCTGGGGTGTGTGGGCCTGTACCCGCTGACCGCCGCGATCGGGCCGCTGCCCGGGCGGCCGCGGCCGTCTCCGTACCCGTCGGAGCCGTACCCGCGGTGGTGGGCCGGGCCGTGCCTGCAGGCGCGCAGCCGACCAGCTCCGCACCTGTTCCGTCCCGCCCCGCGCCTGCCCGGCGCCGCCGGGCCGTCGGTCCGGGCGGGTGGGCTGGCCCCGCAGGCCGGGCTGCCGCCGCCGCGCCGGCGCGGACCGGGTCCGGGCCCGTCACCGGGGCGGAGCCCCCGATGGGGCGGCACCGCCCGGGGGTGCGGGGGCCCGTCGAAGCCGCGGCGCCGCACCCCACCCGCACCCAAAACCTCCGCCCCCGTACCCAAAACACCCGCCCCCGCACCCGGAACACCCGCACCGCCGAGGAGACGCACCCGTGAGCGACCACCACGCCGAGCCCCCCGCGTGGAGCGAGCCCGCGCAGACGGTCCCGGCCGCGCCGGCGCACGCCGCCGCCCCCGTGACCCCGGCGGACGCCGCGGACGCGGCCCGGCTCGTCGCCTTCGGGCTGCAGCCCAAGCTGCTCCCCGCCCGTGACGCCGAGTACGCCGAGCTGCTCCGCCGCTACCGCGAGGACACCGCCTTCGGCCGCCTCGCCGACGCCGTCGCCACCGGCCTCGGCCTCGTCGTCCTGGAGGTGTCCCCGCGCGCCGGCATGGCCGTGGCCGCCGGGGAGGACTCCGTCTTCGCCGTCCGCATGGGCGACTACGCCCGCCGCACCGCCGCCGACTCCGCCGACCGCTTCCTGCACGGCCTCGCCCACCTCGCCGTCGCCGCCCTCGCCTTCCCCCGCCCCGAGGACCTCGCCGACGACGGCTACATCGGCCGCATCACCGTCAACGGCGTCGACTCCTTCGTCCGGCAGGCCTGCCGCCGTCTGGAGGAGCGCGCCGAGGAGCTCGGCGAGAACACCGACCCGGCCTCCGACGCCCCCGGCCTGGAGGCCGCCTGGCGGGTCTACGCCCGCCGCAGTGCGACCGGCGCCACCAAGGACGCCCGCCGCCTCGCCGGGTCCACCACCGGCATCGTCGGCAAGGCCGCCGCCTTCCTCACCGAGTCAGGTTTCCTCCAGCGCACCGGCGACGAGGCCGGAGGCACCTACCGCACCACCCCCCGCTACCAGCTCCAGGTCCGCGACATGGCGGGCAGCGCGGCCATGGCCGAGCTCCTGGAACTGGGCGTGGTCCCCGTCAGTGACGGCTCCGCCACCCTCCTGCCGCCGCCCGAGGGCGACGACCTGGAGCTCGCCGCCGACGCCGGCCTGCCCTTCCACGCCTGAGTCACCCGTCCCCGTACGACCTACGAAAGACCACGAGAGTCCGCCGCCATGTACGAGCTGTCCCGGATCCGCCTCTACTCCATCGGGCCCGCCGGCGCGCGCTACGCCGACACCGTGCTCGACCTGCGCGGAGTCGGCGAGCCGGTGCCCCACCCGGCACCGGCCCAGGCGGAGTTCTTCGAGGACGAGCCCACCGGCCCGCCGCGCCGCCCCGCGCCCGCCGGCGTGCTCTTCCTGGAGAACGGTGGCGGCAAGTCCGTCCTCCTCAAGCTGATCTTCTCGGTGATGCTCCCCGGTCACCGCAACACTCTCGGCGGCGCCAGCTCCGGCGTCCTGCGCAAGTTCCTGCTCGCCGACGACTGCGGCCACGTCGCCCTGGAGTGGCAGCACACCCAGACCGGCGAGTGCGTGGTCGTCGGCAAGGTCAGCGAATGGCGCGGCCGCCAGGTCTCCAACGACCCGCGCAAGTTCGCCGAAGCCTGGTACTCCTTCCGTCCCGGCCCCGGCCTGAGCCTCGACAACCTGCCGGTCGCCGAGGCCACCGCGGTCCGCCCGCCCGTCGAAGGCGCCTCCGGCGCCCAGGGCCGCCGCCGCACCATGAAGGGCTTCCGCGACGCCCTCACCGAGGCCGGCAAGGCGTACCCGCACCTGGAGGTCTGCTTCGAGGAGATCCACGACCGCTGGAACGAGCACCTCACCGACCTCGGCCTCGACCCCGAACTCTTCCGCTACCAGCGCGAGATGAACGCCGACGAGGGCGAGGCCGCAGGTCTCTTCGCGGTCAAGAAGGACTCCGACTTCACCGACCTCCTGCTGCGCGCCGTCACCGACACCCGTGACACGGACGGCCTCGCAGACCTCGTCCACGGCTTCGGCAACAAGCTCGGCCGCCGCGCCGAGCTGATGGCCGAACGGGACTTCACCGCCGGCTCGGTGGACCTGCTCACCAAGATCGTGGAGGCGGCCGAGACCCGCTCCCGGCTGCGCGACGTCCACGCGGGCGCCGAGCGCCGTACGCGCACGCTCGCCCGGCGGCTGTCCGCCCGCGCCACCGAGGAACGCGGCCGCGCCGCCGACCTCGCCCAGCGCGTCACCGGCGCCGCCCACGAGGTCACCGCCGCCGAGTCCGCGCGCGCCCGCAGCGCCGCCGTCTCCGCCGAACTCGCCTACCGGCACGCCTCCCTGGCCCTGACCGTCGCCGACAAGGCCGCCGCCGCCCAGCGCCGCGAGCTCCTCGAAGCGCGCACGCTGCATTCCGCCTGGCAGGCCGCCGAGAACGTACTGCGCCACCGCGCCGCCGCCGACCGCTCGGCCCGGGTCGCCGCCGCGATCCTGGAGGCCGAGCGGGACGCCGCCCCGGCGCTTGCCGCGCGCGCCACGGCCGCCGCCGAACTGGTACGGGCCCTGCACACCGCCGCCGAGCACGGCGAACGGGTCGCCAACGAGGAGGAGGAGCGCTCCGCCGGACTGCAGGCCATCGGCGAGACCGCCCACCGGGACGCCACCGCCGCCGCCACCGCCGCGCAGCGGGCGCGCAGTGAGGCCGAGCACCTGCGCTCGCGCCTCGGCGAGGTCCAGCAGGAGACCGCCGAAGCCGTCCGGGCCGGCTGGCTCGACGACTCCGCGCCCGACGCCGACCCCGCCCGGGCCGCCCTCGCCGCCACCGACGCGGAGAAGACCGCCGTCGCCGCCTGGGACGAGTCCCGTGAGGCCGCCCGGAGCGCCGCCGAAGCCGCCCGTGAGGCCGCCGCCGCGGAATCCCGGGCCGAACTCACCGCCGCCCGCGCCGCGGACGCCGCCGACGCGGCCGAAGCCGCCCACGACGCCGAACACCGCGCCGCAGCCTCCCTCGCCGCATCCCCGCGCCTGGCCGCCCTCCTGGGCCTGCCGGAGGCCCCCGCCCGGGTACCGGGCCTTCCCGGGCCCCGGGGCGAGGCCGGCCGGGGGGTCGGAAACCCGGACGGTCCGGCCGCCCCGGGCTCCACCACACGCGCCGACGGCGGTACGCCGACCAGCGCGTCCGCGGCCGACGCCGCGGGCCGGGGCGCCGCCCGGGCCGCCGACGGCGCGCCGTCCGACGGGCGCCGCGATACGCCCGGTGGCGCCCCCGGCGCCCCGCAGGGCGCCGCCGCCGGTACGGGCCGCGCGTCGGCGGCCGCAGCCCTGGACCACCGTGCCACCGCCGGCCGGCTCACCGCCGAGGACCTCGACCGCAACGCCGAGGACCTCCACGACCTGCTGACCGACGGGGTCGCGGCGGCCGAACGCCAGCTGTTCGAGCTGCGCACCGCCGCGGCCGACGACTCCCGGATCCTCGGCGCCCTCGGCGACGGCGGACTGCTGCCGCCCGGCCCCGACGTCCTCGCCACCGTCGAGTACCTCGGCGAACACGGCATCCCCGCGCTCCCGGGCTGGCGCTACCTCGCCCAGTCCGTGGACCCCGCCGACCACGCCGCCGTCCTCGCCGCCCGCCCCGAACTCGTCGACGGCGTCGTCATCACCGACCCCGACACCCACAGCCGCGCCCGCGAGGTCCTCTCCGGGGCCGCCCTGCTGCCCCGCTCCACCGTCGCCGTCGGCACGGCCGCCGCTCTGCTGGCCCCCCTCCCACAGGCCGACGACAACGCGGTGTTCCTCGTACCGCCGAACCCGGCCATGCACGACGAGCACGCCGCCGACGAGGAGCGCCAGGCGCTGCGCACCCGCGCCACCGCCCGCGACACCGAGATCCGCGACCTGGCCGCGCGCCTCGCCGGGGACCGCGAACTCGCCGCCCGCCTCGCGTCCTGGCGCACCGGCTGCCCGCCCGGCCGTCTCGCCGAGCTCGCGCAGCAGGCCGAGGCCGCCCGCGCGTTCGCCGAGGAGGCCGACGCCGAACTCGCGGAGGCCCGTACCGTTCGCGCCGAGGCCGACGAGGCCGCAGCCGACGCCGCCCGGGTCCGCGACGAGCGCCAGGACACCGCCCAGCGGGCCCGCCGCGTCGCCGACGCCCTCGCCGGCCTCGCCTACCGCCTGCGCGAACGCGCCGGCTGGCAGGCCCGGCTGCGTGAACTCGCCGACGAGGCGGCCGAGTCCGAGGCCCGCGCCGAGGTCTGCCTGGACCGGGCCCGTGCCGCCGACGAGGACCGGCGTGCCGCGCAGCGGGCCGCCGACGACGCCCGCCGCACCGCCCGCGCCCTGCGGGCCGAGCGCGCCGAGATCGCAGGCGCCCCCGAACCCCTCCCCGAGGACGACGGGACGGTCAAGGCGCCGCTCCCCGACCTCCGCGAGGCCTACCGCGCCGCGTCCCAGCTCTACGAGAAGGTCGGCGTCGGCGCCGACCTGCGGGCCGAACAGGCGCGTGCCGAGAGCGACGAGAGCGCCGCCCTCGCCGAGCTCGACCGCCTCACCAACAAGGTCCGCACCCGCGCCGCCCAGCTCCTCGAAAGCACCGACGGCGCCGACGGCCCCTCCCGCCAGGCGGCCGCGGCCCGCGCCGAGTCGCTCGTCCAGATGCTGGAGACCCGGGCGTCCGCCGCCAGCGAGCAGCTCGGCCGGCTGCGCGGCGAGGCCGAACGCCACGCCCCCGCCGAGGGCGAGGCGCACACCGAACTGCCCGAGGAGCTGGTCCCCGAGCACGTCGAGCACGCGCAGGCCCTGCTGCGTACGGCCACCGCCCAGCTCGCCGCCCACACGGCCGCGGTGGAGAGCGCCCGCGCCGCACATGCCGACCTGCTGCGCGCCCACCGCACCGCCGAGGACGGTGCCGGCGGCTTCGACGAGACCGCGGCCATGCTGCGCGACCTGCTGCGCGACCACACGCACGCCGAGGACGAGCAGGAACCGGTGCCCCACCCGGGCACCCTGGAAGAGGCCCGTCAGTCCGCCACCGAGGCCCGCCGCTCCCTGCGCGGCTGCGCGGCCGACCTCTCGGCCGCCGAGTCCGCGGTGCGCGAGGCGAGCGACGTCCTGGTCCGGCACGCCAATTCCAACCGCTACGAGCAGGTACGCACCCCCGCGCGGCAGCAGATCCGCGAACTGCCCGCCTCCGCCCTGCCCGAGCACGCGGCGGCCTGGGCCACGGCCTTCGCTCCGCGGCTGCGCGTCCTCACCGACGAGCTGGCGCAGCTGGAGCGCAACCGCGACAGCATCGTCGACCGCCTGCGCGGCCTGGTCGAATCGGCCCTGGCCACCCTGCGCTCGGCCCAGCGCCTCTCCCAGCTCCCGGAGGGCCTCGGGGAGTGGTCGGGCCAGGAGTTCCTGCGCATCCGCTTCGAGGAGCCGGACCAGGCGACCCTGACGGAACGACTCGGCGAGGTCATCGACGAGGCCACCCGCGCGGCCGTGAAGAAGAACAGCACCGCCTCCTTCGGCGAGGGCCGCCGCGACGGCATGTCCCTCCTGCTGAGGGGTGTCCAGGCCGCCCTCGAACCCAAGGGCATCTCGGTCGAGATCCTGAAGCCGGACGCGGTCCTGCGCGCCGAACGCGTTCCTGTCGGCCAGATGGGCGACGTCTTCTCCGGTGGCCAGCTGCTCACCGCCGCGATCGCCCTCTACTGCACGATGGCGGCGCTGCGCAGCAACGACCGGGGCCGCGACAAGCACCGCCACGCGGGCACGCTGTTCCTCGACAATCCGATCGGCCGCGCGAACGCCACGTACCTGCTGGAACTCCAGCGGGCCGTCTCGGACGCCCTCGGCGTCCAGCTCCTCTACACGACGGGTCTGTTCGACACCACGGCGCTCGCCGAGTTCCCGCTGGTCATCCGCCTGCGCAACGACGCGGACCTGAGGGCGGGACTGAAGTACATCAGCGTGGAGGAACACCTCCGCCCGGGCCTCCCCCAGCAGTCCCCGGAGCAGGAGACCATCCACGGCGAAATCACGGCCACCCGCATGTTCCGCCGAAGCTGAACCTCTGACGGGGGCCCTGCGCACCAGGTCGGCGCCGGCGTAGCTGCTGCCGGCGCCGGGGCGCCGGCACGGGCGGAAGGCCGGCCGTCCCGGCGACTGCGCGGCGCGTCGCCGGGCCGAGCCGGTCGACCCCTGGCGGGCCGCCGCTCGGCGGCGGCCGCCCCCTGCCGCCGGCCCGCCCCGCGGTCAGCGGCGGCCGAACGCCGCCAGGGGGCCGTCCTCGCGGGTTATTCGGGCCGGGGCGGCCTTGTGCGCCGCACGGGCGGCCTCGGCGGCCCGGCGGGCTTCGCGGCGGCGGCTGCGCGCCGTGCTGCTCGGCTCCGACACCACCCCGTACCGCTGGTTCCACGTCTGCAGGGTGATCCACACATCGAGCACGCCCCACGTGGCCACGATGGTCCCCGCGACCGCGCCGAGCGCCATCGGGAAGGCCAGCCACGACCCCGTCAGCGTGAGGAAGAAGGTGACCGTCGCCTGCGTCAGCGTCAGGGCGACGATCAGCACCGCCCGCACCGCGGACGTCCGCACCGGATCCGGCATTCTCCGCCGCCGGGCCGGCTCCTCGATCCACAGCCCACGCGTGCCCCCGCCGCCGACACCGGAGCCGGCCGCGCCACCCGCGCCACCACGGGTACCCGCACCGGCACCCGCACCTGCGCCGCCGGCCTCCGCGCCGCCGCCCTCATATCTCTTCATGGTCCGCTCACTCCCCACCGCGCGGTCCGCAACGCCTACCCGCCATGCCTACCCCGCCGCGTCTACCCCGACATGTCCCACCAAACAGAAGACGTACGGCGCCGTCCGGAGATTCCCGCTTCGCGGACACCGTCACCACCGGCCCCGGTGATCGCGGAACGAATAATTCCAGCCATCCATCCCGTTGCGGGAACCGATACCCCACCCAGTGTCATCTGCCACATAACGGGCCGCACTTGACCGGAAGTGTCGGACAACTCATGATCTTCGACGGGGAGTCAGGCCGAAAACGTCCGGACACGCCTTCGAAGCCGCCGCGCGGCAGTAGTAGGCTCACGCCGTTTAAATGACGGAACACCGAACCCCCCGACAGCGGGGTTGAGCTGGGGGAGGCTGGGGAGGCCATGCGCTTTCGCGGGAAGTCCATCCGCCGGAAGATCGTGGCGTTGCTCCTTGTGCCGCTCGTCTCCCTGACCGCCCTCTGGGGCTTCGCGACGGTCATCACGGGCCGTCAGGCCGTCCAACTCCTCGACGTCGCCTACGTCATCGACAAGGTCGGCTACCCCATCGAGGACGTCGTCCGCGTCATCCAGAAGGAACGCCGCCAGACCCTCGTCGTCATCGGTGACCCCCGTGCCTCCACCGCCACCAGCGAGCTCGCCAAGCGCCGCGCGGCCACCGACGAGATCGTCGAGAAGATGAGCGCGAACGCCCGCGACCCCGAGGTCATCGACGAGCTGAGCCCCCAGAACGCCCAGCGCCTGCGCTCCATCCTGGCCGCCTTCCACGGCATCGGAGCCCTCCGCAACTCGGTCGACGAGAACACCCTCGATCCGGGCCAGGCACTGGACCTCTACAGCCGGCTCGTCGACCCCTGCTACGAGTTCCTCATGAATCTCCACGCGCTGGAGAACGTCGAGATGGACAAGCAGGGCCGCGCCCTCGTCGGCATCACCCGCGCCCGCGAGACGCTCTCCCGCGAGGACGCCGTCATCGCCTCCGCCCTCGCCGCCCGCAACGTCAGCGCCGCCGACCTGCGCCATGTCTCCGACTTCGCCGCGAACCGCACCCTGCTCTACGACTTCAACCTCGCCATCCTCCCGGCCGCCGACCGCGAACGCTTCGAGCACTACTGGGGCGCCGCCGAAACCAAACCCCTGCGCGACACGGAGGAGCGTTTCCTCGCAGGCGGCACGGGCAAGAACCCGCGCGTCACCGCCGCCCAGTGGGACGAGTCCGCGACCAAGGTCCTCGACGAGCTCGCCGCCATGGGCACCGACGCAGGCGACCGCTACCAGAAGCGCGTCGAACCCGTCGCCATGGACGTCCTGGTCCAGGCCGCCGTCGCCGGCGTCCTCGGCTTCATCGCCCTCGTCTTCTCCCTGATCCTCTCCGTCCGCATCGGCCGCGACCTGGTCCGCGACCTGTCCCGCCTCCGCAAGGAGGCCCACGAGGCCTCCGGCGTCCGGCTGCCGAGCGTGATGCGCCGCCTCGCCGCGGGCGAACACGTGGACGTGGAGACCGAGGCGCCCCGCCTGGAGTACGAGAAGGACGAGGTCGGCCAGGTCGGCCAGGCCCTCAACTCCCTCCAGCGCGCCGCCGTCGAAGCCGCCGTCAAGCAGGCCGAGCTGCGCCGCGGCGTCTCCGAGGTGTTCGTCAACCTGGCCCGCCGCAACCAGGTGCTCCTGCACCGCCAGCTGACCCTCCTCGACACCATGGAACGCCGCACCGAGGACACCGAGGAACTCGCCGACCTCTTCCGCCTCGACCACATGACCACCCGCATGCGCCGCCACGCCGAAGGCCTGGTGATCCTCTCCGGCGCCGCGCCCTCCCGCCAGTGGCGCAAGCCCGTCCAGCTGATGGACGTCGTTCGGGCCGCCGTCGCCGAGGTCGAGGACTACGAGCGCGTCGAGGTGCGCCGGCTACCGCGCCTGGGCATAGCAGGCCCCGCTGTCGCCGACGTCACGCACCTCGTCGCCGAACTCCTGGAGAACGCCACCGTGTTCTCGCCGCCGCACACCGCGGTCCAGGTGCACGGCGAGCGCGTCGCCAACGGCTTCACCCTGGAGATCCACGACCGCGGCCTCGGCATGAACCCGGAGGCACTGCTCGACGCGAACCTGCGGCTCGCCGAGACCCCCGACTTCGAACTCTCCGACACGGACCGCCTCGGCCTGTTCGTCGTCAGCCGCCTCGCGCAGCGCCACAGCGTCAAGGTCGTCCTCCAGCCCAGCCCGTATGGGGGCACCACCGCGGTGGTCTTCCTGCCCGCGGCCCTGCTCACCGAGGCCCCCGAAACCAACGGCACGGGTATCCGGCTCGGCGGGACCGCCAAGGGCGGCCGGTCCGGCCGGATCCCGTCCGCACGGTCCGTGCCCGCCGCCGTCGAGCGGGCCCCCGCCGGCTCCGGCCGCCCGCTGCCGGCCGGCGAACTGCGCGGCCCGGTCGAACTGGAAGCCCCGATCGACGTCCTCGGCCTGGACGCGGTGGAAGGCCTCGACGTGGAGCCCGCCGCCCCGGACGGCATCGGCGCCCGTCCGGCCATGGCCACCCTGGACGACGAGACCCCGCCGAGCGGCACCCCGCGCAGCGCCCTGCTGGGGCTGCGTCCGGCGGACCGGCCGCACACCGACCGGCACCGGGGCCGGGACCGCCAAGCCGCCCGGCACGCGGAGCGGGCCGGCGCCCGGCCGGGCGACCGCGACCGCGAGCCGCCGGCCCCCACCGGCCCGGTCCGGCTCGACACCCAGCGCCTGGACACCCAGCGCGTGGAGACCCCGCGCCCCGACGGCCCCCGCTCCCCGGGAGCCGTCCCGCTGCCGCGCCGCCGTCCCACCCCGACCCTGGTCGCCGAGCACGGCCGCCGTGTGGAACCGCGCCCGGTGTCCGTGGTCCCGCAGCCCGCACCGGCGTCCGCACCGGGCGCCTCCGGTGCACCCGCCACACCCGGCGCCGGCGGCGCCGGGCTGCCCCGCCGGGTCCGCCAGGCCAGCCTGGCCCCGCAGCTCAAGAACGCCCCGGCCCGCTCCGACGACGCTGCGGCCACCGCCCCGGTGGCGGACCGCGACGCGGAGGACGTACGTACGCGCATGTCCGCACTCCAGCGCGGCTGGACGGCGGGCCGCAACCAGCACGCACAGCAGCAGTCCGAGACCGGGGCAGGCACCTCCGCCACCCCCGGTCCCGCGAACGAGAACGAGGGGGACGGTCGATGACCGCACCGCAGACCGGAAACGACACCAGGGGCCGCGGCTCCGGCCCGCTCAACTGGCTCCTCGACGAGCTCGTCGACAAGGTCGGCTCCATCCACAAGGCGGTGGTCCTCTCGGGCGACGGCCTGCCCACCGGCAGCTCCAAGGACCTGACCCGCGAGGACAGCGAGCACCTGGCGGCCGTGGCCTCCGGTTTCCACAGCCTGGCCAAGGGCGTCGGCCGGCACTTCGACTCCGGCTCGGTGCGCCAGACGGTGGTCGAGCTCGACGAGGCCTTCCTGTTCGTCATGGCCGCCGGCGACGGCAGCTGCCTGGCCGTGCTCGCCGACGCCGACTCCGACGTCGGCCAGGTCGCGTACGAGATGACCCTGATGGTCAAGCGAGTCGGCGACCACCTGGCCATCGCCCCGCGCACCGGGCTGCCAGCCGGAGGGTGAGACGGACGGCATGAGCGATTCAGGCCAGGACCGCCCCACCCGCACCCCGGCCGGGGGCGCGGACCCCGCCCCCGACCACGCGCACTGGTTCGACGACGACGCGGGTCCCGTCGTGCGTCCGTACGCCATGACCCGCGGCCGGACCAGCCACGCGGGCCAGCACCGGCTCGACCTGATCGCGCTCGTCGTCGCCGAACCGGCCGCCGACGATCCGGTCTGGGACCTGACGCTGTCCCCGGAACACGCCCACATCCTCGGGCTGTGCCGGGAGCGGCCGCAGTCGGTCGCCGAACTGGCGGCGGACCTCGATCTCGCGGTCGGCGTCGTACGGGTCCTGATCGGTGACCTGGCCGACGACGAACTGGTCCATGTGACCCGGCCGGTACCGCCGGCCGAACTGCCCGATGAATCCATTCTGCGTGAGGTGATCGATGGCCTTCGGGCGCTCTAGCCGCACCGGTGCCATGCACGCCGTGTCACCGGTCGAGCCGCTGACCTTGAAGATCCTGGTCGCGGGCGGCTTCGGGGTGGGCAAGACCACCCTGGTCAGTGCGGTGAGCGAGATCAGACCGCTGCGGACCGAGGAACTCCTCTCGGAGCCGGGCGTCGGCATCGACGACACCGGGGGAGTGGAGGGCAAGAACACCACGACCGTGGCCATGGACTTCGGGCGCATCACGCTGCGCGAGGACCTCGTCCTGTACCTGTTCGGCACGCCCGGGCAGGACCGGTTCTGGTTCCTGTGGGACGAGCTGGCCCAGGGCTCGCTCGGCGCCGTGGTCCTCGCGGACACCCGCCGCCTCGCCGACTGCTTCGCCGCCATCGACTACTTCGAGCGGCGCGAGCTGCCGTTCGTCGTCGCGGTGAACTGCTTCGACGGCGCGGACCGGCACCCCGTGGTGACCGTGCGGGAAGCTCTCGACCTCGATCCCGGGGTGCCGGTGCTGCTCTGCGACGCACGGGACCGGGAGTCCGTGAAGGACGTGCTGGTCGGGGTCGTGGAACACGCGATGTCGATGGCACGGGCGCGGCGCCGGAGCCTCACGGCCGGAGCCTGACATGGAGGCGGCCCGTACCCCCGCCGACTGGGGTACGGACCGCAGCTCTCATGGGGGGATCGGGGTGTCCCGGACGCGGTGCGGGAGGGACTGTGGAGCGAGTGTGAACCCGTGGGCGGGGGCCGTCAAGCGTTCCGGCAACACCCGTCCGCACTCCCCGGGTCGACATCCCTGCGACACCGACGCGACACCGGCGTGAACCCGGCGTGGACATCCCCGCGACACCCGCCGGCAACGGCCGCTCAGCGCACGGCGATGACGGCCGAGCCGTGGCCGAACAGCCCCTGGTTCGCGGTGATCCCGGCCCGCGCCCCCGGCACCTGACGGTCCCCGGCCGCACCGCGCAACTGCCACGTCAGTTCGCACACCTGCGCGATGGCCTGCGCCGGCACCGCCTCCCCGAAGGAGGCCAGCCCCCCGCTCGTGTTGACGGGGACCCGGCCGCCCAGGGCCGTCGCCCCCTCCCGTACGAGCTTCGCGCCTTCGCCCTCCCCGCACAGGCCGATGTCCTCGTACCACTCCAGCTCCAGAGCGGTGGACAGGTCGTACACCTCGGCGAGGGAGAGGTCGTCCGGGCCGATCCCCGCCTCCTCGTACGCGGCGCGCGCGATCGAGGACCGGAAGGAGCCCGCCGCGGGCCGGACGGCGATCGACGAGTCCGTGGCGATGTCCGGCAGGTCCAGCACCGTACGCGGATACGTGGGGGTCACCGTCGACACGGCCCGGATCCGCACCGGGTCCGCGACCCCGCGCGAGCGCGCGTAGTCCGTGCTCGACAGCACCAGGGCCGCGCCCCCGTCGGAGGTGGCGCAGATGTCGAGCAGCCGGAGCGGATCGGCGACCACGGCCGACGCCGCGACCTCGTCGGCGGTGACCGTCTTGCGGTAGCGGGCGTTCGGGTTGAGCGACCCGGCCGCCGCGTTCTTCACCTTGACCTGGGCGAAGTCCTCCGGGGTGTCCCCGTACACGGCCATCCGGCGGCGGGCGTACAGCGCGAAGTACGCGGGATTGGTGGCACCGAGCACGCGGAAGCGCAGCCAGTCCGGGTCGTCGGGGCGGTCGCCGCCCGCCGGCGCGAAGAAGCCCTTGGGGGCCGCGTCCGCGCCCACCACCAGGACCACGTCCGCAAGGCCGGCCAGGATCTGCGCCCGGGCCGTTCCGATCGCCTGGGCGCCCGAGGCGCACGCCGCGTACACGCTGGTCACCCGGGCGCCCTGCCAGCCGAGGGCCCGGGCGAAGGTCGCACCGGCCACGTAGCCCGGGTAGCCGGAGCGCACGGTGTCGGCGCCGACGATCGACCCCACGTCCGTCCAGTCCAGTCCGGCGTCCGCCAGCGCCGCCCGCGCGGCGGCCCGCCCGTACTCGACGAAGCTGCGGCCCCACTTGCCCCACGGGTGCATCCCCGCCCCGAGGACGGCGATGTCCGCGCTCACGCCGCACCTCCGACCGGCATGAACCGCCAGGTGGTCCAGGCGGTCCCGGTGTCCGGGTCCTCGTTCAGCACACCGCCCACCACCTCGACCTCCATCCCGACCGCCAGGTCGGCGACACCCACTCCGGGCGCCGCTTGCCCGAGTACGACCATCCCCTCGGCCTCCAGCTCCACCGCGACCAGGGTGTACGGCTCCCAGGGCGCGGCCGGGTCGGACACGTACGGCGCGGGCGGCCGGTAGCGCCCGTCGGTGTAGGACCAGACCCGCCCGCGCGGGGACAGCGGCACCTCGGCGAGCTCGCCGCCGCCGGGGCAGTGCGGATTGCGGCAGTACGCGTCCTCGCGCGGGAAGAACACCGCGGTGCATGCCGAACACCGGGTACCGAGCAGCCGGAAGCCGCCGTCCGCGGCGTCTTCCGTGAACCATCCGCTCACGACGGGTGTACGTGTGAGTGCCAAGACCCCTCCCCTGTCGAAACCTGACGCATCGTCAGGAGTCTGCCACGGGCGGGCCACCGGGTCATCGGTTCTCGGCGAGCCACTTCCGCGCGATCTCGTCCAGCTCCGCGTCCCGGCCGGCCAGCATCATGCGGATCATCTGTGCGTCCCCGCGCAGCGACCACCCCGGATTCCCGAACGTCGCCGGGTTGTTCTTCTCGATCAGGAAGTGCGCGGGCCACGCCGTCCCGTACCCGATGAGCGGGAGCGCGGCGAGAAGGCGCTTGCGGCCCCGCGCCAGCCCGTAGGCGGTCACGGCGAGCCCGGTGAGCGTGCCGGCGAGGTGGATCCAGCGGGTGGCGGCCCGCGAATGCATGGCGACGTAGTACGGCCAGAATTCCTCGTACGAACTGAAAGTCATATGGGCACGGTACTCACGGCCGGACGGCGGCGACAGCGACGGGGAAGTCGAAATACGAGTCGGGAAAAGCCTCGGGCTTGAAGGTGAAGTGCCACCATTCCTCCGGCAGGTTGACGAAACCCTGTGCGGAGAGCGCACGCCCCAGCACCTCCCGGTGGGCGCGGGCGGCGCCCCCGATCCGGGGATCGTCCGTGTGCGAGAGCGGATCGAAGAAGTCGAACGCGGTCCCCATGTCCACCTCGCCGCCCGAGAGCGTCTCCAGCGTCACATCGACCGTACTCCCACGGCTGTGCCCGGACTTCTCGGCGATGTACCCCTCGGGAATCAGCCGGCCGCGCTCCACGTTCGGGTAGAACTCCGCCTTGGCCTCCAGGTCCCCCGGACCATCGGGCTCCCCGGCCCACCGCACGAACCGGTCGACCGCCCGCTGCGGCCGGTAACAGTCGTACACCCGCAGCGAATAGCCGCGCGGCAGCAGCCCCCGCTGCGCCCGCCGCAGCGCCTCCGCGGCCGGCCTGGCCAGCAGGCACACCGGCTCCTCGTACCCGTCCACCACCCCGCCGGTGAAATTCCGCGCACCCGCGTACCGCATGTCCTGGTGGATGCTCGGATCCACCTCGCGCAACGCGGCGAACCCCGGCGGCGCCGCCCCACCGGCCAGCACCGCGAGCACGCCCACAACCACCGTCATCCGCATACCCCTTGGCATACCATCACGGGATGCCGGAACAGCTGAGGGACTCGCACTGCTCCACCTGCGGAGCGCGGTACGCCGCGACCGACTGGCCCCGCACCTGCCCCGCGTGCGGAGCCACCGCCTACCGCAACCCGCTCCCCGTGGCCGTCACCCTCCTCCCCGTCGAGGACGCGCACGGCACCGGCCTCGTCGTCATCACCCGCACCATCGCCCCGGCCCTCGGCGGCATCGCCCTGCCCGGCGGTTTCATCGACTTCGGCGAGGACTGGCGCGACGCGGTCGTCCGCGAACTCCGCGAGGAGACCGGAATCAAGGCCCCCGCCTCGGAGGTCACCCTGGCCGACGCCCTCAGCTCCCCGGCCGGCCACCTCCTGCTCTTCGGCCTCCTCCCGCTCCGCCCGGCCGCCACCCTCCCCGCCTCGGCACCGACGGAGGAGACCACGGGCTGGCACGTCCTGCGCACCCCGACGGAGCTGGCCTTCCCCCTCCACACCCAGGCCGCCGCCGCCTGGTTCGCGGGCCGCTACGCCTGATTTCGGTCATTCCAGCCTCGTCAGCGGCCATCGCCGACGTCCAGACCCCGACCGGCACACTCAGCCCCGCCGGCGTTCGAGGCGCGGGACACGGGACGGAGCCCCGGTCCTCACGTCGCACCACTCGGCCCGGCCCCCTAGACCCCCCGCACCACCACACCCTCCACCACGTCCCCCGCCTCCGACTCCACCACCACGGCGTCCCGGTCCCACCGCACGGTGTACCGCTCGACCTCACCCGCCTCGAAGCCCGGCCCCGGGTCGCGGATCACCACCCCGCCGCCGGTACGACCCCGCGCCGGCGCCCAGACCTCCAGCTCGACCCCGCCGGAGGCGGACCGCACCGGCAGCACCGCCCCCGCCCGCGCCAGCACCGGGATCCGCCCCCGTGGCGCGTCCAGCAGGATCTGGCCGGGGCCCTCGTACGCCGCACCGGTCGCGGTGTCGTACCACCGCCCCCGCGGCAGCCGCACCGCCCGCCGGTCCGCCCCGCACTCCAGCACCGGGGCGACCAGCAGCGCGTCGCCCAGCAGGAACGCGTCCTCGCAGTCCCGCAGCCCCCTCTCCTCCGGCGCGCCCCACCACAGCGGCCGCACGTACGGGGCCCCCGTCCGCCGCGCCAGGTGGGCCAGCGTCACGAAGTACGGCCGCAGCCGCTCCCGCTCCGCCAGCAGCTCGCGCGCCCGCTCCTCCACCTCCGGCCCGAACTCCCACGGCTCCCGCCGCCCCGCCCAGATCGCCGAATGGGTCCGGAACAGCGGCAGGTACGCCCCCAGTTGCAGCCACCGCAGGTACAGCTCGGGGGAGGGGGACCCGCCGAAGCCGCCGACGTCCGGCCCCGAGTACGGCACCCCGCACAGGCCGAGCCCCAGCACCAGCGCCAGCGAGGCCCGCATCCCCTCCCAGCTCGTCTCCACGTCCCCCGACCACGTGCCCCCGTACCGCTGCATCCCCGCCCACCCCGACCGGGAGAACAGGAACGGCCGCTCGGCCGGCCGCAACCGGACCAGGCCCTCCCAGCCCGCCCGCGCCATCCCCAGCCCGTACACGTTGTGCCCGGCCCGGTGGTCCCCGCCCGCGCCGTCCATCGCGTGCCGCGCCGACCGCGGCAGCGTGGCGTCCCCGAACGGCGCGAAGGACACCGGCTCGTTCATGTCGTGCCAGAAACCGGCGAAGCCCTGCGCGAGGCGCTCCCCGTACAGCCCGCCCCACCACTCCCGCACCGCCGGATCCGTGAAGTCCGGGTACACGCACTCGCCCGGCCAGACCTCACCGCGCACCTCCCGGCCCGCCGCGTCCCGTATGAACGCGCCGCCCGTCCCCACCCCGCGCCCCGACGCGTGCACCGCGTCCCCCGTCTTCACCGCCGGATCGACGATCGAGACGAGCCGCACCCCCCGCTCACCCAACTCCCTTGCCAGCCCCGGCAGATCGGGGAACCGCCCCTCGTCCACCGTGAACACCCGGTGCCCGTCGTAGTGGTCGATGTCCAGGTGTACGGCAGACAGCGCGAGCCCGCGCGACGCGTAGCCCCCGACCACCCGGCGCACCTCCGCCGCGCTGCCGAACCCCCACCGCGCGTGCTGGTACCCCAGAGCCCACTCCGGCGGCACCGCCGCCGCACCCGTCAGCCCCGACCAGCCCTGCAGCACCCGCGCCGGCGTCCCCACCAGCACCCAGCACCGGAGCGGCCCGCCCTCCATGCGCAGTTCGCTCGTCCCCGGACGGTCCACCCCCGAACCCGCGCCTTCCTCGCCCTCGCGCAACACCACCCGGCCGTCCCACGAGTTGTCGTGGAACACCAGGTGCGTCCCCGCGTCCGCCACCACCATCTGCACCGGCATCGTCAGGTACAGCGGGTCGACACGCGGCCCGAAGCCGCCCTTCGGGTCCGTGTTCCACAGCCGGTACACGCCGTCCCGCAGCCTCGGACCCGCGGCCCGCCCGCCCAGCCCGAAGAACCGCGCGTCCGCCGCCACCTCGCCCCGCTGCAGCCAGCGCGCCCCGTCCAGCCGGGGATCCACCGGCTCCCACCACCGCGGCGGCGCCTCCCGCCGCAGCACCGTCCCGCCCGGCGTGCGGACCTCGACCGCACCGTGCCGGGACACCGCCACCGTCACCCGCTCCGACACCACCCGCCAGCCACCCCCGGTGTCCGGCTCCAGCACCGCCCGCGGATCCGGCTCCGGCCCGCTGCCCACCACCGCGTACGAAGGCGTCGGCCCGGCCCCGTCCCAGCCCCAGAACACCGCCCCGCCCACGGTGACCCGTACCAGCAGCTCGGACCGCGCGAACCGCAGCACACCCCCACCCGGCAGCGGCTCCGTACCGGTCAGCAGCCCGGGCACCCGCGCCCGCTCCGCGCCCCGGCGCGGGAGCCCCGCCGCGTCCGCGCGCCGGTGGCGCCACGCCGAGAGCCAGGCGCGCCGACCGCGCGCCGTACCGATGTCCTTCACCGCGCGCACCAGATCACGAACGTCCATGGACATCACCCTGCCACCGGCCCCGGGCCGAGGCTGCCGCGTTCAACTGTCGTTCACCCACAGGCGACCGCCCTCGCGACCGACCGCGACTGGTGGCGGCACACATGCCGCCGGCCCCGTGAGCGGTGATGACGGCTCTGGTGCGGATGTCGATCACATGGCATCGTCCCAGTGAGCCGCCGCGCGCGCACCCCCCGCGCGATGGCACCGTACGCACACGAAGCGCGAGCCGCAGACTTGACCGGGAGCCGACCCATGACCTCAGCCACGCAGCCGGAACCCCTCTGGGCCCCCGGCCCCGACCGGATCGCCGCGGCCCGGATCACCGCCTTCCATGCCTGGGCCGCGGAGCGCTTCGGAGCCCCCGCCGAGGGCGGCTACCCCGCCCTGCACAGCTGGTCCGTCGACGAGCTCGACACCTTCTGGCAGGCCGTCGCCGAATGGTTCGACGTCCGCTTCACCACCCCGTACCAGTCCGTCCTCGCCGACCGCTCCATGCCCGGCGCGCACTGGTTCACCGGCGCCACCCTCAACTACGCCGAGCACGCCCTGCGCGCCGCCGAGGACCCGGCCCGCGCCGACGACGCCGCCCTGCTGTACGTGGACGAGACCCACGAGGCCACGCCCGTCACCTGGGCCGGGCTCCGCCGCCAGGTCGGCTCCCTCGCCGCCGAACTGCGCGCCCTCGGCGTACGCCCCGGCGACCGGGTCAGCGGCTACCTCCCCAACATCCCCGAGGCCGTCGTCGCCCTGCTCGCCACCGCCGCCGTCGGCGGCGTCTGGACCTCCTGCGCCCCCGACTTCGGCGCCCGCAGCGTCCTCGACCGCTTCCAGCAGGTCGAGCCGGTCGTCCTGTTCACCGTGGACGGCTACCGCTACGGCGGCAAGGAGCACGACCGCCGCGACACCGTCGCCGAGCTCCGCGCCGAGCTGCCCTCCCTGCGCGCCGTCGTCCACATCCCGCTGCTCGGTACGCCGGCCCCTGCGGGCACCCTCACCTGGGCGGACCTGACCTCCGCGGACACCGACCCCGTCTTCGAGGCGGTCCCGTTCGACCACCCCCTGTGGGTCCTCTACTCCTCCGGCACGACCGGCCTGCCCAAGGCCATCGTCCAGTCACAGGGCGGCATCCTCCTCGAACACCTCAAGCAGCTCGGCCTGCACTGCGACCTCGGCCCGGAGGACCGCTTCTTCTGGTACACCTCCACCGGCTGGATGATGTGGAACTTCCTCGTCTCCGGCCTGCTCACCGGCACCACGGTCGTCCTGTACGACGGCAGCCCCGGCTACCCCGACACCGGCGCCCAGTGGCGCATCGCCGAGCGGACCGGGGCCACCCTCTACGGCACCTCCGCCGCCTACGTCATGGCCTGCCGCAAGGCCGAGGTCCACCCGTCCCGCGACTTCGACCTCTCCGCCGTCAAGTGCGTGGCGACCACCGGCTCCCCGCTCCCGCCCGACGGCTTCCGCTGGCTGCACGACGAGGTGGCCGAGGACCTCTGGATCGCCTCCGTCAGCGGCGGCACCGACGTCTGCAGCTGCTTCGCCGGCGCCGTCCCCACCCTCCCCGTCCACATCGGCGAGCTCCAGGCCGCCTGCCTCGGTACGGACCTGCAGGCCTGGGACCCGTCCGGCAAGCCCGTCATCGGCGAGGTCGGCGAGCTCGTCGTCACCAACCCCATGCCGTCCATGCCGGTCCGCTTCTGGAACGACCCCGACGGCAGCCGCTACCGCGAGAGCTACTTCGAGATGTTTCCGGGCGTCTGGCGCCACGGGGACTGGATCACCATCACCGACCACGGCTCGGTGATCATCCACGGCCGTTCCGACTCCACCCTGAACCGCCAGGGCGTCCGGATGGGCTCTGCCGACATCTACGAGGCCGTCGAACGGCTCCCTGAGATCAAGGAGTCCCTGGTCATCGGCCTGGAGGAGCCGAACGGCGGCTACTGGATGCCGCTCTTCGTCCACCTCGCCCCCGGCGCCACCCTCGACGAGGACCTCCGCGCCCGGATCAAGGCGACCATCCGCGAGGAGCTCTCCCCGCGCCACGTCCCCGACGAGATCATCGAGGTCCCGGGAATCCCGCACACCCTCACCGGCAAGCGCATCGAGGTCCCGGTCAAGCGCCTCCTCCAGGGCGCACCCCTGGCGAAGGCGGTCAATCCGGGCTCCGTCGACAACCTCGACCTCCTCCGCTTCTACGAGGAGCTGGCCCGCACCCGCGGCTGAGCCCACTGTCAGTGGCGCTGATTACTCTGAGTGAGCAAGCGATTGCAGCACTCAGGGGGAGCCATGCCACGGAAGAACGACACCGGTACTCACCGGACCCGCATCACCGACCGGCGCCGCAGGCTGCGCCGCGAGGTCCCCAGCACCGTCGGCCTCCTGGCCGACGCCGGGGACTTCGCAGCCATGCGCGGCTACCGCACGTTCGGATTCGACCACCACGACGACTACGCCGACTACCTCCGCCACGTCGACGGCCTGCTCCGGTCCCTCGCGGGCCAGGGCATCCACACCACCGTCGCGCTGTTCGATCCCGAGGAGTACGCCGAGTACTGCGAGGAACAGGGCCTCGACCCGGACAGCGCCGAGGCCCGCACGCTGTTCACCGCGGAACTGGCAGGGGCGGGCGCGGGCCTGCCCTATACCGGTCAGCCCATCGAGGAACTCGTCCCGCTCCTCGTGGACGAGGCCGTCCGGCAGGCCACGTGGGAGTACGCGACCATGCTCCTCGCCGGCGTCGGCACCTGCGCGGACTGTGGCGAGGACATCGGCCACGCCTCCTTCGAGCGTGCCGCCGCCGCGCTCCGAAGGCTCATGGCCGGTGCCGGACCCGGCCGCCACCACCTCGTCTGCAGCGTGCCGACGGAGACGGAACAGCTCGTCGCCGTCCTGCACGCCGAGACCGGCACCGACCCGGGGGAGCCGCCCCGGACGGAGGGCCGCGACGGCCTCGACTTCGTGACCGTGCTGGCCGCCGGGCTCGCCCTCGGCGGCCCCGGGGGGCTGGTCCTGCGCACCACCACCGAGGAAAACCGGGACCGGGTCCACGGCTGGCGCCTGGACCGCGGCCGTCTCGCCGTGCTGTCGGCGGCGGCCGTGTTCAACGCCTACTGCACGGACGCCGACACCGGGGAGCCCGTCGCCCCCGAACCGGGCGTCGAGTACTGCCCCGGCTACGAGGTGGACGGCCCGGGCCCACACCACTGAGGGAGGGAGCACAAGGGAAGGGAGCACAAGGGGAGGGGGCGCGGAAGGCGGCGCCGGAGAGCCGAGCCGCAGAGCCGAGCGGGAGAACGGCCGAGGGGCCCTCGCCACCGGCGAAGGCCCCTCGGCCGGACAGATTCCGCTCCGCGGCTATTCGCCGGAGAGCACCGCCTGGGCGGCCACGCGGGCCTCCTCCGCGCTGTCGCACGCACGCGCCGCGGCTGCGGCACGCTCGCACTGCGCGAGGGTGTACTTGGCGAGCGTCGCCCGCACGTACGGAATCGAAGCGGCACCCATCGACAGGGAGGTGACACCCAGACCCGTCAGCACACAGGCGAGCAGCGGGTCGGAAGCGGCCTCGCCACAGACACCACAGCTCTTGCCCTCCGCCCTGGCGGCTTCCGCCGACATGGCGATCAGATCGAGCAGCGCCGGCTGCCAAGGGTCCTGCAGCCGCGACACCGCACCGACCTGACGGTCGGCGGCGAAGGCGTACTGGGCCAGGTCGTTGGTGCCCAGCGACAGGAACTCGACCTCCTGGAGGATCGAACGCGCCCGGAGCGCGGCGGAGGGGATCTCCACCATCGCGCCGAACTTCGCCTTCAGCCCCGCCTCGCGGCAGGC
Organism: Streptomyces sp. NPDC048269; assembly: GCF_040652395.1. Taxonomy (NCBI): domain Bacteria; kingdom Bacillati; phylum Actinomycetota; class Actinomycetes; order Kitasatosporales; family Streptomycetaceae; genus Streptomyces; species Streptomyces sp. NPDC048269. The sequence continues at coordinate 127,544 of NZ_JBEZLW010000019.1, forward strand.
GTCCGCGAACGCCTTGGCGTCGGTCCGGTCCGCCACCATCGGGGCCATGACCTCGAGGTAGACCGGCAGCCCCTCGGCAGCCTTGGCCAGCGCGGTGAGCTGCGTGCGCAGCACGTCCGGGTGGTCGAGCAGCGAGCGCAGACCACGGACACCCAGCGCCGGGTTCGGTTCGTCGGCCGGGGTCAGGAAGTCCAGCGGCTTGTCGGCACCGGCGTCCAGTACGCGTACGACGACACGGCCCTCGGGGAAGGCCTCGAGCACCTTGCGGTACGACTCGATCTGCTTCTCCTCGGACGGAGCGTTCTTGCTGTCGTCCAGGAACAGGAACTCGGTGCGGAACAGGCCCACACCCTCCGCTCCGGCCTCCACGGCGGCCGGCACGTCCGCCGGACCGCCGACATTGGCCAACAGCGGCACCTTGTGACCGTCGGAGGTCGCGCCGGGACCGGACGACGCGGCGAGAGCGGCCTTGCGCTCGGCGGCCGCGACCTCCAGCTCGGACCGCTTCTCCGGGCTCGGGTCCACGAACAGGTCGCCCGTGCTGCCGTCGACGGCGATGAGGGTGCCCTCCGCGATCTCACAGGCACCGGGCAGCGCCACGATCGCCGGCACGCCCAGCGCCCGCGCGAGGATCGCGCTGTGGCTGGTCGGGCCGCCTTCCTCGGTGACGAAACCGAGGACGAGAGCCGGGTCGAGCAGCGCGGTGTCGGCGGGAGCGAGGTCCCGCGCGATCAGTACGTACGGCTCGTCGCTGTCGGGCACACCCGGCATCGGCACGCCGAGCAGGCGCGCCACGATGCGGTTCCGTACGTCGTCCAGGTCGGCCACCCGGCCAGCCATGTACTCGCCGGCCCCCGCGAGCAGGTCACGGTAGGCGGCGAACGCGTCGTAGATACCGCGCTCGGCGGTGCTGCCGACGGCGATCCGCCGGTCGACGTCCGCCATCAGCTCGGGGTCCGTGGCGATCATCGCCTGGGCCTCGAGCACGTGCTGAGCCTCGCCACCGGCCAGCTGGCCGCGCGCGATCAGGTCGGCCGACACAGCCTCCACGGCCTTGCGGGCGCGCCCCTGTTCGCGCTCCGCCTCGTCCGCGGTGATCTGCTTGGCAGGCGGCTCGAGAACCGCCGTACCCATGTGCCGGACCTCGCCGATCGCCACACCGTGGCTCACGCCGACGCCTCGCAGCGTTGTCTCCATTTCACCCGTCTCCGATTGAGCGGCGGCCCCGGCCGCCGCGGTGGATGTCCGACTCACCTGTGCAGGCGGACGTGTCACTGCCAGCTGAAGAGAGCGTCGTCAGCCTTGACGTCTCCGGACTCGACGACGCCGGCGAGGGAGTCGGCCGTCGCCTCGAGCGCGACGACAGGGCAGATGGGGGACTTGCCCGCGGCCTCGACGGCGGCGGGGTTCCAACGGATGACAGCCTGACCGCGGGCCACGGTGTCGCCCTTGTTGACGAGCAGCTCGAAGCCCTCGCCGTTGAGCTGGACGGTGTCGATCCCCAGGTGCGTGAGCACGCCGTGGCCTTCGCCGTCGACGACTACGTACGCGTGCGGGTGCAGGGAGACGATCACACCATCAACGGGGGACACCGCCTCCGAGGGCTCGCGCACGGGATCGATAGCGGTGCCCGGTCCCACCATTGCGCCGGAGAACACCGGATCGGGCACTGCCGCGAGTCCGATGGCGCGCCCGGCAAGTGGGGACGTCACGCTGGTCATGGGGGCCTCCCAGGGTGGGGCTTCTCGTGTCGCCGTCACTAACTGTCGCGAACGGCGTACTCTTCAGAAGGATAAGTCACAAGATGTTCGGGTTCGCCCGATGTTGAACCCGATCCGGGCTGGCCCTCAGGCACGGAGACTAGTGGACTAGACCGGTGGACTAGACCATACGTCTGAATCGATTTGCTTGGGCACCAGCAGGCCTGTACTGTCGTGACTCCCGCCACGACGTGTCGTGTGAACATCTCGCGAACGCCGGTGGACGGGACTCCTCCTCTTCAGCACCGATCTTGATCTCGATCGTCTTTCCGCATGCCCTTTCGGTAATGCGGAGAGTGGTCAGGGAGACCGGAAATCGCTGATAGAGTCGGAATCGCCGGAAAGGGAAAGCGCGAAAGCGCAGGACCTGGAAAGCACCGAGGAAATCGGGCCCGAAAGAGTCTGATAGAGTCG
>NZ_JBEZLW010000020.1:0-39815 GCF_040652395.1 Streptomyces sp. NPDC048269
GCCCGACCCGGAAGACGATGGGACGGACGGGAAACCCCCAGCCCCACCCTGATCCGGAGTAAGCGGCTCCCGCACCACCGAAGCCACCGCCCCGCGTCTCTGACGCCGCCCCGCTGGGGTCCTGCCGCCCGAAGCCACCGCCCCGCGTCTCTGATGCCGCTCCGCTGGGGTCCTGTCGCCCGTAGCCCCGCCCCGCGTCTCTGATGCCGCTCCGCTGGGGTCCTGTCGCCCGTAGCGCCCCGCGTCTCTGATGCCGCCCCGCTGGGGTCCTGCCGCCCGAAGCCACCGCCCCGCGTCTCTGATGCCGCTCCGCTGGGGTCCTGCCGCCCGTAGCCCCGCCCCGCGTCTCTGCCGCCGCCCCGCTGGGGTCCTGCCGCCCGAAGCCACCGCCCCGCGTCTCTGCCGCCGCCCCGCTGGGGTCCTGCCGCCCGAAGCCACCGCCCCGCGTCTCTGCCGCCGCCCGCTGAGGTCCCGCCCCCCGAAGTCCCCGACCCACGTCCCCGACCCACGTCCCCGACCCACGTCCCCGACCAACGCCCCGACCCACGTCCCGACCCACGTCCCGGCCAACGTCCCTTACGCCGCCTCCGAAACCCGCCGCCCCAACGCCCCGCACCTTGCGACCGGGCCCGACTCCGGGGCATGCTTCGCCGGGGCAAAGCGGAGGGATCATCATGCCGGTGGACAAGCGGACCCTGGTGACAGCGGTGCTGTGTGCTGCGGCGGCTCTGGGGGCCTCCGCCGCGGTGGCCGAGCTGGTGCCGCCGCCCGACGGGGCTGCGCCCGTGCGGGCGAAGGCCGGGCCGACGGGATCGCCGACCGCTCCGTCGCGTTCGCAAGCGGCGAAGCCTCAGCTCTCCACCCCGCCCGGGGGTGCGCTGCCGCCTGCCGTCACGCCCCCGCCCGGGGGGCCCGCCGCCTTCACAGGGGCCCTCTTCACGGACGGTCTGGACAGCGACCACTTCTGCACGGCCACCGTCGTGCACAGCCCGGGTGGAAACCTGATCGTCACCGCCGGGCACTGCCTCCTCGCCGGACAACAAGGCGGCGGGACCGCCGTGTTCGCGCCTGCGTACGCGAACGGCATGGCCCCGTACGGCACATGGAAGCTGGAAGAAGTCTTCGAGGACGACCGCTGGGCCGAGGGCACCGACGACGACTACGACCTCGCCTTCGCCCGCGTCGCCCCCGACGCCAAGGGCCGCACCATCGAGAGCGTGACCGGCGCGGCCGTGCTCGACACCAGCGGCCGCGCGGGCGAGGAGGTCACCGTCACCGGATACCCCGCCGACCGCAAGGTTCCCCGTACCTGCACGGCGGTCACCGTCCGCGAAAGCGCGACCGAACAGCGCTTCGACTGCGCCGACTTCCCGGGCGGCACCAGCGGCAGCGCGTGGATCGCCCGCGACGGCAAGATCATCGGCATCCTCACGGGCGGCGACACCGACGACGTGTCGACCAGCACCGTCCTCGGCGACTATGCGGCCTCGCTGTACGCCAAGGCGACCACCGCCAAGCGCTGACCCCGAGCGTCGCCGGTGCGGGCCCGTGCGGGCCCGTCCCGCCCCTGGGGTCCCTCCCGCCCCCGAGTCAGGCCTCCCTGGGGTCAAACTGCCCCCGAGGTCCGTCCCGCCCCCGAGTCAGGCCGCCCCCGGGGCCCGTCCCGCCCCCGGGGTCAGGCCCCGCCCGAGCCACCCCGCCCGAGCCACCCCCCCTACGCCAGCAGCCCAAAGTGAACCGGCTCCGCCGGAGCGTTCGCCAAGAGGTCCGGCAGGCGTGGCGGCCACAGGGGTTCGCCGAGGGTGGCCAGGCGCTCCTGGGAGAGCCACTGCCAGTGGATGCCGGGGTACTCCAGGACCGGCTCGCGGCGCGGGCCCGTCGTGAGGTAGATGTGCTCGTGCTGGCGGACCGGGATCCCCTGGTGCGTGAAGTCGTGCTCCCACGTGCACAGCAGCCGCCCGGGCTCCAGGTCGGTCCAGCCGGTCTCCTCGCGGAGCTCCCGCCGTACGCACTCCTCGGGGCTCTCGCCGGGGTCCATTCCGCCGCCGGGCGGCAGCCAGTGGATGCCGACTTCCACGTTGTCCTCGCGGAAGAGGAACACCGACCCGGCGGGGGACAGGATGACAACACGCGCTGCGTGACGTGGAGTTCGCATCGAATCAGCGTACGCCGGTGATCCCTCCCAGGGGCAGGCCTCACGCCGCCGCCAGTGCCAGCGTCGGGGACAGGCGGGCCGCGCGCACCGCCGGATAGAGGCCGGCCAGGGTGCCGATCACCAGGGTGGACGCGAAGCCGCCGGTCACCGACCAGAGGGGGACCACCCAGGGGAGGTCGCCGGTCCGGGCGTACACCGCCGTGGCCGCCGCGCCCAGGGCGATGCCCGCCAGGCCGCCGAGTCCGGACAGGAGCAGGGACTCCGTCACGAACTGGATCCGGATCTGGCCCTTCGTGCCGCCCAGGGATCGGCGCAGGCCGATCTCGTGGCGGCGCTCCAGCACCGAGATGATCATGGTGTTGGCGACTCCGACCCCGCCCACCAGCAGGGCGATCCCGCCCAGGCCCAGCAGCAGCGTGCTGAAGGCGCCCTCCGTGGCCGCCTTCGCCTGGAGCGCCGCCGACGGATCGGTGACCGCGACCGCGCTCGGGGTCTGCGGGTTGGCGGTCTGGGCGATCAGGCTGCGCACCTCCGCCACCCGGTCGTCCGCCGACCGTTCGTACACCGCCGTCGGATGCCCGTCGAAGCCCAGGAGCCCCTCGGCCGCGTCCCAGCCGATCAGGGCGGAGCGCTCGATCTCCGGGGCCAGCGGGACCGGCGCCAGGATGCCGATGACCGTGAAGTACCGGCCGCCGATGAACACTTGCTGGCCGGGCGCGGTGATGCCCAGGCGCCGGGCGGAGACATCGCCGAGCACCACGGCCGGATAGCGCCCGGTGGCCCCGTTGAGCCAGGTGCCACTGCCCATCCGCGCGCGCAGGGTGCCCAGCAGGTCGTCCTTGGCCGCCTTCAGCACGACCCCGCCCGTCTCCTCCTCAGGGATGTTCTCCGACCGGCGTACGGACTCGCCCACGTCCCCGGTGGTGCCGACCGACTCGACCCCCTCGATCCGGGAGACCATGCCGGGAGAGTCCTTGGGCAGCTTGGTGTCCTGGCCGCTGAACATCCCCGTGCCCGGCGTCACGACCAGCATGTTCGTGCCGAGCCTGTCGAGCTCGCGCAGCAGCTTGGCCTGACTGGACGACGAGATCCCCACCACCGCGATCATCGTCGCGATGCCGATGGCGATGCCGAGCGCGGAGAGGAACACCCGCATCGGGCGCGCGCGCAGGCCCGCCGATCCGACGTGCAGGACGTCCCGGGGGGACAGCCTCGGCGGGGACAGTTTGCGCGCACGGGTCCCCGTACGCGTCCTCGTACGGCGCCCCATCACGCCACCTCCGCCGCGTTCCGCGCGCCCGCACCGTGGGCGCCCGCATCGCGCGCGTCCGGGTTCCGTACGTCCGCCACGATCTCCCCGTCCCGGATCCGCACCTGCCGGGGCAGGCTCGCCGCGATCTCGGCGTCGTGGGTGATCACGGCGATGGTGGCCCCGCCCCGGTTCAGCTCGTGCAGCAGCTCCATCACCGACTCCCCGGACGCCGTGTCCAGGGCACCCGTCGGCTCGTCGGCCAGCAGCAGGTCCGGCGCGCCCGCCACCGCCCGGGCGATCGCCACGCGCTGTTTCTGCCCGCCGGACAGCTCGTGCGGCCGGTGGTCCATCCGGTCGCCGAGGCCGACCCGTTCCAGGGCCCGCTCCGCCCGGCGGCCGCGCTCGGCCCGCGAGAGGCCCGAGTACAGCAGCCCCTCGGCGACGTTCGCCCGGGCGCTGAGCCCCGGCACCAGGTGGAAGGACTGGAAGACGAAGCCGACGTGCCGGGAGCGCAGCGCCGACAGCGAGCGGTCCGACGGGGCCGCGATGTCGTGACCGGCGATCCGCACACCGCCCGCCGTCGGCCGGTCCAGGGTGCCGACGATGTGCAGCAGGGTGGACTTCCCCGATCCGGACGGGCCGACGACGGCGAGGAGTTCGCCGCTCGTGACGGTCAGGTCGACCCCGCGCAGGGCCGCGACCCCGCCCGGATACTCCTTGGTGACCCCGGTCAGTTCGACCACGGGATGCGCGTGCGTCACAGCTTCGTGCGTCACAGCTTCGGTATCCCCACCTGCATGCCCTCCTTGAGGGCGTCGCCTGTCACCTCGACCCGGCCGTTGCCGAACATGCCCAGTTCCACCTCGACCTCGCGCGGCCTGCCGTCTTCCACGACCTGGACGCCGAAGCCGCCGCCGGCCAACGCCAGCAGCGCGTTGACCGGTACGGAGAGCACCCCCTTGCGGGTCTCGCCCGTCAGGCCGACCGACACCGGGGACTGGTCAGGGGCGTTGACCGCGGTGGGGTCGTCGAAGGTGACGACCACCTCGACCTTTGCCTTCTTGTCGCCGCCGCCGCCCCCGCCGCCCCCGCCGTCCTTCTGTTCGTCCGGTCCCGCCGCGTTCCCCACCGAGTCGATCCTTCCGGTGGCGGACGCTCCGCCCGGCAGCCGCACGGTGACCTTGTCGCCGGTCTTCGCCGCACCCGCCTTCGCCGCGTCCATCGGGAAGCGGACGATCCGCTCGGTACCCGTCAGCGTCATCACCGGCTTGCCCGGCCCCGGCTCGTCACCGACCGCCGCGTCGTTCTTCCGTACCCGCTGCGGGCCGGAGGCGAAGGCGATGTCCTCCTTCGCGACCTCGCCCGTCTCCGGCGCCTTGTGGGCCTTCTGCCAGCGCTTGACCGCCGTCGCCGTACCCGCCGTGAAGGCGGGGTCGTCGGCGTCCAGCCCGGTCCCGTACCCCAGGGCCTGGAGGTTGCGCTTCAGCTGCTTGACGTCCTCGCCCTTGTCCCCGGCCTTCAGCGGCCGGTACATCGGCGTGGACCCGTACATGAGCCGCACCGCCTTGCCGTTGACCTCGTACAGGCGCCCGTCCCGCTCGACCGCCGTGCCCTCTCCGGCGACCCAGGTCAGCACGCCCGGTCCGGCCCCGTTGACCTTGCGCTCCTGCGCGTAGCCGAGGGTGCCCTCCACCTGGATGCCCGAGCTGAGGTCGCCGCGCCGCACCGGCGCGGTGGCCGGCGGCAGGCCGTCGCCGCGCTGCTCCCGCGCGGAGTCCTGCGACCCGGGCTGGGCGGCCTTCACCGCGTAGCCGCCGCCGGAGGCCGCGAGTACGACGGCCAGCGAGGTCAGCAGCCACTTCCCGCGCTTCCTCACGACCGGGCCGCTTCGCACTTCTTCCGGGCGTCCTCGAAGGCCTTCTCCTGGCCCGGCGGGACTTCGATGCCGGTGCGCATGCCCCCGCGGTACTCAGGGTCCTTGAGCTGGACCCCGTTCTCGCGCATGCAGCGGATCCACTTGAGTTCCTTGTCCTTCTCCTCCTGGGTGGGCTCCTTGCCCGAGCCGGGGCCGCCCATCCCGCAGGCCTTCATGGCCTCCTGCATCTTCTCCGGGTCCACGCCGCCGCCCACTGTCATCCCGCGCGGGTCCTGGCCGGGCTTGGGGTCGGGCGCGTCTATGCCGTGCTCGCGCAGGCACTGGCGCATCTTCACGGCATTGTCCGCGTCGGTGCCCGAGCCGCTGTTCGTGCCGGCTCCGGCACCGTCCTTCTTCCCGTCGGATCCGCCGGCTCCGTCGGCCGCGCCGTTCGCGCAGCCCGTGACGGCGAGGGTGAGGCCGGTGACGACCGCGGCCGTGGTCATGATGAGGGATCGCTTCATGGGCCCGACCCTGCGGTAAAGGGGCCTTTCGCTTCCCTCTCGCACCGTGCTTACAACGCCGAAATACCGATCTCCGGTAAAGAGGACGGCATGCGCGTACTGGTGGTGGAGGACGAGGAATTCCTCCGGGAGATGATCGCCGAAGGGCTGCGCCGCGACGCGCTCGCCGTCGACGAGGCGAGCGACGGCCTGCAAACCCTGGAGCGGCTGCGCATGGGCGCGTACGACGTCCTCGTCCTGGACCGCGACCTGCCCGGCCTGCACGGTGACGAGGTCTGCCGCCAGGTGGTGCGCGAGCGCCTGCTGACGCGGGTCCTGATGCTGACCGCGTCCGGGACCGTACGGGACCGCGTCGAGGGCCTCGGCCTCGGCGCCGACGACTACCTCACCAAGCCCTTCGCCTATGACGAGCTCCTCGCCCGCGTCCTCGCACTGGGCCGGCGCGCCCGCCCCGCCCTGCCGCCCGTGCTGGAGCGCGCCGGGGTCGCCGTCGACACCGCGCGCCGCAGCGCCACCCGGGACGGGCGCCGGCTCGCCCTGTCCCGCAAGGAGTTCGCCGTCCTGGAGGCGCTGCTGCGCGCCGAGGGCGCCGTGGTCAGCAACGACGACCTCATCGAGGAGGTGTGGGAGGAGGACACCAGCTACTCCACCAACGCGGTCCGCGTCACGCTCAGCAAGCTCCGCGCGAAGCTGGGGGAGCCGCCGCTCATCGAGACCGTGCCGGGCGCGGGCTACCGGATCGACGCCCGATGACCGTGACCGTCTTCCCGCGCACCGAGCGCGGCCGGCTCACCGCCGTGTACGGGTCGCTGCTGCTCCTCGCGGGCGGCGGACTGGTGGCCCTGGTGTACGTCCTGCTCGGCCAGGGGCTGTACGCCAGCGTCAGCGGGGTCGTCAGCACCGTCAGCCCCGCGCTGCGCGCCGGCGAGAGGGTGGACGTGGACCCGGGCCGCAGCGCCGAGCCCGCCCGGACCAGGGCTCCGGGCGAGCAACCCAGCCCGGAGCAGCTGAAGTCGTACGCCCTCACCCGCAACCTGTCGGACGCCGTCACCGAGGCCACCCAGCACCGGCTGCTGGTCGTCTCGCTCATCGCGCTGGCAGTCTTCGCCGTGCTGTCGATCTGGCTCGCCTGGTGGATGGCCGGCCGGGTGCTGCGCCCCGTCGCCGTGATCACCGGGACCGCCCGCCGGCTGTCCGGAGAGAACCTGGACGAGCGGATCGCCCTCGACGCCCCGCCCGGCGAGCTCAAGCAACTCGCCGACACCTTCGACGCGATGCTGGGCCGGATGGAACACCTGGTCTCCGCCCAGCGCCGGTTCGCGGCGAACGCGGCGCACGAGCTGCGCACCCCGCTCGCCGTGCAGCGGGCAGCGGCCGAGATCGGGCTGGCCGGGGACCCGTCACCGGAGCGGGTCGCCACCATCCGCGCCAAGCTCATCGGCGTCGCGGATTCCAGCGAGCACCTGATCGAGTCGCTGCTGCTCCTCGCGGTGTCGGAGGAGGGACTGGAGTCCACCGAGCGGGTGGACCTCGCGGCGCTCGCCGCCGCCGAACTGGCGGCCTGCCCGCAGCCGGGCCTGACGGTGGAGCGCACCCTCGCCCCGCTGACCGTGACGGGTGACCGGACCCTGCTCGGCCACCTGGTCCGGAACCTGCTGACGAATGCCGTACGTCACAACCGCGCGGGCGGGCGGCTCGCCCTGACCACCTCCGCCGAGGGGGAGCTGACGGTGTCCAACACCGGGCCGGTGATCGAACCGGCTGATGTACCGAGGCTCCTGGAGCCCTTCCGGCGGCGCGCGGAACGGCAGCACACCGCAGGTGAGGGTGCCGGGTTGGGGCTCTCGATCGTCGCCTCGATCGCGCGGGCGCACGGGGCGGAGCTGACCGCGCGGGCCAACCCGGCGCCGGACGGCGGCCTGACGGTACGGGGCCGCTTCCCGGCGGTGCAGGTCCGGCCGGACTCCCGGCGGCAGGGCGGCGTTCAGCCGCGCTGAAGACCGGCTGATGTACGGTCGGTTCAATGAGCAAGCACCGCCGAGCCCGCTCCCGTCCCCGCACGCCTGCCCGACCCCGTAAGACGTCGGTCACGTCCCGCCGGGTGGCCGTCGCCGCCACCCTCGTCCTGCTGACCTTCGCGGCGGGCTGGGTCTACGCCGTCGACCAGAAGGCCGTCGGCAGCGTGTCGCAGGCCCGGGCGGACCACCGGCCGCCGGGCTCGGACCGCGCGGCGCGCGACGCCCGGAGGGACGTCCGCCGGGACGCCCTCCAGGGCCTGACCGGCATCAGTGAGCAGACCCGGGCGAAGATCCCGGCCGAGTCCCGCCAGCTCATCCTGGTCACCGGCAAGGCCCGGGAATCCTCGGAGTCCACCGCCACGCTCTACACCCGCGCGGCGGCCGGCGCCGACTGGGCGCGGGCCGAGAGCTGGCCGGCCCGCAACGGCGCGAAGGGGTGGTCCACGGCCACGGAGCGCACGTACGGTGACCTGACCTCTCCGCAGGGCGTGTTCGCGCTGACCGACGCGGGCGGTCTGCTGGCGCCGCCGCCGGGCACCCGGCTCCCGTACGACAAGGACCGCGCCTTCGTCGCCACGGGGCGCGGGGTGAACGGCGAGTCCCTGGCGGGGTCCTTCGACTACGTCGTCGCCATCGACTTCAACCGCCGGCCGGGCCGCTCGCCCCTCGACCCGGTCAAGCCGGAGGGCGAGGCCAAGGGCGGCAACATCTGGCTCCACGTGGACCACGACGGCCCCTCCCAGGGCTGCGTCGGCATTCCGAAGGAGGCGATGGAGAAGGTCCTGGAGACCCTCGACCCGGCGGCGAAGCCGGTCATCGTGATGGGTCCGGAAGGCTTCTGAAGGGCGCCCCGGCCCCGGCCGGGCGGTGGCGGTCCCGGAGCAGCAGCCCGATGTACACCAGGTCGAAGACGCTGCACAGGATGCCGAGCCCGAGGATGAAGGGCGAGTCCTCCAGCACGCCGAACAGCAGCGTCGGGGCCAGAGTGCCCAGCCACTTGGCGACGGCGATGGTCAGGGACTGCCCGCGCGGCCCCTGCCGGGCGGCGTAGAGGCCGATGAACAGGCCGGACATCAGCAGGTTCTGCAGGAACGCCGAGTAGCGGGTGGCGTCGTGCATCCCGAAGTGGGCGAGGAACAGCCCCTGCACGGCGAAGGCGGTGCCGAACACCAGGCCCGACCAGGCGGCGAAGAGCGGACGGGTCACGAACCGCGGATGTTCGGCCCGCCCGAACCGCAGGTAGGTGGCGATGATCACGACGTCTGCCGCCGCCCACACCACGTGCACCACGCCCTGGGCGGAGACGCCGGCGGACCCGGACGTGAATTCGCGGACCGCGTAGATCGACTCCCAGGCGAAGTTCAGCGCGAGCGCGGCGACGGGCATCGCGTACGTCCGGTCGCGCAGCCCGACGCGGATCGCCTCGACGTACACGACGGTCCAGGCGATCCCGCTGACCAGCGTGAGCATCAGGTCCATCCGCCGCACCTTAGGCGGTGTCGTAGCTCTCGAACCAGTGGGTGTCGAAGTAGCGGGCGGTCGAGAAGGGGTGCTGCGGGTCGGTGAGCAGGCGGTAGACGAACTCGGCGGTCGTCCCGTCGAACCGCTTCCACGAGTCGGGGATGTCCTCCTTCACGAGGATGGGCCACCGGTCGGGGTCCGGGCCCTCGGTGAGCCAGTAGAACTGGTGGGCCTGCTCGGATCCCGCCCACTCCAGCAGCCCGCCGGGGACCGGGTACACCTCGTACGGCTCCCACAGGCCGCTGCGGTGCGTCCTGGCCCACTCGCCCAGCCACTCGGTGTGCAGGACTATGTCGTCGCTCCGGAAGCGGGCGTCGGGTACGTGGAGTTGGAGGTATCCGTCGAAGGCGCCGTGGCTGAACAGCTCCGCGAGCCGCTTGTAGTCGCGGGGCAGCGCGGTCCCGATCCGGGCCTCGACCGCGGCCCAGTCGACCGTACGCGCGCGGGTCGTGTCCCATCCCGTGACGGCGACGACCCCGTCCACCCAGGACGTCACCTCGGCCAGGTCCGCCGCCGGGTCCTCGCGTTCCGCGACCAGCGCCACGAGCCGTACGCCGTCGTCGAAGCGGGCGGTGCCGCAGCCGATCCACCGGCCCGCGTGTGCCCAGCCGCGCATCTCCACGATCCGCTCGCCGAACGGGGCCAGCAGCGGCAGCCCGGTCCGCCCGGTCACGGTCGGGTCGGCGTACCCGCCCGTGGCGAGGTTGCGCGGCTGTCCGTACCGGCCGCTGAGCGCCTCCTGGAGGGCGGCCGGGTCGTTCTCGTCCGACAGCGTCAGACACACGTGTCCCGCCGGATGTCCCGCTTCCTCACACGCCAGATCGCCCGTGCCCGGCCAGGCCAGGCGGTGGACGGCCGAGAGGAGTTCTTCCTGTTCGTCCATGACGGCATTGAAGCGGACGCCACCGACATCGACGGGTCCGGACCGGTCGGACCCCTTGCCTGACGGACCGTCAGCTACGACGATGGCCCGGCACCGATATGACGAATCGGCATTCGAAGCAGGTGAAGGCGAGGCGGGTCCGGCATGGCGCGCGTGTTTCGGGAAGGTCGACTGGTCTACGGGATGCAGCTCCCGGTCCAGTCGCAGAGCACCATCTACGCCGAGCCCTGGGAGGCGTCGGCCACCGCGGCCGATCTCGCCGAGGTGGCACGGGCCGCCGACCGGGCCGGCTTCGGGTACGTCGCCACCTGCGACCACGTGGCCATCCCGCGCCGGCTCGCGGGACCCATGAGCACCGTCTGGTACGACCCGGTGGCCACCCTGTCCTTCCTCGCCGGCATCACCGAGAACGTGCGGCTGCTCAGCCACGTCGCGATCCTCGGCCTGCGCCACCCGCTGATCAGTGCCAAGCAGTACGCCACCCTCGACCACCTCTCGGGTGGCCGGCTGATCCTCGGTGTCGGCGCCGGGCACGTCCAGGAGGAGTTCGAGGTCCTCGGCGTGGACTTCGCCCGCCGCGGAGCCGTCCTCGACGAGACCATCGACGCGTTGCGGGCGGCGCTGGGGCCGCAGGAGTACCCGGAGTTCGAAGGCGAGCTGTTCTCCTTCAAGGACCTCGGCCAGCTGCCGCGGCCCGCCCAGGAGCGGATCCCCGTCTGGGTCGGCGGCTCCTCGGCCGCCGCCGTGCGCCGGGCTGCCGTCCGCGGCGACGGCTGGCTCCCGCAGGGCGACCCGCGCGACAGGCTCCCGGCACAGATCGCCCGCATCAAGGAGCTCCGCGAGGCGGCCGGTGTTACCGGGCCCGTCGAGTTCGGCGCGATCACCGAGCCGCTGTACGTCGGCGAGCCCCGCTGGGACACCGGCCGCCGCGCCCTCACCGGCAAGGCGGAGGTGCTCGCCGAATCCCTGCGGGAGTACAAGGCGCTCGGGGTCGACCAGATCCAGGTCCGGTTCCGCAATCGCGACCGCGCCGAACTCGTGGACCAGATCACCGCTTTCGGGGCCGAGGTGGCCCCGCTTCTCAACGACTGGGAGTCGTGACCATGGGCAAGCTGGACGGTCGGGTCGTGATCATCACCGGGGCCGCACGCGGCCAGGGCGAGCAGGAGGCCCGCCTCTTCGCCGCCGAGGGCGCCAGGGTGCTCCTCGGTGACGTACTGGACGAGCAGGGCGCCGCCGTGGCCAAGGAGATAGGCGAGGACCGGGCGCGGTACGTACGCCTCGACGTGAGCCGGGAGGAGGACTGGGCGGGGGCGGTCGCCGCCGCGAAGGAGGCCTTCGGCCCGGTCGACGGCCTGGTCAACAACGCGGGCATCCTGCGTTTCAACGAGCTGACCGCGACCCCGCTGGAGGAGTTCCAGCAGGTGGTCCAGGTCAACCAGGTGGGTGCCTTCCTCGGCATCAAGTCGGTCGCCCCCGAGATCGAGGCGGCCGGCGGCGGAACGATCGTCAACACCTCCTCGTACACCGGCCTCACGGGCATGGCGTACGTCGGCACGTACGCCGCGACCAAGGCGGCCATCCTCGGCCTGACCCGGGTGGCCGCGCTGGAACTGGCGGGCAAGGGGATCCGGGTCAACGCGATGTGCCCGGGCGCCGTGGACACCCCGATGGCCAACCCCGGCCTGCTCGACCCGGCGAACATGACCGACGAGGCCAGGGACGCGATGGCGGACCTGTACAAGCGGGTCGTGCCGATGGGGCGGGTGGGGCAGCCGGAGGAGATCGCGAAGCTCGCCCTCTTCCTGACGAGCGAGGACTCCTCGTACATCACCGGCCAGCCGTTCGTCATCGACGGCGGATGGATGGCGGGGGTCAGCATCTTGTAGGGGTGCGGCCTATCTGATGGAGCGTCAGCTATTGACGCTCCCGCCCCCGCGATGGAACAGTCGAGACATCAAATCTGACGATACGTCAGAAATCAAAGGACGGTGAACCCCCTTGGAATTCGGGCTCTTCGTGCAGGGATACGTGGCCGAGTCACGGTCCAAGGTCGACCCCGAGGCAGAGCACAAGGCGCTGATCGAGGAGACCGAGTACGTCATCCAGGCAGACAAGTCGGGCTTCAAGTACGCCTGGGCCTCCGAGCACCACTTCCTGGAGGAGTACTCGCACCTCTCGGCGAACGAGGTATTCCTCGGGTACCTCGCGCACGCCACCGAGCGGATCCACCTCGGCTCCGGCATCTTCAACCCGCTCGCCCCGGTGAACCACCCGGTGAAGGTGGCCGAGAAGGTCGCCATGCTCGACCACCTCTCCAAGGGCCGCTTCGAGTTCGGCACCGGCCGCGGTGCGGGCAGTCACGAGATCCTCGGGTTCCTGCCCGGCATCGAGGACATGAACGGCACGAAGGAGATATGGGAGGAGACCATCGCGGAGTTCCCCAAGATGTTCCTCCAGGAGGAGTACGAGGGGTTCCAGGGCAAGCACTGGTCGCTGCCGCCGCGGAAGGTGTTCCCCAAGCCGTACGGCAAGGCGCACCCGGCCATGTGGTACGCCGCAGGGTCCCCGTCCTCGTACGCGATGGCGGCGAAGAAGGGCCTCGGCGTCCTCGGCTTCAGCGTCCAGAAGGTCTCGGACATGGAGTGGGTGCTGGAGCAGTACAAGACGGCGATCCAGGAGGCGAAGGCCATCGGCGCCTTCGTCAACGACAACGTCATGGTCACCTCGACCGCGATCTGCGCCGAGACCCACGACAAGGCGATCGAGATCGCCGTCAACGCCCACATGAACCGCTTCCAGTCGCTGGTCTTCCGCTACCACGACACCTTCCCGCGGCCGGAGGCCATCCCGCAGTGGCCGGAGCTGCTGCCGGAGTACAACGCGGAGATCATCGAGCTGCTGATCGCCGAGGAGCTGTTGATCTGCGGCGACCCGTCGGAGGTCCGCCAGCAGTGCAAGCGCTGGGAGCAGGCGGGCGCGGACCAGCTGTCCTTCGGCCTGCCCACCGGGGTGTCGTACGAGGACACGATGACCACGATCAAGCTCATCGGGGAGCACGTGATCCCGGAGATCGACACGGACCCGGTCCACCGCACGACGCGCTTCCGCGAGGCCGCTTAGCGCTTGGCTTCGGCAGGGGGCGGGGCCTGCGGAGCCTGGGCCCGGTCCCCAAGGCCCCGGTACGGGGCGCGGGGGCTCCGCCCTGCGGGTGCGGCGCCGCTGCGGGGGCGCTGCCCCCGAACCCCCGCGCCTCAAACGCCGGCGAGGCTGAATCAGCCCCGCCGGCGTTTGAGGCGCCGCCGGAGGCAAACCCAAGTGGCGGCGCCGCGCGTGACCGCATCGCACCGGAGAAGGGACGTCATGCTCGACCACCTGATCAAGGGCGCCACCGTCGTGGACGGCACCGGCGCCCCCGCCCGCGTCGCAGACATCGGCCTGCGCGACGGCCGGATCGCCGTCATCGCCGCACCCGGCACCGTCACCGAAGAAGCCCGCACCAGCGAGGACGCCACCGGCCTCGTCCTCACCCCCGGTTTCATCGACCCCCACACGCACTACGACGCCCAGCTCTTCTGGGACCCGTACGCCACCCCCTCCATGAACCACGGCGTCACCACCGTCGCCGGTGGAAACTGCGGTTTCACCCTGGCCCCGCTCAACCCGGACCGCCCGGAAGACGCCGACTACACCCGCCGCATGATGTCCAAGGTCGAGGGGATGGCCCTCAAGGCCCTGGAGGAGGGCGTCGACTGGACGTGGTCCAGCTTCGGCGAGTACCTCGACGCCCTCGACGGCCGGATCGCCGTCAACGCCGGGTTCATGGTGGGGCATTGCGCCCTGCGCCGGTACGTGATGGGCCCGGACGCCGTCGGCGGCCGGCCGACCCCCGAGCAGCTCCAGCAGATGCTCGACCTCTTCCACGAGGCCATGGACGCCGGCGCCTGGGGCCTGTCCACCACCCAGTCCTCGACCCACTCCGACGGCTCCGGCGCCCCCGTCGCCTCCCGGCACGCCGAGCCCGCCGAACTCCTCGCCCTGGCCGAGGCGGTCGCCGAACACGAGGGCACCCAGCTGGAGGCGATCGTCGCGGGCTGCCTCGACCAGTTCTCCGACGCGGAGATCGACCTGTTCGTCGAGATGAGCGCCGCCGCCGGCCGCCCCCTGAACTGGAACGTCCTCACCATCGACGCCTCCGTACCCGAACGCGTCCCGCGCCAGCTCGTGCCGAGCGAACGCGCCCGCAAGGCGGGCGGCCGCATCGTCGCGCTGACGATGCCCATCCTCACCCCCATGAACATGTCGCTCGGCACGTTCTGCGCGCTCAACCTCATCCCCGGCTGGGGCGAGGTCCTCGGACTGCCCGTCCCCGAGCGGATCGCGAAGCTGCGGGACGCGGACGTGCGGGCCGAGATGCTGCGCCGCGCCGACAGCAAGGAGGCCGGCGTCTTCCGCCGCCTCGCCCACTTCGGCCGCTACGTCATCGGTGACACGTACAGCAAGGAGAACGAGGGCCTCTCCGGCCGCGTCGTGGGCGACATCGCGGCCGATCGCGGCCAGGACCCCTTCCACTGCCTGGTGGAAATCTGCGCCAACGACGACCTCCGTACGGTCCTCTGGCCGATGCCCACCGACAACGACCCCGCGAGCTGGGCGCTGCGCGCCGAGACGTGGCAGCACGAGGACGTCATGCTCGGCGGCTCCGACGCGGGCGCGCACCTGGACCGGATGTGCGGCGCTCCGTACACGACCCGGTTCCTCGGTGACTGCCTGCGCGGCCGCAAGCTCGTGCCGCTGGAGCAGGCGGTACGGATGCTCACCGACGACCCGGCCCAGCTGTTCGGGCTGCGCGGGCGCGGCCGCATAGCCGAGGGCTACCACGCGGACCTGGTGCTCTTCGATCCGGAGCGCATCGAGGCCGCCCCGGCGACGCTGGTCCACGACCTGCCGGGGGACAGTCCGCGGCTGGACGCGCGGGCCATCGGGATCGTCTCGGTACGGGTCAACGGCGTGGAGACCATCCGCGACGACGAGGTGACGGGAGCGGTTCCGGGCATCGTGCTCCGGTCGGGCCGGGACACGAGGACGGTGAGCACGCGGTGACAGACGCGACCGGAGTGACCGAAGCCCAAAGGCTCTTCATCGGCGGCGAGTGGGTGCAGCCCGACGGCGGGCACTACGAGGTGATCGACCCGGCGGACGAGTCGGTGGTCGGGCTCGCGCCCGAGGCCTCGCGCGCCCAGGTCGAGGAGGCGGCGCGCGCCGCGGCCGAGGCCTTCGGTGCGTGGTCCCGTACGAGGCCGGAGGAGCGGGCGGCGATCCTCGACCGGGCCGCGGACATCATCCAGCGGGAGTTCGAGCCGTGGGCGGCCCTGGCCCAGGCGGAGACGGGCGCGCCGGCCGGAATCGCGCGCGGGATGCAGGTCGGCGTCGGGGTCGCGCGCTTCCGGCGGTATGCGAAGGGCGCCCTGGAGCCGGTGGAGCGGGGTCTTCCGCCGCAGGTCACCGAGGCCGGCCCGATGGGGAAGGCGAGTGTTCTCGGGGCCCTGGAGGTGCGTCAGCCGGTCGGCGTGGTCACCTGCATCACCTCGTACAACAACCCGTGGGCGAATCCGGCGGGCAAGGTCGCCCCCGCCCTGGCGATGGGCAACACGGTGGTGGTCAAGCCGGCCCCGCAGGATCCGCTGTCGGTGTTCAAGATGGCCGGGGCGCTCGCGGAGGCCGGGGTCCCGGCGGGCGTGGTGAACGTGGTGAGCGGGCAGTCGGTGGAGGTCGGCGAGGCCGCCGTGGACTCCCCGTACGTGGACATGGTGTCCTTCACCGGCTCCACGGGCGTCGGCCAGCGCATCGCGGAGGTCTGCGGCCGGACGATGAAGCGGCAGCTGATGGAGCTGGGCGGCAAGGGCGCGGCGATCGTCCTGGAGGACGCCGACCTGGACGCGGCGGTGATGGGGATCGGGACGACGTTCTCCTTCTACTCCGGGCAGATATGCACGGCTCCGACCCGGGTGATCGTGCACCGGTCGGTCTACGGGCAGCTGGTCGAGAAGCTGACCGGCTACCTGGGCTTCATGAAGGTCGGCGCCCCGGGTGAGCGGGGCACGGTGGTGGGCCCGGTGATCTCGGCGGCGCACCGGGACCGCGTGGAGTCGTACATCGAGCTGGGCCGGAAGGAAGGGGCGCGGATCGCGTACGGCGGCGAGCGCCCGGTCGTCGGGGACGGCCGCGGTTTCTACGTGGCGCCGACGCTGCTGGTGGACTGCACGAACGACATGCGGGTGGTCCGGGAGGAGATATTCGGCCCGGTGGTCGTGGTCGTGCCCTTCGACGGGGGCGAGGACGAGGCCGTCGAGCTGGCCAACGACAGCGACTTCGGCCTGCTCAGCTACGTGTGGTCCGGGGACTCGGCACGCGCGTTCCGCGTGGCGCGGAGGCTGCGGGCGGGCGGGGTGGGCGTGAACACCATCGGCCGCAACATGGAGGCGCCGTTCGGCGGCTTCAAGCGGTCGGGCGTGGGCCGTGACGTGGGCTCGTACGCCTTGCACGCGTACAGCGAGATGCAGTCGATCGTGTGGTCGGGCTGAGGCGTGGAGGGGAGGGGGCGGGGGCGGATCCCCGCCCCCGCTCCGTCACTCAGTCCTTGTAGTAGTCGGTGAGGACGCAGCCCTTCACCAGAGCCGGCTCCTTCCGGTAGCCGCTCGGCGGGTTGAATCCCGCGTGGCAGTTCAGCATGAGCAGGCCGCTCTGCGGGGAGAGCAGGGCGCTCATGGCCTCTTCGCTCTCGGATCCGGTGGCGAAGTCCTGGCCGATGATGGGCCCGCTGTTGACGTTTCCGCCCTCTTCACCCTTGTCGACTTCGGCCTTGTAGGCGGTCTGGAAGGCCTTGGGGTCCTTGATCATGAAGATGGAGGTGACGTTGCGCCGTCCGCAGTAGCCGCGCTCGGTGACCGAGAAGGTCGCTCCGTACTTGGCGTCCGGGGCCTCGCTCGAGTTCTTCTCGGGGCTGACCTGGTCGCACTTGGTGAATCCGTTGATGAGGCGGGCGGCGCCGGCCATGGACCCCGCCTTGGGCAGGCCCTTGAAGCCGGTCCCGCTCTTGGGGGCCGATCCGTCGGCCCCTCCGTTCTTCTGGGGGACGCCCTCGTTGCCACCGCTGATGCCGCCGAGTGCCGGGCTTTCGCTCCCGTCACCTCCGCAGGCGGTGAGGGTGAGGAGAGCCGTGACGGCAGTGACAGTGGTGATCATCGACTTGATACGCACGGCTGGGACTCTAGGGCGGTGATCATGTGCACGGCAAACCGCCGGGCGGAGAGTGGCGGCGGTCACACGGGAAAGTTGAAAAGGGTTCGAAACGGACAAGGCTACGGTTTCCGTATAACGGAACGCCTTGTCCGGTGCCTGTTGAACCGGGGTTGGATCGTTTAGTGAACCTTGTATTGCCAGTGCATGAAGGATCTCGATCTCAAGATTCCAAGGCATTCGGCCGCCTCCTGATGCGGACCCAAGTCCTCCAGATGTGGAAAACGCACCGTCTAACGTCCTGACCCATGACTCAGCTGGACGTGCGGCCTCAGGTCGGAGACACGGTGAACGGCGTCGCCCGGGGCGAGGGCGACGTTCGTGGCAAGGGCCTCGGCAAGGGGTCCGTCGGACTGGTGGGAAGCGCCGTCATCGGCATCTCCACCGTCGCTCCCGTCTACTGCCTCACCTCGACCCTCGGCTCCACGGCCGGTGAGGTCGGCGTCCAGATGCCGGCGGTGTTCCTGGCCGGCTTCCTGCCGATGCTGCTGGTCGCCTTCGCGTACCGCGAGCTCAACAAGGCCATGCCGGACTGCGGCACCTCCTTCACCTGGACCGTCAAGGCGTTCGGCCCGCGGATCGGCTGGATGTGCGGCTGGGGCCTGGTGATCGCGACGATCATCGTGCTCTCCAACCTGGCCGGCGTCGCCACCTCCTACTTCTGGCTGCTGGCCGGCGAGATCACGAGCGATCCGTCGATCGCGGCCCTGGACGACAACAAGCTCGTCCACATCGCCACCTGCCTCACCCTGATCGCCGTCGCGACCGCCATCAGCTACCGCGGTATGACGGCCACCAAGGGCGTCCAGTACGCGCTGGTCGGCCTCCAGCTCCTCGTCCTCGCCGTATTCGTCGCGATGGCCTTCCAGAAGGCCTCCGCCGGCACCTTCGACACCGGCCTGGACTTCTCCTGGTCCTGGATGAACCCCTTCGCGGTCGAGTCGATGGCGGCGTTCACCGCCGGACTCTCGCTCTCGATCTTCATGTACTGGGGCTGGGACGCGTGCCTGGCCACCAACGAGGAGACCACCGGCTCGGCCAAGACCCCGGGCCGCGCCTCCCTCATCGCGATGGTCGTCCTGGTCGGCTCCTACCTGGCCACCGGCATCGCCGCCCAGATGGCCGTCGGCGCCGGCGGCGAGGGCCTCGGCCTCGCCAACGAGGAGACCTCCGGCAACGTCTTCGCCGCCCTCGCCGGTCCCGTGATGGGCCCGGTGCTCGGCATCCTGCTCTTCGTCGCCGTCCTCGCCTCGGCCGCCGCGTCCCTGCAGACCACCTTCATCCCCGTGGCCCGTACGGTCCTCGCCATGTCGACGTACGAGGCGCTGCCGCCCTCGTACGCCAAGGTCCACGAGCGCTTCAAGACCCCGGGCCGCGCCACCGTCGTGGCGGGCATCGCCACCGGCGCCTTCTACACCGTGATGACCCTGGTCAGCGAGAACGTCCTGACCGACACGATCTTCGCGCTCGGGCTGATGATCTGCTTCTACTACTCGCTGACGGCCTTCGCCTGCGCCTGGTACTTCCGCGGCGACCTGCGCCGCTCCGCCCGCGACCTGTTCTTCAAGGGCGTCTTCCCGGTCCTGGGCGGCCTGCTGCTGGCCGCGGTCTTCTCCAAGACCCTGTACGACGCCTGGGACCCCTCCTACGGCTCCGGCTCCGCCATCCCCGGCCTGGGCGTCGGCAACGTCTTCGTCATCGGCGTCGGCCTGCTGGCCCTCGGCCTGGTGATCATGTTCGCCACCGAACGCCGCAGCCCGGCCTTCTTCCGCGGCGAGGTCCTGACGAAGTCCACCCCCGCCCTGGTGGTCGAGGACTGACCCCTCCCCTCCTCCCGCCGGGTCATCCCCGCGGCCCCGGATCGTTCCCCCCGATCCGGGGCCGCGGGCGTTGCGGGTGACGCCGCAGTGACCCGGGGAGCGGCGGGGTCGTTGGGCGGGGCATGAATGCCATGAAGCGCACCCTTTCCGCCCTGGTTCTCACCGGCGGCGCTGCCCTCGCACTCACCCCCGTCGCCGCCCACGCCGACGAGCCCGCCGTCCAGGGGCCCCCGATCACCCAGCGCGTCGGCGCGATCGTCGACCACCCGGCCCAGACCGTCCAGGACACGAAGATGGCGGTGGGCGCGACGACCGCGGCGGCCGGATCCGCCACGGCGGGCGCCGGTACGGCCCTGTCCGCGCTCCCCAAGACCCCGAAGGTCGGCTGACCTCAGCCGGTACGGGTGACGAGGACCAGCGGGATCTCACGGGCCGTCGCCGCGCGGTAGGCCGCGTACGAGGGCATCGCGGCCACCACCACCGGCCACAGGCGGTCCGCCTCGGCCGCGGTGGCGCGGCGTGCGGTCGCCGGGAACGTCTCGTCGCCGACCTGGAGGGTGACGGCAGGGTCGGTGGCCAGGTTCAGGTACCACGCCGGGTGCCGGTCCGCGCCCGCGTTGGACGCCGTCAGCACGTACGCGTCCCCCGACCGTACGTAGGCCAGCGCGGTGCGCCGCAGCTGCCCCGAGCGGCGGCCCCGCGTGGTCAGCAGCAGGTCCGAGATTCCCGGGCGCGGCCGGCCGCCCGTCTCCTCGAAGCGGCGGATGTGGTCGGCGACCCAGGAGTTCGGGCTGTCGGTCACGGACTCGGCGGTCATGCCGGTCCCACCCCCGAGTGCACCGCGTGCCGGGTCGGGGCGGTGGCCTCGTCCACCACGGCCCGGGCGAAGTCCGCGTGGCTGATCCGGCTCGCGGCGTCGGCCGGGCCGAAGACGTATCGGCCGGCCTGGGGCGCATCGGCGGAACGGCCGGTCTGCGTCCCGTCGGTGGAACGGCCGGTCTGCGGCGCGTCGTCGCCGAAGTCACCGGCCGGGGACAGCACCGCCCAGTCCAGGCCGGCGGGCGCCGCCGCCCGAAGCGCGTCCGTCCCGGCTCCGTGGCCGACGTAGAACTCCCGCCACTCCTGCGGATACCCCGGCGTGTCCATCAGCGCCGCCCCCGACTCCGTCGCCAGGACGGACGCCAGCCCGACCGACACCAGCCGCGCGACCCCGGCCTGTGCGAGACCCGCCGCCATCGCCCGTGCCGCCGCCGGGAAGAACACGCCGGGGGCCGCCTTCGGGTCGTACACCGCGACCACCGCCGTGTCGTGGCCGGCCGCCAGCCGTGCCACGTCCGCCGCCGAGGTCACGTCCCCCTCGGCCCGCCCGGCCTCCGTGACCGCGTACCCGCGCGCCCGCGCCTCGTCGGCGACGGCCCGGCCGACACGGCCGCGGGCCCCGAACACGATGAGCTTCTTCCCGCTGTGGTTCGTCCCGCTGTGGTTCGCCATGCTGTGGTTCGTCATACGGGCGAGCCTAGGAAAGGGTGTGGTTACCGATCGGATACCGGCCTACCGTGTGGATCATGAGCGAACCGACGCCCCTGGACCCGGAGATGTTCGACCCCGTCTGCCCCTCCCCGTTGGTCCCGTTCCGCATCGGCGACAAATGGGCCACGCTGATCCTGCGCTGCCTGGAGGGCGGCCCGCGCCGGTTCTCGGAGCTCAAGGTCCCGCTGCGCGGCATCACCTCCAAGTCCCTGACGCAGTCGCTGCGCGGGCTGGAGCGCGACGGCTTCGTCACGCGCGTCGCGTACGAGACCCCCGAGCGCCGCGTCGAGTACGCCCTCACCCCGCTCGGCCGTGGCCTCCTGGGCCCGCTGGACGCCGCGTGCGACTGGACGCGGGAGCACTGGGACGAGCTCATCGACGCCCAGGAGGCCGGGCTTTCGGGCGACGCCGCTCGTTGAACACGGCATGATCCTTTGGTTGCTCAACCACCTCAGTACGTTCGTCATCGCCGTCCTCCTCGTCGGCGGCCTCACCGGCCTCGCCGTGGCCGGGAGCGTGGCCGCCCGCCGCCGCTTCCCGCACCTGGCCAAGGGGGACCACAACGAGATGGTCGGGGTCGCGCTCGGCATGTTCGGCGCGATCTACGGCATCATCCTCGCCTTCGTCGTCGTCACCCTGTGGACGCAGCTGGAGAACACCCAGAACATCGTCGCCACCGAGGCCACCGACCTGGCCCTCGTCGTGCGCAGCGCCGACGCCTTCCCCGCGGCCGACCGGGCGAAGGTGCACGAGGCGGTCAGCGCGTACACGCACGCCGTCGTCGAGGTGCAGTGGCCCCTGATGCGCGACGGGCAACCGAGTTACGAGGCGACCGGGTCGCAGACGCGCGCCCTGTACGTCGCCCTCCAGGCGTACGAGCCGAAGGGCACACGCGCCGAGACCTTCTACGCCGAAGCGGTCACCCGCCTCAACGACATCGCCGCCCAGCGCCGGGCACGCATCACGATGGCCGAGACGTCGCTGCCGATCCTGCTCCAGGTGCTGGTGTACGGGGGCGCCCTCGTGATCGTCCCGCTCACCTTCCTGTTCGGGCTGCGCAGCCTGAAGATGCAGCTGCTCTTCGTATCGGCGGTGGCCGGGCTGATCGGCTTCAGCCTGCTCCTGGTCGTGGCACTGGACCGCCCCTTCGCGGGGGACCTGAGCGTGAGCCCGGCGCCCTACAAGGAGTCGGCGCTGGCGCAGTTCTGGGCGGCCGGGTAGCCAGGACACTCAGCCCCAGGTGCGTGAGCAGAGCACGAGCCGGTAGCCGTCGGGGTCCTGGACGGTGACTCCCCACTCGTCCCAGTACGGGTTGTGCGCGGCCACGCGCGTCCCGCCGTGCTCGACGAGCCGCCGCACGAGGGCCTCGTCGGGCGCCTCGCCGAGGTAGACCACGAACAGGTCGTCGACGGTGGGCGTGGGGAGCATCGGGCCCTGCGGATCCCGGGTGAGCTCGAAGTGCCAGCCGCCTCCGGCGGGCCCGACCATCAGCAGGTCGTGCTCGCCGGGCACGTTCTCGGCGCTGCGCCACTGCACTTCGAGTCCGAGCCCGTCCACGTAGAACCGCTCGGCGGCCTTCAGGTCGAGGGACGGCCGGGCGACGCGTACGTGGGTACTGGAACTGATCATGGAAGGCAGCGTACGAGACCTTCCGGGAGGGGGAGTTCAGAGGTCCGGCCACGGGCGCTGCGCATCGTCCATCCACCGAGTCGAGCCCGGTCGATGGTGGTTCCGGTGGTGGACGGCCGGGTGACGTGCTTCGACAACACCGGTTCCGCAGATGTGATCGCCGATCTGAACGGCCACTTCACCTCCTGACGGACCTGCGCGGACAAGCGCACAAGCGGACAGGACGAGGGGCCCGGCCGATCGCGAGATCGGCCGGGCCCCTCCGTCATTCCTGGTTGGTCCGCTCGGCAGACGGCACGGACCGCCGGGGCGGCCGGTGCTTGCGGCGGTGTTCCTCCAGCAGGTCCCTGTCCGAGCGGCGACGCCGGCCGCCGGAGAACATGGCGGCGCCGACCAGGAGGAACAGGCCGCCGCTGATGCTCGGGGCGAGCGGGTCGATGGTGCGGTCGCCCTTGGGCTCGATCCTCGGGTCGAGGATGCCGAGCGGGTCCTCGAAGAGGACGACGTGCTGGCCCCGAGTGAACTCGCCGTAGCAGTTCTGCTGTTGGCCGAGTTCCCGGACGGTGCCCGAGGGGTCGGCCACGCGGCAGAAGGACCGGGCGTCCCCCTTGAAGTTGGTCCGCTCACCGGTTTCGAGGACCACCGCGTCGACCCGCTCGCCGAGCCGCAGCGCGTACGCCTCGTACAGGCTGGGTCCGGCGAAGACGCCGAGTGCCAGGGTCCCGAAGCCGACGATGGTCGCCACTCCCGCCCGGTTCCAGCCCGAACCGGCCACGCCCGCGCCGATCCCGGCCGCGGCGAGCACGAGGAGCACGCCGAGCCAGAGCAGGCCGTAGGGGTACTGGGCGAGGAAGCCGCCGAGCGTGGCCGTCACCGGAATCAGCACCGCCCAGAACAGGCTGTTCCGGGTCCGTGCGGGACCCGGTGGGAGGCCCTCGAAGGACCGCCTCCCGCGCTCGGCAATCCGTGCTTCGTCCACCCGGTCCCCTCCATCCGCGTCGCGTGCACTCGCCCCCACCCTACGCAGGCGCCGGGACGAAGACGCTCACGCGGTAGGTCGTCGGGTGCTGCAGGCGGCCCCAGAACCGGGCCGGCCGTACGAGGTTCGGGTCGGTGGCGAGACCCTCCGCACACATGCGGCGGATGAAGGCCCGGAACTCCTCGTGGTCCACGGTGGAAAGGAGCGTTTCCCAGCGGCCCGGTGTCTCCCCGAGTGACTGCCGGTCCGCCTCCCGCAGGCGCCCGTGCTTGCGTTTGCGCCGGTCCGGCACGCCGTCCGTGTTCGGCCGGCGGGGCCCGAGGTCGAGGGGGTTTCAGAGGTACTGGGCGAAGTCGTCCAGGGCGCGCAGGATCTCCGCCTCCCGGGCCGAGGGGAGTTGGAGGACGACCTCCTCGATGCCGAGGTCGGCGTAGTGGGCCATCTTGCCGGGGTTGGGCTGGACGGCGTACGGGACCACCTGGAGGGACTTCGGGTCGCGCCCGGCGGTCTCCCAGACCTGGCGCAGCGCCGGCAGCGACTCGGTGAGACCGCCGCCCCCGATCGGGAGCCAGCCGTCGGCGTGGTCGGCGATGGCGGCGAACAGCTTCGGGCCGGCCTGGCCGCCGAGCAGCGTGCGGGGACCGTACAGGGGCACACCGGGGCCGAGTTCGCGCGGAGCCTGGGCCGGCTTCGGGTGGGCGTGGCTGGCCTGGACGGAGGAGTACTGGCCGACGTACGCCGTCGGCTCGGGCGCCCACAGGGCGCGCATCAGCGCCATCCGGTCCCGGACGAGCTCGCGGCGGGTGCGCCACTCGACACCGTGGTCGGCGGCCTCCTCGACGTTCCACCCGTAACCGATGCCGAGGGTGACGCGGCCGCCGGAGAGGTGGTCCAGGGTGGCGACCTGCTTGGCGAGGTCGATCGGGTCGTGCTGGGCGACGAGCGTGATGCCGGTTCCGAGGTGCAGCCGCTCGGTCACGGCGGCGGCCTGCCCGAGGGCGACGAAGGGGTCGAGGGTGCGCCCGTACATCTCGGGGAGTTCGCCGCCCATGGGGGCGGCGGTGTCGCGGGAGACGGGGATGTGGGTGTGCTCGGGCAGATAGAGCCCGGAGAACCCGCGCTCCTCCAGACTCCGCGCGAGGCGCACGGGCGAGACGGTGCGGTCGGTGAGGAAGATGGTCGTGGCGATCCGCATGGCTTCTGGCACCTCCGAGACGTGGGACAGCCAAGGTACGGCGTTCCCCCTGCGCACGGCAGGGTGCGTTGACGGCCAAGTGCCAAGACGGCGGTCGTATTCGGCCGGGGGGAGGAGGAGGCGCCGGAAGTCCCGCGCAGAGGATTCCGCGTCATGCCGCCCGCCGGGGATTTGTTGGGACAGCGCTCAGCCGCGCGGGTAGCGGGTCAGCCAGGCCGGGGTCGAGAGGGTGGGACCGTGGAGGGCGGGGCCCTGGGTCATTTCCAGGGCGAAGTCGTCGGCGAGTTCCAGGACCGTGGCGCGGCCTTCGAGGTCGGCGAGCCAGGCGGCCGGGAGGGCCGTCTCGCCGTGGAGGGCGCCGAGCAGTGCCCCGCACAGGGCGCCGGCGGCGGTGGAGTCCCCGCCGTGGTTGACGGCGAGGCGCAGGCCGTGCGTGATGTCCTCGGCGACCAGGGCGCAGTAGACGGCCACGGCCAGGGCGTCCTCGGCGGCCTCGCCGGCGCCGGGGGTGAGGGCTTCGACGGCGTGGGGGCCCGGTACGCCCTGGGTGACCGCCGACAGCGCCCGCCGGAGGGCGTCGGCGACGGGCTGGTGGTCCGGGCGGGTGCCCAGCAGGCGGAGGGCGCGCTGGACGGCGGAGTCGAGGGATTCGCCGCGGGTCAGTCCGTGGACGATGACGGCGAAGGCCCCGGCCGAGAGGTACGCGGTGGAGTGTCCGTGGCTCTGCGTCGCGCACTCGACGGCGAGCTGGAGGACCAGGGCGGGTTCCCAGCCGACGAGCAGCCCGAAGGGGGCCGAGCGGGCGGTGGCGGCCGCGTCCCGGGCGGCGGGGTTCTTCGGGTGGGCGAGGGTGCCCAGGATGTCGTCGGCGAAGCCGGTCAGACAGGCGCGGGCCGGGTCGCGGCGGGTGTAGAGCCACTCCTCCCGCGCGAGCCAGCCGTTGTCCGTGCGGCGCTCGTCGGGGCCCCAGTCGTGCTGGGTGGCCGCCCAGCGGAGATAGGCCCGGTGGACGTCGGTGGGCGGGTGCCAGGCGCCGGTGTCGCGGCGTACGTGGGCCCGTATGAGGCCGTCCACGGTGAACAGGGTGAGCTGGGTGGCGGCGGTGACGGCGCTGCGGCGGCCGTGGGCGGGCGCGGGGTGGGTCAGGCCTTCCGGGCCGTGGGTCACGCGGATCCCGTCGAGGGAGACGCCGGCGAGGGGTGCGCCGAGGGCGTCGCCGAGGGCGGAGCCGAGGAGCGTGCCGCGGACGCGGCTGCGGAAGTCCTGCTGTTCGGCGCGGCCCCACAGGCCGGTGTTCGAGGAAGCGGTGCGCATGCCGCGGCCGTCCGTCGGTCCGGCGGGACCTGCGTGGCTCATCTGGCCTGCGTGGCTCATCTGTCCGGGCTGGCTCATGTGCCCGGTCGGGCCCGTGTAACCCGCCTGGGCCGCCAAACTCAACTGCGCCGCCGATCCCGCCGAGTTCGCGGCGAAGGCCGGTCCGCCGGGTGTGTCCGTAGCGCCCTCCGTGCCGTGAATGACCACCGCGCCCGCCCTGATCGAATCGTCCACCGCCCCCACCGTCCCCCGCCCGTGCAGGCCACCGCGCCCGCGACAGCACTGGCGCGCACTGTAGTGGACACCCCAGGTCGATTCCGGAGGGAGCCCGTCAAGCGGCCCGTATGAGCGCGGAGAACGGCCGGAACACGAACACTTCCGGCCGACGTGGCCGACGTCCTGGCTCGGGGCGCGTTTTGCCAGTTTCCTTCGGGGCGGCTGTTTTCGGCCACGCGTCGTTCATCCGGCGTTCGCCGCGGCCGCCCGGCAGGCCGCCGTCCACAAGCCGGCGCTCGACGTCCGCCCCGAGTACCGGGCAGCCCGAGAAGGACCTCCTCGTCGGCTGACCGAGCACGGGCGAGCACGAGGAGCCCGGCCGGAAAGCCCCCGGCCCGGGCTCCTCCTCGTACCGCTCAGTCCAGCACCGGCAGCAGCTCCGGCAGGTGCCCGTCCGAGGCGCGCGCCGCGGTCTGGCGCTCCTGCGGCACCTCCCCGTACAGCGTCGTACGGGCCTTCGCGGGCCGCCCCGCCGCCTCGGCCACGGCGATCAGGTCCTGCACCGACTTGTACGAGCCGTAACTCGATCCCGCCATCCGCGAGATCGTCTCCTCCATCAGCGTCCCGCCGAGGTCATTGGCCCCGGACCGGAGCATCTCGGCCGCGCCCTCCGTGCCCAGCTTGACCCAGCTGGTCTGGATGTTGGGGATGTGCGGGTGGAGCAGGAGCCGGGCCATCGCCGTCACCGCCCGGTTGTCGCGGACCGTCGGGCCGGGCCGGGCGATGCCCGCCAGGTACACGGGCGCGTTGGTGTGGATGAACGGCAGCGTCACGAACTCCGTGAAACCACCGGTCTGCTGCTGTATCCGGGCCAGCGTGCGGAAGTGCCCGAGCCAGTGCCGCGGCTGGTCCACGTGCCCGTACATCATCGTGGACGAGGAGCGGATCCCGAGCTCGTGCGCCGTGGTGACGACCTCGATCCAGTCCGCCGTCGGCAGCTTCCCCTTGGTCAGCACCCAGCGGACCTCGTCGTCCAGGATCTCCGCCGCCGTGCCCGGGATGGAGTCCAGGCCGGCCTCCTTGGCCGCCGTCAGCCAGTCCCGTACGGACATGCCCGTACGCGTCGCGCCGTTGACGACCTCCATCGGGGAGAAGGCGTGCACGTGCATCCCGGGGACGCGCTGCTTCACCGCGCGCGCGATGTCGAAGTATGCCGTTCCGGGGAGGTCCGGGTGGATGCCGCCCTGCATGCAGACCTCGACCGCGCCGATTTCCCAGGCCTGGGCGGCGCGGTCGGCCACCTGATCGAGGGAGAGCGTGTAGGCGTCGGCGTCCGTGCGGCGCTGCGCGAAGGCGCAGAAGCGGCAGCCGGTGTAGCAGACGTTGGTGAAGTTGATGTTGCGCGTGACGATGTACGTGACCTCGTCACCCACGACCGACTTGCGCAGGTCGTCCGCGATCCGGCACAGGGCGTCCAGGGCCGGGCCGTCCGCGTGCAGCAGGGCCAGGGCCTGGGCGTCGGTGAGCAGTGTCGGGTCGTCGGCGGCCTGGGCGAGCGCGCCCCGTACGTCGGTGTCGATGCGCTCGGGCACCATGCCGGGCGCCGCGGCCTCGCGCAGCGCCTCCCAGTCGCCGTAGACGTCGTCGAAGTCCTCCCGGCGGTCGCCGGTACGGCCCTCGGTGTCGATGGTGGCGTGCAGATCGGTGCGCCCGTACGCGGTGAAGCCCTCGTCCGGCTCCTGCCACGGCCGGCCCTCGACCGTCGCGGCCTCGTTCGCCAGCCCCGTCTCCGCGTCGGCCAGCGCGCGTACGTGCGGCAGCAGCCGGGGGTCCAGCCAGGGCTCGCCGCGCTGGAGGAACTCGGGGTAGATCGTCAGGCGTTCGCGCAGCTCGAAGCCCGCGGCGGCGGTGCGCTCGGCCAGCTCGTCGATGTGCGGCCAGGGGCGCTCGGGGTTGACGTGGTCGGGGGTGAGCGGGGAGACCCCGCCCCAGTCGTCGATGCCCGCGCCGATGAGCAGCGCGTACTCGGCGTCCACCAGGTTCGGCGGCGCCTGGATCCGGGCGCTCGGGCCCAGGACGTGCCGGGCGACGGCGATGGCCGCGGCCAGTTCCTCCAGCTCCGCGTCCGGCATGCCGCGCATGGCGGTGTCCGGCTTGGCGCGGAAGTTCTGGACGATGACCTCCTGGATGCCGTGGTAGCTGCGCTGGACGCGGCGCAGCTCGAAGAAGGCGTCGGCGCGCTCCTCGTAGGACTCGCCGATGCCGATGAGGACGCCGGTGGTGAAGGGCACGTTGGAACGCCCGGCGTCCTCCAGCACCCGCAGCCGTACGGCCGGCTCCTTGTCGGGGGAGCCGTGGTGGGGGCCGCCCGGCTCGGACCACAGGCGGGTGGCGGTGGTCTCCAGCATCATGCCCATGGACGGCGCGACGGGCTTGAGGCGCTGGAGGTCGGACCAGGTCATGACGCCCGGGTTGAGGTGCGGCAGCAGGCCCGTCTCCTCCAGCACGCGGACGGCCATGGCGCGCACGTAGGCGAGGGTGTCGTCGTAGCCGTGCGCGTCGAGCCACTCGCGGGCCTCGGGCCAGCGGTCCTCGGGGCGGTCGCCGAGGGTGAAGAGGGCTTCCTTGCAGCCCATCGCCGCGCCCTGGCGCGCGATGTCGAGGACCTCGTCGGGGGAGAGGTACAGACCGTGGCCGCTCTTGCGCAGCTTGCCGGGGACGGTGACGAAGGTGCAGTAGTGGCACTTGTCGCGGCAGAGGCGGGTGAGGGGGATGAAGACCTTGCGGGAGTAGGTGATGACACCGGGGCGCCCGGCGGCGGCGAGCCCGGCGTCCCTTACCCGTGCGGCGGAGGCGGCGAGGTCCTTGAGGGCCTCGCCGCGCGCCTGGAGGAGTACGGCTGCCTCGGTCGCGTCGAGCGCGACGCCGTCGCGGGCCCGCCGGAGCGCGCGGCGCATCGCGTTTTCGGTCGGAGCGTCACTCGGAGTGGTCATGGGCCGAGCATACGATCCGACGTTCCGGCGTTGGGGTGGCCGTGGAGTGGCTCATCTCATCAGCTCACCGGCGTTGACCAGCAAGGACTGGCCGGTTATCGCCCGCGCCCGGTCGGAGGCGAAGAAGACGGCGGCGTCGGCGACGTCTCCGTCGGTGGCGAGGTCGGGCAGCGCCATGCGCCCGGTGAGGCGGGCGTGGACCTCGGCCTCGGGGACGCCCTCGGTGTGGGCGGAGAAGGTGACGAAGGCCTGCACGGGCGGCCCCCACATCCAGCCGGGCAGCACGGTGTTGACGCGGATCCGGTGGGGCCCGAGCTCGCGTGCCATGGAGTACATGGCGGAGGTCAGGGCCCCCTTGGAGGCGGCGTAGGCGGCCTGCTGGACCTCGTTGGGCGCGGCCACCGCCGACTGCGTCCCGATGATCACGACGGACCCGCCGCGCTCCTTGAGCGCGGGCAGGCAGGCCCTGGTCATGCGCAGGGTCCCGAGCAGGTTCACGTCGATGATCTGCTGCCAGGTCCCGAAGTCGGCGTCTTCGAGCCCGCCGAAGTACGAGTCCCAGGCGGCGACGTGCACGACGGCGTCGATCCGGCCGAACCGCTCCCGCGCCAGCTCGGCCAGGGCCTCGCACTGCCGCTCGTCGCCGATGTCCGTGGCCAGATGGGCGGTGTGCGCGCCCTCGGGGTCGATCTCGGCGGCCGACTTGGCCAGATTGGCCTCGGTGCGCGCCCCGAGGACGGCGTTCCCGCCGTCACGCACGACGGCGGCGGCCACCTGATGTCCGAGCCCGGCCCCGACTCCGGAGACGATGACGGTCTTCCCTTGCAGCAGCATGACGGGCCTCCAGACAGAACAAATCTGACGACCCGTCAGGCTAGGGGTGTCATCCGGGGTTGTGAAGGGGCGCGGCGGCTCGGAGGGTCGGAATCGTTGTGGCCCGCACTCCGCTCCGCAAATAGGGGGCATGGTCATGGGCGGCAGGTCCAAGTGGTTGCGGCCCCGGACGCCCTCACTTGTGCCAGAAGGCGTGCCAGTGATCTCGCATTCATGGGTGAGAGGCTCTGTGTCATCCCGCGTGTCCATGTATCCGGGGATCCGTGTCATCCGGGCTCTCGGTGGCGGCGTGGCGCCCACCCCCCTGGTAATCCCGGAGTCAGTCGTCGAGCCAGCTGAGCGGATCCTCTTCCGGCACCCCGGCAGCCGTCAGGCAGGTGAGGCCGATCGGTAGGCCCAACGACCCCACTTCCCGGAGAAGTCCTGCGGAGAGTGTCAGTACTGCCCCGGTGGCCGCCGTACCGGTGATGTCCACCTGCACGTGGTGACCGGTCTCCAGTAGCCTCCGTACCGACTCCGCCCTGGGATGCAGCTGCTTGGCCAGCGAGTCGATCTGCTCTTCCAGGCCGGCCGAAACAGAGCCTGTCGAAAGCTCGGGCCGCCAGACCCAGCAATCCGCGCCCTGGCTCGTAGCCGGATCCTCAAGAGCCAGGCCGAGAACGCCGGACACGAACTGCCGATCAATATCAGTTTTAGTGACCACAACCGCGGCCCTCGTCTCGAGCCATTCGCCGGCGGCGCTCATGGCTGAACCATCCTTCCGTCACTCATCTGTCGTTCAGATTGGGCGTCACCGTCAGGGGAAATCCGAGACGAGCCAACCTGGAAACCGTGTCCGCGGGCAGAAAAATCCGCGCCCCGTGGCCGGCGAATCCGTACACGGCCAGAGAGACTGTGCAGCCTTCCCTCTGCAGCGCGTGCAATTCCTGCTCGCAGCCTTCCGCCGCGCTCAGGATCTCCCTCAGCTGATCCGGAAGGATCCTGGCGGTCCGCTCATCGCTCGTGAGCCGCCACTGTCCGTCTGTCTCGCCCGGCGGCCCCCAACGGTCTGCCCCCGGAGCCCGGACCGCGGTCGGCTGCAGCCCGAGCCGTTCCGTCACCTCCCCCGGATCAAGGTCCGCCTTTCTGACGACGAGCGACACATCTGTAAGAACCCACTCATTCATCGGGTCGATCCCACTTCTGCCTCATCCCCTAATATTTGTACTCACGGCATGCGGCCCAGTGGACGTTGCCCATGTTCTCCTTGAGGAGATCGGCCAGCTGT
Source organism: Streptomyces sp. NPDC048269 (assembly GCF_040652395.1). NCBI lineage: Bacteria > Bacillati > Actinomycetota > Actinomycetes > Kitasatosporales > Streptomycetaceae > Streptomyces > Streptomyces sp. NPDC048269. The sequence goes on from NZ_JBEZLW010000020.1 coordinate 31,285, forward strand.
GTCCGTTGCGCCACGGTTGTTGAGTTCTCGTACACAGTGAATCCGTTTCCTCCGATGGCCTGAGGAGGTGCGAGCGTGTAGTTTGGAATTTTCTGGCCTGGTCCGAACGTCTCCACTGCACCTCCCGGATAGGATCCGCCCTCTACGGCAACACCGTTTAGGCCGGGAATCCGTTCACCGTGCGGAATGTAGAAGGATATATGCGTGCCGGGCGGTACGGCGATCTCGCCGGCGCCCGACTCGATGTAGCCATGCCCGGCAAGCACGGTCTCACCGTCCGGTCGACCTCCCTTCATGACGCGGGTGGCGTAGTACCGCCCGTCGTCGTCCGTCCACTGCCGCTTGGACAACTCAGGCTTGCTTTCGATGATGGCCTTTTTCACTGCATCGGGGGCCGGGAGCGGAGCACCCGAACCGCGGCTCGTATGGCTGTCGAGACCGCTGTGCCTGGCTCCCGCGAGGTTTTCCCGGAGGCCTGTCCGCAGACCCGCCCGGGCGCCGCCGAGGCCTTTGGTGCCGAAGAGAAGATCGGGGAGGAGCCGGCCTCCGAATTCGCTGCCGTCTTCTTTGAAGGCGTCGATCATCGGGCCGGGGATCCGCTCCGGGTGGGAGGCGGTGGAGACGAGGCCGGCGAGGGTCATGTTGAGGTTCTGCTCGTACTCGGCCGGGTGCGACAGGTTGTACGGGTCGTTGGGGTGCAGGCCGCGGGCGAAGCTCAGGATGCCCGCGGTGCCCTTGACCACGCCGCCCATGACGTGGGTGAGCTCGACCACCTGGGATTGCTGGTAGTCGAGGAGGCCGGCCTTCGCCCTGTCCGCCGCGGACGGTTCGGCCGGGGCGTGGGCCAGCGCCGCCTCAAGGATCTTCTGGACGGAGGCGGCGGCATCGTCGCGCTGTCTGCGGGCCTCGTTGAGGATCTCGTGGGCCCTGTCGCGGGCCGCTTCACCTGGGTCGGCGCCCTGCACCGGCTTCGGGCCGGGATCCTTGCCGGCCTTCACCGCCGTCTCGTGGGCACCGGCCTTCTCGGCGTAGGCCTCTCGGGCGTCGTTCGACGCCTTGACCGCCGCCTTGTGGAGGTCGACTGCCTGCTGCGCCTGCTTCTGCGCCCACTCCACCACCTCGGCGTACCGTTCGAGCACACCTCCCGCGGCTTCGCAGGCGTCCGCGGCGTGCAGCCAGTCGGTGGGGTGCATCGCGAACTTCTCACGGAACGCGTCGGCAGCCTGGCCCTTCCAGTGGCCGGAGTCCAGGGCCTTCATGCCCTGCCCCACCCGGTCGAACGCGGCGTGGAAGTCGGTGAAGTGCTTGGCCGATTCGCGGATCGCGGAGGGCGAGCCGTGGACGAGCTCGTTGGCCTGCTCGGTCTGCCCGAGCTGCTGTTCGCGGACCGAAGCTCCCCGGATTGAGGCGTAGTTGTCGCCCCAGTCCTCGACCTTGTCCGCCCAGTCGTGCGCACCGGCGTAGTCCAGGCCCGCCCCGATCGCCTCGGTGACCCTGTCGACCCCGTGCCCGATGACCTTCCCGGCCGAGCCGACCGTGTCCTCGATCTTTCCGAGTCCCTCGCCGAGCGCCTCGCCCCAGCCCGCCATCAGTGCTCATCCCCCGGTTGCTGCGCCTCGGGTGCCGGGCCGGCCAATTCGTCCACCATGCCGTCCATTTCGTCCCGCAGCCCGGCGGCATCGATGAACTGGTTGGCCGGCACGATCTGCGAGCTGTTCACGTCCCGCACCGCGCTCTTCCAGGCCTCCTTGCTGTTCTCCCGGGCCCGGTCGGCGGACTCCTGGCTGTAGTCCGCATCCCTGAACTGCGTGTACGGGTTGTCGGAGAAGACCTCGCCCCAGTCCTTGGCGATGACGTCCTTCTCCGCCGCGTACGGATTGCCCATCGCCGCGTTCGTCAGCACCTTGAAACTGCCCTGGACGTACTGGTCCTGCTCGTGCATCACACCCGCCGACAAGCCCACGTTCGACGCGAACGTGTTCGCCTGCTGGATGAGGGTGCGCACCCCCCAGCCCCAGCGTTCGCAGAACGTGCCCAGCGAGGACGTCAGGCCCTCGTGCCCGGTTTCCATCCCCGACAGCCCGAGGGCGGTGAATCCGCCGCCCACGCCGGCCGAACCCGCCGAGCCGAGCTCCTTCAGCTCGGCCAGACTGTCCGTGATCCCCTTCGCGATCTGCCCCAACGCCTGCTTGGAGACGTCGAGATCCGCTCCGTCCCCGCTCACGCCACCACCTGACCGTCGAGCGCAGCCGCATCCGGCACGATCCCGCGCACCGGCGGGAACACGATGCCGTCCGGTCCCGCCGCGTCCAACGCCACCCCGCACGGGAAGTCGAGCGCTGGTATCACCTCATCCAGCAACCGCGCCCCCACCACCCGCCGGTACTCCCACTCGCGCTCCGCCTCGCCCCGGGCCTCGGCGAAACGAGCCAGCGTCTCCTCACCGGAGAACGCACAGATCCAGTCCAGCCCGCCGAGCTCGGCAGTCCACAACCCGCCCCGCTCGTCCAACGGCACCAACACCACCCCGGCACGGAAATCCGCCAGCCGATCCAGCACCGCCGCCCGGGCCACAGCCACCGGATCAACACTCTGCGGTTGGCTGACAACCTTCGGTGATGGCATTGAAGCCATCCGTTCAGCTGCTTCCGATCGCAGCCGACCCCACTCCTCGTCGAATCCCACCCGAAGCCCCCCTGCTGCACGGCCATTCGGCGAACGTCCGACCTAGCGCCCCACCCCCGAGGCTCCGATCGAACATACCTTCGCATGACGCAGCAGAGGCGGCCAATTTTACTGTTTGGTAGCGCACATATCGAGCCAGGTTCTTTGGTGCCTTATTGCTGGTGGTGTCAAAGCCCGGCTCCTGCTGCCGGGTCGGAGTGTTCGTTGCGGAAGCAATCGGCTCTCGGCCTCATCGCCGCCCCGGACGGATCCTGGCCGCCGCCAGACGGAAGCGTTTGGCCGTCTGATGGAACCCGAGGCCTCTCGGTGCCGGTCGGCGGACCTCGCCCCCGCGTCCCGCTCTAGGCCGCCGGCTTGCCCGCCGCCCGTCCGAGCCGCTCCAGGCCACGCCCGATCTCCTGCGGGGTGTGCGTCGTGAACGACAGGCGCAGGGTGCGGGGGTCCGGGGTGCCCGTGAAGAAGGGGGAGCCCGGCACGAAGGCGACCTCGTGGGCGATGGCCGTCTTCAGGAGGGCCGTCGCGTCGTGGCCCTCCGGGAGGCGGGCCCAGACGAACATGCCGCCCTCCGGGCGGTTCCATTCGGAGCCCGCCGGGAGGACGTCGGACAGGCCCGCCAACAGGGCGTCGCGGCGCGGCCGGTAGGCGGCGCGGACCGTGTCGACGTGGGCGTCCAGGTCGGTCGCGGCCAGGTAGTGGGCCGCGGCCAGCTGGTCCACCGTCGACGTGTGCAGGTCGGCCGCCTGCTTCGCGACCACCGCGGCCCGGCGCAGCGCCGCCGGGGCCCGCAGCCAGCCCAGCCGCAATCCCGGAGCCATGACCTTCGAGAAGCTGCCGAGCAGCGCCGTGCGGTCCTCCGCCCCCTGGTGGGCCGCCAGCCACGGGACCTCCGCGCCCTCGTAGCGGAGCTCCCCGTACGGGTCGTCCTCGACGAGCCACAGCCCGAGGCGCGCCGCCGTCTCCGCCACCGCCGCCCGCCGGACCCCCGGCAGGGTGCGGCCCGTCGGGTTCTGGAAGGTGGGGACGGTGTAGAGCAGCTTGGGGCGTTCCCGTACGACGGCCTCCGCCAGCGCGTCGGGGAGGATGCCGTCCTCGTCGCAGGGGACGGCCACCACCCGCGCCCCCGCCAGTCCGAAGCACTGGAGCGCCGCCAGGTAGGTGGGGTTCTCGACAAGGACCACGTCCCCGGGCTCGATCAGGGCGCTCGTGATGAGGGTGAGGGCCTGCTGGGAGCCCGAGGTGACGACCACGTCGTCCGCGTCCGTCGCCAGCCCCCGCGCCGTCGCCCGCCGCGCGACGGCCGCGCGCAGCTCCGGCGCACCTTCGGTGGTCGAGTACTGGAGCGCGCGCCGCGCGGAGGCCGCGAAGGCCGCGTCGTACGAGGCCCGCAGTCCCTCGGTGTCGAAGAGTTCGGGCGCGGGAAGGCCGCCGGCGAAGGAGATGATCCCGGGCCGTTCGGTGAGCGCGAGGATCTCGCGTACGGGCGAACCCCCACCGAGGCGGCACGCGCGGCGAAGGCGGGCGGGGGCGCGAGGGTGGCGGAGAGGGCGGCTTCAGCGGGCACGGGAGCTCCTCGGGGAGTCGGGTGCGCGCATCGTAGCCAGAGAAAGATGCAGACGGCATCTATGTGCCACATCGTGAACGGTCTCCGGACCCTCCCCATCTGACGCCATATCAGCTAGACCGGTCCCATGACGACAGGAGAACAGGACCGGCAGCCGCAGCAGGACACCCGCGCCGACGACTACGCCGGGCTCGCGGCCGTCGGGCCCTACGGGGTCCGCCCCGGCCACGCGCTGATCACCATGGTGGAGCCGCACCCGGGACACGAGTACGCGTACAACCGCTGGTACGAGGACGACCACTACTACGCCGGCGCCATGGCCATGCCCTGGATGTACGCGGGCCGCCGCTGGGTGGCCACCCGCGAGCTCCAGGGGCTGCGCTACCCCGAGAAGTCGGCCGTCGCGCAGCCGGTCACCGCCGGCTGCTACATATCGACGTACTGGGTCACCGAGGGCCGCTACGACGAGCACATGAAGTGGACCGTCGGGATCAACAAGAGGCTGAACCGCGACGGCCGGGTCTACCAGGACCGCACCCACGTGTTCACGGCCTTCCAGGACCACGAGGCCACCGTCTACCGCGACGGGGCCGCCGGCCCGCGGGACTTCCACGCCCTCGACCACCCGTACGCGGGACTCGTCGTGCAGGTCGTCGACGCCGACGGGCCCGAGCAGCGGGCCGAACTGCTGGAGTGGCTGCGCGTACGCGCCCTGCCCGGGCGGCTGCACGGCTCTCCGGCGGCGATGGTGACCGTCTTCCGGCCCACCCCGCTGCCCGGCGACCGGATGACGTACGTCAAGCAGGTCGAGGGGGTCGACACCCGCCTCACGCTGCTGTGGTTCCTGGAGCAGGACCCCCGGGAGCAGGCTTGCTGGAGCCACTTCCAGGGGCTGGACGCCGAGGTCGCGGAGGCGGGGCTGGGGCGGGTGGAGCTCGTGGCGCCGTTCATCCCCACGGTTCCGGGGACCGACCGGTACGTCGACCAGCTGCGGTGACCGTACCCGGGCGGACCTGGGTGGGCCCGGGCGGACCCAGGCGGACCCGGACGTGGCCGAGCCCCCTCGGCCAGGACGGCGGCCAGTCGAGAGGGCTCCAGTCAGTGGTGCGGGGTCGTGCGGGTGGTACCGGTGGTGCGGGTAGTGCCGGTAGTGCGAGTGATGCGGATGGTGCATCCGGGACGGCTGGGGCACATGCCGTGACCTTCAGGCGAGGCGTCCCAGCCGGCCCTCGGTGACACCGTCGACGAACGAGGTCCAGGAGCCGGGCGCGAAGGTGAGGGACGGGCCGTCCTGCACCTTCGAGTCGCGGACCGCGATGGCTTCCATGACGGGGGACTTGACCTCGACGCAGGCACCGTTGGCGGAATAGGAGGACTTGGTCCAGTTGTCCGTGGCGCCCTGGCGAATAGCCATGTTTCTCTCCGGTTCAGCGAGTAGTTCCGTTGGCGTGTCGGCCACTTCTCCGGCTGACGTGATCGACGCTACCCGCAGCCCCTGATAGGTGAAGGAGCCGTTCACCCGACCGGGTGGCATATTCCAGTCAGGGCTTATGCGGCCGGGGAGTGACGGTGTACCGTACCGGCCCGCTGCCCGTCACCCTCCCGGATGCGCCCCGGAACCCGCCCCGGAACCCGCCCCGGACCATCCCGGATTCCTGTGGACCTATTCGCCCTTGCCCGCGTAGTGGTCGATGATCCCGGAGATGAACTCCCGCGTCTGGTCGACATTGAGGGCCTGGGCGCGCAGGTGCTCGTACATCACGCTGTACTTCTGCACGTCGTTGGCCTTCTCCAGGTACAGATCGCTCGTCACGCCCTCGATGTAGACCACGGTCGAGTCGGACGCGTCCGGGAATTCCAGGATGGCGTACTGGCCGTTGACCCCGGGGTGCGCGCCGAGCGAGAACGGCATCACCTGCACGGTGACGTGCGGCTGTTCCGACTGCTCTATCAAGTACTCCAGCTGCCGGGTCATCAGCTGGGCGTCGCCCACGCGCCGGCGCAGCGCGGCCTCGTCGATGACCGCCCACAGGCGCAGCGGCCCGATCTCCGGGTTGTTGTTGTCCGTCTCGGAGAGCCGTTTCTGCCGGTGCATCCGCACCTGGACGCGCTTCTCCACGTCGGCCGGCGCCGTCTCCGGCCACGCGCCGCGGACGAGGGCCTGGGCGTACTCCGTGGTCTGGAGCAGCCCCGGGATCACCAGCGGTTCGTACGTGCGCAGGCTCGCGGCGTCCGTCTCCAGGCCGATGTAGACGCTGTACGGGATGTCTCCGAAGGCGTGCCACCAGCCCTGCTGCCGGGAGTCCTTGGCCATCTGCATGAGCGAGTCCACCAGCCGGGGGTCCTCCACCTCGTACACCTCGCACAGGTCGCGGACGTCGCGCTGGCTGATGGAACGGCGGCCGTTCTCCAGTCTGCTGATCTTGGACTGGGAGACGAGCAGGCGTTCGGCGACCTGTTCGGCCGTCATGCCCTTGTCCTCGCGGAGCTTGCGCAACTCCATGCCCAGTCGGCGGCGTCGGACGGTGGGATTGACATTGGACGCCACGTGAACGGCACCTCCGCCTTCTTCTGTCGCGGTCTCTCTGTGTGTCTGATGTCGAGCAGACTGCCACCGAAGCGGGCGCCACCGCTGGGGAACGGGCGGGAAAACAGACGCGCGGGGCGCCGCGACCGGTGTACCGGCCTCGTCACCCCGCGCGCTGGCGGCTCCCGAACCGGGTCTTTGCGGACGTCGGTTACGGCGATGGCAATGCGATGGAGCGGGTGGATCAGTGCGCGGCCGCGCGGGCCATCGCACCCGTCCGGCGCGGCTGCAGCGGAACGCTGCTCGCCGTGGCACGGGCCGGCGGTGCCGGTGCGCGGTCACGGCGTGGCTGTGCGGCCACACCGTTCTGGACGTCCATCACGGCGTGCGCCACGAGTCCGCCCATCGGGTCGTGCCGGATCAGGTCCCGCAGCCGGGACCTGGACGACCGACCCTCGTTGCCGGGGTACAGGTGCTTGCCGAGTCCGACCGCGTGGGCCAGTGCGGCGAGCGCCGCGGTCCGCGGGTCCGGTGGTACGCCGGTGCGGATCGCACTGTCGAGCCGGGCACGGATCTCCCGGCTGATCTCCGTGTCCGTCGCCTGGTAGCGAGTCGTCGGCAGCACCCCGCACATCTGTCCCGCGACGGCATGGACCATGCCGCAGCGCTCCAGGTGGGCGAGGTAAATCTGGCGGAGCCCCAATCGGGGTCCGCCGATCCAGTGGACGGCCCGTACCGGGCTGCCGCGCCTGCGCAGCAGTTCCAGTGCGGAGTCCAGAGTCGGATCTCCTGTCGGCCGTGGCATCACCACGGCGATACGATCCCCGTCAGGGGCTATCCGTCCTGCCAGAGCCAGCTCCACTAGCTGTGCCCCGGCCAGGCCGAGGTCGAGCGACTGCGGCTGCGCCGTGGTACCCGTGGCCGGGTCCAAGGCGAGCAGCAGAAGCTCCTCCGGAATTGTTCTGCGGCTCCTGCCCATCCATGCCTCCCCGCGTGGATGAGTGACAGGGTGACGCCTCTCACATTCATCTGTCGAGAGCGCGTGGCCGCTTTGTGGGGGAACCCGCAGCTATGTCGTTCTCGTCTAGCACGTGGGCGATGCCCCCTAGACGGGACACTGTTAGACATTCGGACTGCCGGACGTGGCGACGATGGAGGAGGAACTGGTGGCGGGCGAGTCCCCCGACAAGTCGGTTGATGAAGGAGCGCCGGGGGCGGCGTCGACCTCCGCGGAGCGTGACCCGAGGCTGTCGGTGCTCCGGCCGCGGTCTGCGGATGGCGATCCCTCTGCGGGGGCCGATCCCTCTGCGGATGGCGAACCTTCCGCGGGTGCCGATTCCCCTGCGGGGGAGCGGGATCCGCTGCGGGACGCGGTGGCGGCGTGGGTCGCCACGGCCGACGAGTCCCCCTCGGAGGAGGACCGGACCCCGGAACCGGGGAGCGGGCCGGCGGTGTCCACGCCGGTCCCCGGCCCCGCCGAGACCTCCGGCCGGGCGGAGTCGGCCTCCGCTTCCGCGCCGACCCCGAGTTCGGATGCCGATGCCGAAGCCGAAGCCGAAGCCGAAGTCGATGCGGCGGATTCCGCTTCCGTACGGCCGAAGCCTGCTGATTCCGCTTCGCGTCCGGCGGAGCCGAAGGCGGCCCCGGCCGATGCGCCTGCCGATTCCGCTCCGGCGGAGCCGAAGGCTGCCGTCGCCGACGGGCCGGCCGACAGTGAGCGTACTGCCGTTTTCCGTGCGGTGAGGCCGGCTGCCGCCG